>NZ_JALLKV010000068.1:0-26443 GCF_023093815.1 Pseudomonas sp. PNPG3
TTAGTCCCACCACCCCTTCAAGTCTAACCATACAAGCGGGTTCACCCGCGAAGAGGCCCTGAAGGTGTACGACTTTTCATCAACTCAAACCAAAGGCTTCAGTTGGATCGGCTTGGGAATTATCCTACGAGCCGTGTGGAAGCTGCTCTGTTGTAGGGGAAATGCCCCAGGGATAACGTCGTCGAGTCGCCAATCAAGGTGACCGGGTGTGAGAAACCCGCTCGATGTTGAACAGGCTTCCTGTCATGGCGGCCTTGCGTGGGCAGGCCTCGGCCTGGCCGGGTTCAATGTCCTCGGTTTTCTCACCCCGCGTACGGCTGCCACCCCTTATCCGTGAGAAAGATGAGCTGGCGGTTCTATAAACGACATTGGATTCCGACCATGACAACGCACGTTCCAGATCACCCAAAAAACAGCAGCACCGTCGGTAAAGAAACCTGCATGGACCTTTTCCGCGTCCAGGCCAATATCCCTTTCAACCATGCCTTCTCCGAACTCTCCGTCATGCTCGGGTGCATCAATCACCTGACGACCGAAGCCGAGATGGAAAATGACCGGCTGGCCGGTAGTGCCGCGAGAATTCTCAGTGGCTTTGCCAAAGCACTGATCGATGACATCGAACTGGGACTGAACAAGGCTTCAGTTCAGCTCTGACCTGTACCGGCCCTTTCGCGGGCACGCCCGGTCCCACAGGTACAGCGCAGGCTTGAGGCTGGCGACCATCCTGTGGGAGCGGGCGTGCCCGCGAAGAGGCCCGCGCAGGCGCTGGAAATGCCTAATAAATTCCCGTCAGTTCTTTAAATTACGAATCTTTTTCACGCCAGCAGGGAGCTCTGTCGTTGGTGCGCCCGGTGTTGGATGTCTATTCGCTGGTGTGCTTCCAAAATTCGCTGGTGTGCTCGAACCTACACTAGGCTGGATCCTTGCTCGAGGGATAATGTACGTTCGTGGAGCCATGTAAAGCCCATTGAGTTCGAAACTCTCGTTGTTGCTCTCGGGCGGAACGGAATTTAGGCTTCTCGCGGCACTTCGGTGATTATTGTTTTGGGGAATCCCGGGCGGTTGAGCAGTATTCCCTCTGCCCACGGGGGCACCCCGCGATGGTCGTAGAGGGATGCGCTTACCCAGGTTATAGGCACCCGCCGCAAGCGCGACGGCTGTAAGTAACCCAGATACGCCCTGTAGAACATCTCGGGCTTTAGGATCTTTTACAATAAAACTTGCAGTGAGTGTTCCAAGGCTGGCTAATTATGTCGTAGCCATAAAAAGTAATGAGAAAGAAAAGTGCCCGGTGGGGTCAACGTTGTTCACCGGGTCCCCTACACAATACGCGTAGGGGTTCAACCCACCTTCCTCAAACGGGCTTTCATCATCGGGGCTGCACAACCTCTGCAGCACGGGACTATACTGACGATAGCCATTACCCAGCGAGTAACAGTCTGTTACTTCGTCCAGCTGCTCGCCATTGAATCCCAAAGGCATATTAGAATCGGCAGAGGCCGGGCGTTGGCCGTACGGGGTATAACGGTACTGCGTTCTACCAGCCTGTTCGAACGCACTCATCACTGTGTTGCTGCTGTTCACTGCGAAGAGTAAAAGCGGTGTATCTGCACCTGCCGTGCGTTGTGCCAAGAGGTTCCCCTCATGGTGAAAATACGAGCGTGTTACAGACCCGCAGATTTCGGTGGTACATCTGTTGTTCTGGTAAAAACGGAGTGAAGTTTCGCGCGCGTCCATATGGCTTCTCAGTTTCAGACTTTGACAGAAATTGCCCAGGCGTAGCTGAGTTTGTCGGTTCGACCAAGGTCATCTCACTATGTAACGGTCGCATGCTTCCAGCTACTGGCATAAATGCTAGGTTTTTGGTGGACCGTCTGACCTGTGCGGCCGATTCGCAGACCCGCCCGCCCGACAAGCGCTGAAAATGCTGAACTGATCCCCGTCAGTGATGTTTATCGAACCCTGATCTACGCTAACAGTCGCATCCCACGAATCATTTGCGCGCAAGCAAGGAGCCTGCATGACGTTGATACGTCCGCTGTTGGTCGTCTGCCTGGGGCTTGTGTCCCTGCTGTCGGGCTGTAGTAAGGAAGAAACCACCGAAACATTGCCACGCGTAGGCGTGCAACAGGTATCCCCCACCGATTTCGCTGCCAGGGTCACCCTGACTGGCGATGTGCAGGCGCGGGTGCAGACCGACCTGTCGTTCCGGGTGGGCGGCAAGATCATTTCGCGCAGCGTCGATGTCGGCGACCACGTAAAGGCCAACCAGGTGTTGGCGCGGCTGGACCCGAAAGACCTGCAGAACAATGTCGACTCGGCCAAGGCCGAGGTGTTCGCCGCGCAGGCGCGGGTCACCCAGACCAGCGCTGCCTTCGTACGCCAGCAAAAGCTGTTGCCCAAGGGCTACACCAGCCAGAGCGAATACGATTCCGCCGAAGCCGCGCTGCGTAGCAACCAGAGCGCGCTCAAGGCCGCACAGGCACAATTGGCCAATGCCAACGAACAACTGAGCTATACCGCGCTGGTCTCCGAGGCCGATGGGGTCATCACCGAGCGCCAGGCCGAGGTTGGCCAGGTGGTGCAGGCGACCATGCCGATCTTCAGCCTGGCCACCGATGGCGACCGTGATGCCGTGTTCAATGTCTACGAATCGCTGCTGGTGGCTCCGCCAAGCGACGCCGGCGTGATCGTCAGCCTGCTGGACGACCCCAAGGTCCAGGCCCGTGGCTTCGTGCGCGAAATCACCCCCACGGTGTCCGCGCAAAGCGGCACGGTACAGGTCAAGGTCGGGCTGAGGGATGTGCCGCCAGGGATGCAACTGGGTGCACCGGTGACGGCCACCACCAATGCCCAGGGCCGGCCAAGTATCGAGCTGCCATGGTCGGCACTGACCAAAGCCCTGCATGAGCCCGCCGTGTGGGTGGTGGGCGAGGGTGACAAGGTAGAGCTGCGCAAGGTCGAGGTCAGCCGTTACCTCACCGGCAGGATCGTGGTCGCCAGTGGCCTGAAAGGCGGCGAGACCGTGGTGGTCAATGGCGGGCAGTTGCTGCACCCCGGCATGCAGGTGCTGAAGATCGATGCCAAGGCCAAAGGGGGTGAGCTATGAAGCGCCTGCTGCTGATGCTGTCGGCCGGCGTGCTGTTGGCCGGCTGCAGTAGCGAGGATGAAGTGCCGGAACCGATTCGGCCGGTGCTGTCGGTCAAGGTCGAACCCCAGGTGCAGTCGCAGCTCGGCCGCTTCGCCGGCAGTATCCAGGCCCGTTTCGAAAGCACCTTGGGCTTCCGGGTTTCCGGGCGTATTGCCCGGCGCTGGCTGGATGTGGGCGCCCAGGTGAAACCGGGCGATACCCTGGCCACCCTCGACCCGACCGACCAGCAGAACCAGTTGCGCGCCGCCGAAGGCGACCTGGCCAAGGTGCAGGCGCAGTGGATCAACGCCCAGGCCGATGCCCGCCGGCAGCAACAGCTATATGACCGTGGCGTAGGCGCCCAGGCCCAGCTGGATATCGCCCAGACCAACCTGAAAACCACCAGCGCGGCGTTGGAGCAGGCGCGCTCTGCACTCAGCCAGGCGCGTGACCAGCTCGACTACAGCACCCTGCGCACCGACCACGCCGCGGTAATCACTGCCTGGCAGGCCGAAGCCGGGCAAACCGTCACCGCCGGCCAGGCCGTGGTAACCCTGGCCAGGCCGGATGTGAAGGAAGCGGTGATCGATCTGCCGATCGGCCTGGCCGAGCAGTTGAGCAAAGGCCTGACCTTCACCGTTGCTTCGCAGCTGGACCCGACCATCAACACCACCGCCAGCCTGCGGGAACTGGAACCCCAGGCCGACGCCACCACGCGCACCCGCCGCGCGCGCCTGACCCTGGCCAGCACCCCGGCGGCCTTCCACCTGGGCACTGCCATCAGCGTGACCCTGAGTTCGGAGGTGTCGCCGCGCAGCGAACTGCCCTTGAGTGCCTTGCTCGAGCGCGACGGCAAGACCCAGGTATGGGTGATTGATACGCAGCAGAAGACCGTGGCCACCCGTGATGTGGCCCTGATCGGTCGAACCGCCGACAGCATCGTCCTGACCTCGGGCGTACAGCCCGGCGAGCGGGTGGTGACTGCGGGCGTGAACAGCCTCAAGCCTGGCCAGAAGGTCACCTTCGACGAGGATGCGCAATGAAAGGAAGCTTCAACCTGTCCGACTGGGCACTCAAGCATCAATCGTTCGTCTGGTACCTGATGTTCGTCGGCCTGCTGATGGGGATCTTTTCCTACTTCAACCTGGGCCGTGAGGAAGACCCGTCGTTCACCATCAAGACCATGGTCATCCAGACCCGCTGGCCCGGCGCGACCCAGGACGAAACCCTGTACCAGGTCACCGACCGTATCGAGAAGAAGCTCGAGGAACTCGACTCCCTCGACTACACCAAAAGCTACACCCGCCCCGGCGAATCCACGGTCTACGTGTACCTGCGCGACACCACCAAGGCCAAGGACATCCCGGAAATCTGGTACCAGGTGCGCAAGAAGATCCAGGACATTCGCGGTGAGTTCCCTGCAGGCATCCAGGGGCCCGGGTTCAACGATGAATTCGGCGATGTGTTCGGTTCTATCTATGCCTTCACCGCCGACGGCCTGACCCTGCGCCAGCTGCGCGACTACGTGGAACAGGCGCGGGCCGAAGTGCGCGATGTGCCCAACATCGGCAAGATCGAGCTGATCGGCACCCAGGACGAAGTGCTGTACCTGAACTTCTCTACCCGCAAGCTGGCAGCCCTGGGCATCGATCAGCGCCAGGTCATGCAGGCCCTGCAATCGCAAAACGCCGTGACCCCTGCCGGCGTGATCGAGGCCGGGCCGGAACGTATCTCGGTGCGTACCTCCGGGCAGTTCACCTCGGAAAAAGACCTGGAAACCGTCAACCTGAAGATCAACGACCGCTTCTTCCGCCTGGCCGACATCGCCGATATCGAGCGTGGTTACGTCGACCCCCCTTCGCCAATGTTCCGCTACAACGGCCAGACGGCGTTGGGCCTGGCCATCGGCATGAAGGCCGGCGGCAATATCCAGGTGTTCGGCGCGGCGCTGAAAAAACGCATGGACCAGGTGGTCGAAGACCTGCCGGTGGGCGTCGGGGTGCACACTGTTTCCGACCAGGCCGTGGTGGTCAAGCAAGCGGTCGGCGGCTTTACCAGTGCGCTGTTCGAGGCGGTGGTGATCGTGCTGGCGGTGAGCTTCGTCAGCCTCGGCGTGCGTGCCGGGCTGGTGGTGGCCTGCTCGATCCCGCTGGTGCTGGCCATGGTGTTCGTGTTCATGGAGTACAGCGGTATCACCATGCAGCGGATTTCGCTGGGGGCGCTGATCATCGCCCTGGGCCTGCTGGTGGATGATGCGATGATCACTGTGGAAGTGATGGTCACACGGCTGGAAATGGGCGAAAGCAAGGAGCAGGCGGCGACTTTTGCCTATACCTCCACAGCCTTCCCCATGCTCACCGGCACCCTGGTGACTGTGGCCGGCTTCGTGCCGATCGGCCTCAACGCCAGTTCGGCCGGTGAATACACCTACACGCTGTTTGCGGTAATTGCCGTGGCACTGATGGTGTCGTGGGTGGTGGCGGTATTCTTCGCCCCGGTGTTAGGCGTGCACATCCTCAGCAGTGCCAAGCTCAAACACCATGAAGCCGAGCCGGGGCGCGTCGGCCGGGCCTTCGAGCATGGTTTGTTGTGGTGCATGCGCAACCGCTGGCTGACCATCATCGGCACCGTGGTGTTGTTCGCCCTGGCGATCTTCTGCGAACGCTTCGTGCAGAACCAGTTCTTCCCGTCCTCTGACCGCCCGGAAATCCTCGTCGACCTCAACCTGCCGCAGAACGCCTCGATCGAGGAGACGCGCAAGGTGGTCGACCGTTTCGAGGCGCGGATCAAGGACGACCCGGACCTGGTGCACTGGAGTACCTATATCGGCCAGGGCGCGATCCGCTTCTACCTGCCCCTCGACCAGCAGTTGCAGAACCCGTACTACGCGCAGTTGGTGATCGTCAGCAAGGGCTTCGAAGAACGCCAGGCCATGATGGAGCGCCTGCAGAAGATCCTGCATGAAGAATTCGTTGGCGTCGGCACCAACGTGCAATCGCTGGAAATGGGCCCACCGGTGGGCCGACCGATCCAGTATCGGGTAAGCGGTGCCAATATCGACGAGGTTCGCAAGCACGCCATCGAGCTGGCCACCTTGCTCGACCAGAACGAACACATCGGCGAGATGATCTACGACTGGAACGAGCCGGGTAAGGTGCTGCGCGTGGAAATCGCCCAGGACAAGGCGCGCCAGCTGGGCCTGTCGTCGGAGGACGTGGCCAATGTGATGAACAGCATCGTCAGCGGCGTGCAGATCACCCAGGTCAACGACAACATCTACCTGGTCGACGTGGTCGCCCGTGCCGAGGACAGCGAGCGTGGCTCGCCGGATACCCTGCAGAACCTGCAGATCCTGACACCCAACGGCACTTCGATCCCGCTGCTGGCGTTCGCCACCGTGCGCTACGAGCTGGAGCAGCCGCTGGTGTGGCGTCGCGACCGCAAGCCGACCATCACCATCAAGGCTTCGGTCAACGGCGACATCCAGCCCACCGACCTGGTGGCCCAGCTGAAGCCGAAGATCGACGAGTTCGCCAGCAAGTTGCCGGTGGGCTTCGAAGTGGCCACCGGCGGTACGGTGGAGGAGAGCGCCAAGGCGCAGGGGCCGATCCGCAAGGTCATCCCGCTGATGCTGTTCCTGATGGCGACGTTCCTGATGATCCAGCTGCACAGCGTGCAGAAGCTGTTCCTGGTGGTCAGCGTGGCGCCGCTGGGGTTGATTGGCGTGATCATTGCGCTGGTGCCCACAGGTACGCCCATGGGCTTCGTGGCGATTCTCGGCATTCTCGCGCTGGCGGGCATCATCATTCGTAACTCGGTGATCCTGGTGACGCAGATCGACGAGTTCGAAGCCCAGGGCTTGTCGCCGTGGGATGCGGTGGTGGAGGCAACCAACCACCGGCGCCGGCCGATTCTGCTGACCGCGGCGGCGGCGAGCCTGGGCATGATCCCGATTGCCCGCGAGGTGTTCTGGGGGCCGATGGCCTACGCCATGATTGGCGGGATCATCGTGGCGACCCTGCTGACGCTGCTGTTCCTGCCGGCCTTGTATGTGGCTTGGTACAAGATCCGCGAGCCACAGAAACACAACTGAAGCCCTGCACGGGCTCTGTGGGAGCGGGTGAACCCGCTCCCACAGGGTCTTCCGTCGCTTTCAAAATTGTATTTTGTTTTGGTTATATAAACATTCTCAAACAGTATTTTTAAGAATAACCCCGCCTCACTACTATTGCCCTCAAGCCAGGCGCAAATCCCCTTCAAACCTCAGCCCGGCACCCTCACTCCAAGGAGAACGAGCATGAGTGCATCTCTGCGTAGCATCGACGGTCAGGACGAAGCCACCATTCTGCGTGAAATCCAGAGCGCTCTGCGCGACCTGCGATTCGGTGCGGTGGAGATAACCGTGCACAACGCTCAGGTCGTACAGATCGAGCGCAAGGAGAAGTTCCGCCTGCAGCAGCCCGGCAACAAGACCGGCTGATCGCGCCACACATTCAAAACTAGAAAAATGCCAATCGGGAGCTTCACCATGTCCATCCGCCGTTATGCGCTTGCCGCCCTGGCCAGTGCTGTTTTTGCCGGTTCCGCCATCGCCAAGGACTACGAACTGCTGAACGTGTCCTACGACCCGACCCGCGAGCTGTACCAGCAGTACAACGCCGAGTTTATCAAGCACTGGCAGCAGGCCCACCCGGGCGACAAGGTGAAGATCCAGCAATCCCACGGCGGTTCGGGCAAGCAGGCCCGTGCGGTGATCGACGGCCTGCGTGCCGACGTGGTGACCCTGGCCTTGGCCGGCGACATCGATGAAGTCGCCAAGCTCGGCAAGACCCTGCCAGACAACTGGCAGACCCGCCTGCCGGAGGCCAGCACCCCGTACACCTCGACCATCGTGTTCCTGGTGCGCAAGGGCAACCCGAAAGGCATCAAGGACTGGGGCGACCTGATCAAGAAGGATGTGTCGGTCATCACCCCCAACCCGAAAACCTCCGGCGGCGCCCGCTGGAACTTCCTGGCGGCCTGGGCCTATGGCCTGAAGGCCGGCGGTAGCGAAGAAAAGGCCAAGGAGTACGTGCAGGAGCTGTTCAAGCACGTCCCGGTGCTGGATACCGGCGCCCGTGGCTCGACCATCACCTTCGTCAATAACGGCCAGGGCGATGTGCTGCTGGCCTGGGAAAACGAAGCCTTCCTGGCGCTGAAGGAAGACGGTGGCGCCGACAAGTTCGAGATCGTCGTGCCGTCGTTGTCGATCCTCGCCGAACCGCCGGTGGCGGTGGTGGACAAGAACGCCGAGAAGAAGGGCAATACCGAGATTGCCACCGAATACCTCAAGCACCTGTACAGCCCGGCCGGGCAGAAGATCGCAGCCGAGAACTTCTACCGCCCGCGTGACGAGAAGGTCGCTGCCGAGTTTGGCAAGCAGTTCCCGAAACTGGACCTGGTAACCATCGACAAGGACTTTGGTGGCTGGAAGACTGCACAACCTAAATTTTTCAATGATGGCGGTGTGTTCGACCAGATCTATCAGGCACAGTAAGGGCCAAGGAAAAGCGGGGCCGCCATGCGGCCCATTCGCGACGCAAGGCCGCTCCCACAAGGAACCGTAATCTCCTGTGGGAGCGGCCTTGCGTCGCGATTGGGCTGCAAAGCAGCCCCAGGATTCAGAAGCTTGCACCGGCCCGGGATCTGTCCCGGGTTTCGTGCGTTCAACCAGGGATATTTATGTCACGTCGCATTTCCCCCGTCATACCCGGCTTCGGGCTGACGCTGGGCTACACCTTGGTGTACCTCAGCCTGATAGTGCTGATACCGCTGGCCGCCATGTTCGTGCATGCCGCGCAGCTTACCTGGGAGCAGTTCTGGACCGTCATCAGTGCGCCGCGGGTGATCGCCGCGCTCAAGCTGAGCTTCGGCACCGCCCTGTTCGCCGCCATCATCAACGGCCTGATCGGAACCCTGCTGGCTTGGGTGCTGGTGCGCTACACCTTCCCCGGGCGCAAGATCATCGATGCAATGATCGACCTGCCGTTCGCCCTGCCCACGGCCGTAGCCGGTATCGCCCTGACCGCCCTGTACGCGCCCTCGGGCTGGGTCGGCCAGTTCGCCACCGACCTGGGCTTCAAGATCGCCTACACCCCGCTGGGTATCACCCTGGCGCTGACCTTCGTCACCCTGCCGTTCGTGGTGCGGACGGTGCAGCCGGTACTGGCCGACATCCCACGTGAAGTGGAGGAGGCCGCCGCCTGCCTGGGCGCGAAGCCGCTGCAGGTGTTCCGCCACGTGCTGGCGCCAGCGCTACTGCCTGCCTGGCTGACAGGTTTTGCCCTGGCCTTCGCCCGCGGCGTGGGCGAGTATGGTTCGGTGATCTTCATTGCCGGCAACATGCCGATGAAGACCGAGATCCTGCCGCTGCTGATCATGGTCAAGCTCGACCAATACGACTACACCGGCGCGACCGCCATCGGCGTGCTGATGCTGGTGGTTTCCTTCATCCTGCTGCTGCTGATCAACCTGCTGCAGCGCCGCATCGAAACCCCTTGAAGGAGGCCGGCATGTCCAGTTCATCCCTGAATGCAACCGCCGCCGCCAACGCTGCCCGCCGGGGCAGCGCCACTTCGCGGCGTATCCTGATCGGCCTTGGCTGGCTGGTGTTCGCGCTGTTCCTGCTGCTGCCACTGGTGATCGTGGTGTCGCAGGCGCTGAAGAACGGCTTCGGCACCTTCTTCGAGGCGATCTTCGAGCCTGACGCATTGTCGGCGCTGAAGCTGACCCTGCTCGCCGTGGCCATTTCGGTGCCGCTGAACCTAGTGTTCGGTGTCAGCGCCGCCTGGTGCGTGAGCAAGTACACCTTCCGTGGCAAGAGTATCCTGGTCACCCTGATCGATCTGCCGTTCTCGGTGTCGCCGGTGATCGCCGGCCTGGTCTACGTGCTGATGTTCGGCGCTCAAGGCCTGTTCGGGCCATGGCTGCAGGACCACGATATCCAGATCGTGTTCGCCCTGCCGGGCATCGTCCTGGCCACCATCTTCGTCACCGTACCGTTTGTGGCCCGTGAGCTGATCCCGCTGATGCAGGAGCAGGGCACGCAGGAAGAGGAGGCCGCGCGCCTGCTCGGTGCCAATGGCTGGCAAATGTTCTGGCACGTGACCCTGCCAAACATCAAATGGGGCCTGATCTATGGGGTGGTGCTGTGCACCGCGCGGGCCATGGGCGAGTTTGGCGCGGTGTCGGTGGTGTCCGGCCACATTCGCGGCGTGACCAACACCTTGCCGCTGCACGTGGAGATCCTCTACAACGAGTACAACCATGTCGCGGCCTTCAGCGTGGCCAGCCTGTTGCTGATCCTGGCGCTCTTCATCCTGCTGCTCAAGCAGTGGAGCGAGAACCGTATTAACCGCCTGCGCCACAGCGCCGCGGAGGAATGATTCATGTCGATCGAAGTTCGTAACGTCAGCAAGCGCTTCAACAGCTTCCAGGCCCTGGACAACATCAACCTGGACATCAACAGCGGCGAATTGGTGGCGCTACTTGGCCCGTCCGGCTGCGGCAAGACCACGTTGCTGCGCATCATCGCCGGCCTGGAAACCCCCGACCAGGGCAATATCGTGTTCCATGGCGAGGACGTGTCCGGCCATGACGTGCGCGACCGCAACGTCGGTTTCGTGTTCCAGCACTACGCGTTGTTCCGCCACATGAGTGTGTTCGACAACGTTGCCTTCGGCCTGCGCATGAAGCCCAAGGGCGAGCGCCCGAGCGAGAGCAAGATAGCCGAGAAGGTGCATGAACTGCTGAACATGGTGCAGCTGGACTGGCTGTCCGACCGCTACCCCGAGCAGTTGTCCGGTGGCCAGCGCCAGCGTATCGCCCTGGCCCGTGCGCTGGCGGTGGAACCCAAGGTGCTGTTGCTGGACGAGCCTTTCGGTGCGCTGGATGCCAAGGTGCGCAAGGAGCTGCGCCGCTGGCTGGCGCGCCTGCACGAGGACATCAACCTGACGTCGGTGTTCGTCACCCACGACCAGGAAGAAGCCATGGAGGTGGCTGACCGCATCGTGGTGATGAACAAGGGCGTGATCGAGCAGATCGGCTCGCCGGGCGAGGTGTACGAGCACCCGGCCAACGATTTTGTCTACCACTTCCTTGGTGACTCCAACCGCCTGGCCCTGAGCGAAGGGCATCATGTGCTGTTCCGCCCCCACGAAGTGTCGCTGTCGCGGCACGAGACCGAAGGGCACCATGCGGCCGAGGTGCGCGACATTCGGCCGTTGGGCGCGACCACGCGGGTGACCTTGAAGGTGGAGGGGCAGAGCGAGCTGATCGAGGCCGAAGTGGTCAAGGACCATGACAGCCTGACCGGGTTGGCGCGGGGGGAGACATTGTTCTTCCGGCCGAAGGTTTGGCAGAAGGTGGCGGATATCTGAGTCGCCTTTGATAATGAAAAAGCCCGGGGTTGGTCCCGGGTTTTTTTATGCCTGATGGATCGAGGGCGCAGCCCTCGCGGCAATCTCATGCCTTTCGCGAATATTTCGCATGCCGGCAATGCATGATTGAAAGCCCGCCCGGCTACAGCCCGCGAATTCCGCAGCTTTGCCACAATCCTTCAAAAAATATATTCAGTAAAGTTCTAACCATAATTTTAAAAATTACTTTGAGAGATAAGCCCCTGACCCCGATGATTCAGCCACACACCTGAATCGAGCCCCAGGAGCTTGATCAATGGGTAATGTCCAGCGCGGGCCATGGCGGCTATCGAACGTGCGGGGATCAGCAAGCTGGCGGTGATTACCGCGCGCTGAACCCGTCAACTTTCTTCAGGCAAGTGCTTAGGGGCCATATCTCTTGGCAGGGGATGGCCCCTTTTTTTGCGTGATTCCTGTGGGAGCGGGCGTGCCCGCGAACACGGGCGAAGCCCGTGCCATCCACCGCGGTGCTTGCTTCGCGGGCATGCCCGCTCCCACAGGGGGCGCGCACAATATTGATATTTTGGTTATTAATAAATATCTTCTTATTCCTTTACTGATATAACTCCCTCCCTATACTTGTCTCCAAGCACGCAAACTCACTGGAGGCGTCCCCATGCGCAATGAGTCGATTCGTTACCTGATTGTGCCGGGCTGGCAAGGATCGCCAGACAACCATTGGCAAAGTCACTGGCAGCGCACCTTGCCCAACAGTGCCCGGGTCGAGCAGCACGACTGGCTGACCCCGCAACGCCAGGACTGGGTGCAGGCACTGGAGCAGGCGATTGCCGCCGAGCGCTCACCGGTGATTCTGATTGCCCATAGCCTGGGCTGCATAACCGTCGCTCATTGGGCCGCGCAGGCCAGCCCGGCCCTGCTGCGGCGGGTACGTGGCGCGCTGCTGGTGGCACCCGCTGACGTAGAGCGGCCAACCTGCGCGCCGGCTCTGCGCAACTTCGCGCCGATCCCGACCGAAGCACTGCCATTCCCCAGCCAGGTGGTCAGCTCGGACAACGACCCGGCCGTGAGCGTGCCAAGGGCGTTGTATCTGGCCCAGGTCTGGGGCGCCGAAGCAGGGCTGCTGACCAACGCCGGGCACATCAACGTCAAGTCCGGCCATGAGCGCTGGGAACAAGGTTTCGCCTACTTGTATCGCTTGCAGAGCCGGGTCGAGCAGCGCGCACTGCGCCGCGCCTGATCGCCCTTACTGTTTACCGTTTGCCTGACGCCCGGCCATTGAAGGTCTGGGGCGGGAGTTCGTCATGACTTTTCAAAACCCTTTTGGCCAGCCGTTGCTGACCTTCCCTGAACTGGACAAGAGCCCGCTGAGCATCCGCGCCAAGGCGCTGGTGTTCATCGACCCACGTTCGCAGCAGCTGCGCGAGGAGCTCGAGCACCTGGCGCCACAACCCTTGCCAGTGCTGATCCGTGGCGAAACCGGTACCGGCAAGGAACTGCTGGCTCGGCAGATCCACCGTGCCAGTGACCGCAGCGGGTTGTTCGTGTCGGTCAACTGCGCTGCCATCAG
Source organism: Pseudomonas sp. PNPG3 (assembly GCF_023093815.1). Classification (NCBI taxonomy): domain Bacteria; kingdom Pseudomonadati; phylum Pseudomonadota; class Gammaproteobacteria; order Pseudomonadales; family Pseudomonadaceae; genus Pseudomonas; species Pseudomonas sp. PNPG3. Next base: position 13,115 of record NZ_JALLKV010000068.1, read on the forward strand.
CCCCACCTACGCCGATGCCGAGCTGTTCGGCTACAGTGCCGGCAGCCAAGGCGGCACAGCCAGCAGCCGTGCCGGCTGGTTCGGCTCGGCCAACGGCGGCACGTTGTACCTGGACGAGATCGCCGACTTGCCGCTGGCCATCCAGGGCAAGCTGCTGGCCGCCCTTGAAAACCGTGAGGTTACCCGGGTGGGCGCGCAGCAGCCGCAACCGGTGGACGTGCGCCTGGTAGCCGCCACCAGTATCGACCTGGCGCGGGTGGTGCGCGCGGGGCGTTTCAACGAGCGCCTGTACCAGTACCTGCGCGAGGGCACGCTGGAGCTGCCGCCACTGCGCGAGCGGCCGGGCGATATTCTGCCGTTGGCCGAGTACTTCGTGGGCATCTACAGCGTGCGCCTGCAGCGGCCTGTGCCGCTGGTTAGCGAGGCGGCACAGCAGGCGCTGGAGGCACACCCCTGGCCCGGCAACACCCGTGAACTGGAGAATGTCATCCACTTTGCCTTGCTGCTGAATGATGGCGAGGAGATCCTGGCAGAGGACCTGGACCTGCCCGACCCTGCGCGCTAGGCACTGCTCAAAAGCAAAATGGCTGATAGCATTTTGTTTTTGGAATAAGCAGCTAAATAAAAGATATTTTTACGGAATAAAAAATCTGGGTATTGTCCGCCTCACGCCCGCTGGTGAACCGGTTGGGCACCCGATTCGCCATCGTCGATGGCCCAGAACCAGAACAAGGATCACCATGAAGAAGACCCTGCTGACCACTGCCCTGGCCGCTGCCCTGTCGTTTGCCGGCCTGGCTACCGCCGCCGAGAAACTGGTTGTCGCCGCCACCCCGGTACCGCACGCCGAAATCCTCGAGCTGATCAAGCCGACCCTGGCCAAGGAAGGTGTGGACCTGCAGATCAAGGTTTTCACCGACTACGTGCAGCCGAACGTGCAGGTTGACCAGAAGCGCCTGGACGCCAACTACTTCCAGACCCTGCCTTATCTGCAGAACTTCAACGAAGGCAAGGGCACCCACCTGGAAACCGTGATCGGCGTGCATGTCGAACCCTTTGGTGGTTACTCGAAGAAGGTCAAGAGCCTGAGCGAACTGAAAGAAGGCGCTACCGTTGCCATCCCTAACGAGGGCAGCAACAGCGGCCGCGCCCTGCTACTGCTGCAGAAGGCTGGCCTGATCACCCTGAAGGATCCGAAGAACGCCCTGGCCACCCCCAAGGACATTGCCGAGAACCCGAAGAAGCTGAAGTTCCGCGAGCTTGAGTCGGCCATGCTGCCGCGCGTGCTGGACCAGGTCGACCTGGACATGATCAACACCAACTACGCCCTGGAAGCCGGCCTGAACCCGGCCAAGGACGCGCTGGTGATCGAAGGCAGCGACTCGCCATACGTGAACTTCCTGGTCGCCCGCCCGGACAACAAGGACAGCGAAGCCATCCAGAAACTGGCCAAGGCCCTGACCAGCCCGGAAGTGAAGGAGTTCATCGCCAAGAAGTACCAAGGTGCGGTGCTGCCGGCGTTCTGATGCGCTTGCATTACCTGGCATGACCCAACGCCGACACCCTTGTGTCGGCGTTTTTATGTGTGGGCATAGTTACCTGTGGGAGCGGGTTTACCCGCGAACACGGGCGAAGCCCGTGCCATCCACCGCGTTGCCTGCTTCGCGGGTAAACCCGCTCCCACAAGGGCTGCAAAGCAGCCCCGGCGATCTCACTGGTTACGCGGTAGCCAGTTCAACAGGAACTCATTCACCACCCGCGGGTTCTCCAGGCTGGAGATATGCCCCGCAAACGGAATCTGCGCCGCCAGGCAGCCAATGATCCGCGCCATTTCATTGGACTCTTCCGGCGGCCGCGGAATGTCCTGGTCGCCGCACATCAGGATGGTTCTCTCGCTCGGCAGCTGCTCGAGTTGCGCCAGCAGGTCGTGTCGTCCAAAGATTATCCGCCCCATGGGATCGAGGCTCTCGCGAATGATTTGTGCACTGCTTGCCTTCAGCTGAGCACGAAACCGCTCACGGATTTCAGGCACGGTCTGGCCGCCTGCGTGGAAAAAAATAGGCACGATGATGTCGAGCAACGGGTCGCTGAATTCGCCGGCTGCGCTGGCGGTATCCAGCAAGGCGAAATACTTGAGCCGAGTTTCCTCCGGCTCGGCGCCCAGGTAAGTGTCCATGAGCACCAGGCGATCAATTCGTTCAGGGTGGGTAGCAGCCAGCGGTGCCCCCCACATACCGCCTACCGACAGCCCGACCAGGTGGCACTTGGTAATTTCCAGTTTGTCCAGCAACGTCAGGTGCTGGTGGACCAAGCTGTTCATGTCGATGGTCGTGGCAGGCGGAGCATCGGAGCCGCCGTGGCCCCACAGTTCGGGGACGATGACGCGGAAGTGTGCTGACAAGGCTTCGATTTGTGGCTGCCACATCTCGGCGGACCACAGGTAGCTGTGACCGAGCAGGACCGGGAAACCCTGGCCCTGGTCGATGTAGCTCATGCGGGCGCCGTCGATTTCGATGAAGTGTCTTTGCATGGAATGGGTCTCGGCTGGGAGTGCTGTAGGGTATTCGAAATTGTCGGGGCCGCTTTGCAGCCCCTTTACTGAGCTGGCACCAGACGCAAGGTACTCTGCGCCGGAATCACCCCCATCTGCGCCTTCTGGTACTGCCCCTGCACATACCCTTCGGCCTGATCCGCAAAATGCCTGTCGAACGGCACGCCACTCTGCCCGACCGGGTTGGTGGTCAGCGCCTGCCCGGCATCGGCAAAGTCGACCAGCCGCCGCGTCGACGGCCCATAGGTCACCGGCCATGGCGCCGGGCCGATCTTCGCCGAGAGGTTGTTCGGCACTTCATGGGTGCCCGGTGCGGCGAACGGGCCGACGTTGAACAGCAGGTTCAGCGGCTTTTTGACCCCCAGCGGGTGGTTGTGGGTCAGGGTATGGGCCTTGCCCCACTGCCAACTGGCCGGGTCGTTGCCCAGGGTTTCCCGCAGGTGCTTCAAGGTGTTCTGCCACGCCATGCGCACCACGGCGTTACGGTCGGTGCGCTGGTTGGCTCCGCGGGTGTTCCACCACGGCGAATCGGCATCCGCCGCCAGGCGCGGCAGGGCGGCGTCGATGGCGCGGGTGCTGATAAGTACCGGGAACCAGGTGTCGCCCAGCTCGTCATGCAGGGCCGCGAATGCCAGCTCGTAGAGGAACTGGTTGAACAGCGTGGCACTGGTCGAGTCGAGCGGGTAGTCGCCGCTCCAGGCTGCCAGTTGCTCGACCAGCTCCTTCTCTTCGTCCCCTTCGGCCACTGCGCGTAGCGTTGCCAGCAGTGGTGCAAGGGTGCGCGGGCCATAGTCGCTGGCAGTGTCCAACTGCAGCGCCTGGCTATTTTGGGTATCCCACTTCACATCGGGGTTGGCCAAGTGGCGATCGAGCTGGCGGCCTCGGTCCGGCAGGTTGTAGTAACCGGGTATCGGCACTGCCGCCGGAGGCTGGTAGTTGGCCGAGACAATGTAGCCGCGTGCCGGGTTCTCCTGCTGGGGGTTGACGCTGAAGGGGTAGAAGCCGAGCTTGTCCGCCTGCGCACTGGCACCATCGAGGATGAACACGGGGTCGACGCCGTCGGGGCGGATCGGCAACTGCGCCGCCGCCCACCAGCCGATATCGCCACGGGCATTGGCCCAGACCAGGTTCAGCCCTGGCGCATGCACCTTGGCCGCAGCCTCGCGCATCTTGCCCAGGGTATCCGCGCGGTTGAGATGGTAGAAACCGTCGAGGAGCGGGTTTTCGGTTTCCAGGAACGCCCACCACATGGCGATTGGCGTGGGCCCGGCAGTGGCACCCAGCACGTCGTTGACGATCGGGCCATGGGGCGACCGGCGGAGGCTGAGGGTGACCGGTGCTTCGCCTTTAACGGCAATCTGCTGCTCGGTCTTTTCCAGCGCCTGCCATTTGCCATCGACCATCACCTGGTTGGCGTCGGCAGGGTTGGTGTGCTCGGCGATCAGGTCGACGTCGTCATTCTGGAACATGGTCAGGCTCCAGCCGAAGTCGCGGTTGTGGCCGAGCAGGGCGAACGGGTTGAGCGCCTGGAAGTAGCCATACAGGTTGAAGCCCGGCGCCGACAGCTCGGCCTCGTACCACACCGCCGGCACCGCAAAACCGATGTGCGGGTCGCCGGCCAGCAGCGGCCTGCCGCTGCGGGTGCGGCTGCCGGCCACGGCCCAGGCGTTGCTGCCCTCGAATTGAGGGATGCCCGCATCGCCCAGCGCGTCATGGCTGAGGCGGGCGAGGGCCTCCAGGCTTTGCCAGTCGGCAGCGGCCAGCGGTGTACCCAAGGCACCCTCGGGCTGCCAGGCGAGATCGAAGATGTTCAGGTACTCAGGGCCCAGCTGGTCGCGGATATAGGTAAGCGCGGGTTCGGTGCGAAACGCGGCGGCGAAGCTGTAGGCCAGGTAGCCGGCGATGCTCAGGGTGTCTTCGGCGCTGAAGGGGCGTGGGGTGATGCCGAGCAGGTCGAACTCCACGGGTTTTGGGTGGCTGGCCTGCCAGCTGTTCACCCCGTCGAGGTAGGCCTGCAGGGCTTGCCAGGCGGGTGACTGGCGGTCCTGACGCTTGGCCATCAGTGCTGCCTGTTCGCGAATGCGCAGGCTGCGGAACAGGGTGTCGGTGGGCAGCAGCTTGTCGCCCAGTACCTCGGCCAGCTCGCCCCGGGCCAGGCGCCGCAGGATCTCCATCTGGAACAGCCGGTCCTGGGCATGCACGTAACCGAGAGCACGATACAGGTCCGGCTCGCTCTGCGCCTGCAGGTGCGGCACCCCACGGGCGTCGTAGCGCACGTTGACCGGCGCCTGCAGGCCGGCGATGGCCACCTCGCCCTCGCGTTGCGGCAGCTTGCCCTGCACATACCAGTATCCGGCGCCGGCGGCCACGGCAACCATCACGGCCAACAGGGTCAAGCTGCGCTTCATGCAGGCTCCTTGTGCGTTCAAGCGAAAAATGTGGTCCGATGATCGGCGGATTCGCGACCAGAGCATAGCCCCAGGAAGGAGTTTCCATGTCCCTCAGCGAAAAACAGAAAATGCTTACAGGCCAGCTCTATCACGCTGGCTGCCCCGAGCTGCAGGCCGAGCAGATCGCCAACAAGCACTGGATGCACCGCTACAACAGCAGTGTCGAATTGCTCAACGACGCACGTCATGGGCTCTTGGTAGAGCACTTTGGCCAGGTCGGCGAAGGCGCGGTGATCCGCCCACCGTTTTATTGCGACTATGGCTACAACATCAGCGTCGGCCGCAACACCTTCATGAATTTCAACTGCGTGATCCTCGATGTGCTGCCGGTGCATATCGGTGATGATTGCCAGATCGGCCCCAACGTGCAGATCTATACCGCCGACCACCCGCTCGACCCCGAGGTGCGCCGCACAGGGCTGGAGAGTGGCCGGCCGGTGACCATCGGCAACAACGTGTGGATCGGCGGCGCGGCGATCATCCTGCCGGGGGTGACCATTGGTGATAACGCCGTGGTGGGTGCCGGTAGTGTGGTGACTCGGGATGTGCCGGCGGGGGTGACGGTTGTAGGTAGCCCGGCGCGGGTGCGTGGTTGATATGAAAAAGCCCTGCGGTGTTGGTCGCAGGGCTTAGGGTCAGGCGGCTTTGAAGCCGGGTTTGCCGTTGGCGGCGCGCCATTCTTTAATACGGTTGACGACGCCTTGCGGGCTGACATCTGCCCCATCTGGGGGGTAATAAATCACGTCTGACCCGTCAGGGTGCTCGGTCAACTTCTCGAAAAGAAGAACAATATCAATCCGGTGCTTTTCCAGCTCAGCACCCTTGAGGCCCGTCCGATCCGCATATAGATCCGACACCAATGCGAGAAACTCAGGCTCTGTGTACTCCGTCAAACTCTGTTTCAACGTCATTGATTGTTTCCTCTGTGATGGTTTATGTGGACTTGGGGAGTCATGAACACGAGATTATCGAAGTCGTACACTGCGCCACCCTTTGCAATTTCGTGCTTGTGGTGAATCTCTAACTTGACTCGCTTTCCTACTCGCTGGTCGCGCTTGGCGAATGGCGCTAGCCCTCTACGCATGTCGTCGAGGATTGCGGGCATGATGTGGCGACTGAATACCTCATCTGTCGCAATCTCCATCCAGATTGCCTCCTTTAGCCTATCGAATCTGGCAAACCTCCGCCCCCTGAGCCTTTCCGCAATCTTTGCTGGAATCGGCGCGCCCGCCGCAGTAGTGGCTGCATCCAGAACCCTGTCTGGTGTGATAACGCCGTTGCCGCTTGCAACCCCTGGTAAATTCCGTGGGTTGCGCAACATCACATAAATCGGCGCCAGCCCCGAGTCTGCCGGGAAGATGATGACGTAGTCGTCGATCTGCAGTTCGGGCAGTTCAGGGAGCGTACGGATATCCGGATCCGGCGGGACGATGATAGGGCCCGGAAGGTGCTTCTGCAGATCCTCGACGATAGGGGAGCCAGGGATGACCGTACCGTTCTCGCCGGTGGCAGACAGCGTCGAGGGCGGCGTCGCCGGGTGCCAAAATAGCGTTGCGCCACCTGGGCCTTCGGCGGTAAATCTGTACGCGCCTTGGGCTGCGTCCCACTGTGCCTGGCGTACGCGCACATCGCGCAGAAGGGCGCTGCCATCCGTGGCTGCCAAGTACACCTCCGTCTGCTTGCCCTGAGGGACAGCGTCCATCCGCAAGGGCAGCTCAAGCGTCTGACCAGCTTTGCGGTTTGCTTCGAGGGTAAGGTCCGCGCCGGGACTCATCAGGGCGAGCGGGACGGTCACCCCCATGCGCTCACCATCGCCCAGACGAGCTGAATACAGCATCAGAGGAACATACCTGGCGACCGCCAGGAGCCCACCGGTGAGCAGACGTTGGGCGCCTTTGCCGAGTGCTTCGCCAAAGTCGAGCCAGATCGGTTCGAAATGGGCTATGCCACCGCGTGAGGTCGCCAGGATCAGCGGGTGGTGGATACTGGCTACCCAGGCGTTGAACGTTACAGGTGTATTGCCAGGAGTACGGCCAGACAAGACGGCCAGCGAAGTCTGCTCGTCGAAAACGGTGGCGACGGTGTTGTCTGTTTGTGCCAGTAACCGCATCACCTCCGTACTTTCAGCGGGCGATGTCTGGGTATGGGCGGCAATTTGGGCTTGTAGCTGTGCCTGCACGTTTAGCAATGCCGCTTTGCGGTCTGCGGAACCTTCTGGCGCGTGGTACTGGAGCGCGGAATCGATCCAGGTAGCTTGCGACGCCAAGTGGCCTTGACTCAGGTTCATGCTGGAGTAGGTTGAGGCAAGCTGCTCGCGCGCCTTGAGCAGGTCGGACGTTTCCCGTTCTAGCTCGCGGCTATGCTCGAGTGCTGCTTGCGGGGCAACGCTTTCTTGCTGATGGCGCTCGAAGGCCGTCAGCATCGCTTTCAACGCGCTGCTGGCTTGCAGGAACGCCTGGCTGGCTGTGCCCAGTTGAGCAAGGGCCTGATGGTACTGTTGGAGCGTCCGGTCAATATCCTGATCATGACTTTCCCTCATCCTGAGAGTGGACAAGGTGCTCTGCAGCTGTTGTTGGCGTTGGGCCAACTCGCCGCTTACCTGCTCCAGGTACTTCACGTCGAACGCCGCTCGGTAAGAGTCGAGCCACGCTTGCTGAGGGTCTGCTGGAGCGTTTGGTTTTCGGGCTACAGCCAGGAATTCATGAAGGTTGCGATTTACCGGGTCACCGCCGAAGAAGCTGTAAGCCTGATCACGCGTTGCTTGCAGGCGTGTAGCGAACAATGCCTGAAGCTCATTGATGGCAGCGATGGTGCGTTCTGTCGCCTGGATTTCGCCAAGACCATTCAGCGAGCCCGCTTGATCACGTAAGGCCTGGTCGAGGTCTTGCTGTAACGTGGCGAGGCGCTGTTCATGCGCCTTTTGAACGCCTAACTTGCCGTTTTCGGTCTGTACGATCAGGTCGATATCCAGGCGCCCAGGCTCGAAAACGGATACCAGTTGAAACGATGCACCGGGGTGGGTGCCCCAAAGTTGAGGGCCGACGGGAAGACGGGTGCTGTCTACATAGCTGTTGGGAAGCTCGGTGGAACCTTGTGACATACAGTTTCTCCATTGATCTGTATGTCGCTACGGTAAAAATCCTCCCTCGGGCTGAAGCTGTAGATATCTATCGGGTAGCCACTAACTACCAGGGGCAGTAACACCCTATGGCCAATGTATTGCTGGCCTGCACCGGCCGGTCTTCAAGCAAGGCCTTGATGATGGGTTCCACAAAGCTGTTGCTGGCATTGCACACGGCGCCTTCGCTGTAGGGGCCGAAGTAGGCCAGGTGGCCTTGCCGGTCCCAGATGGCCACGGCCGGGGAGGCGGGCAGGTGTTCGCTGCCGGGCAGGCTGGCGAGTGGCTTGAGGGCGGTGAGGTTGGCGGGCAGCTGGCCGTGGCTGTCGGGCTTTTGCAGCACGTGGAAGGTCACACCCTGGCTGGCGAACTGGCTGACCAGGTCGCCCAGGTGCTGCTGGTTGCCGACGTTGCACGGGCAGGCCGGGTCCCAGAAATGCACTACCCTGATCGGGCCGGGGCCGGCCAGCTCGGGGGGCAACTGCAGCTGGCTGCCGTCGAACAGCGTGGCTTGATTGTCGAACGGGCGCAGGTAGCGGGCCTGGAACGTGGTGTAGGCCTGCCAGAGGATGGTCAGGCCGACCAGAAGGGCGATTGCCATGCACAGCGGTTTGATGATCCGAGTCTTCATGAAGTTTCCGCGGCCCCCTGTAGGAGCGGCCTTGTGTCGCGAAAGGGGTGCGAAGCGCCCCCAGGATGTGTGCATCAAGCTGATATTGCTGGGGCCGCTTTGCGGCCCTATCGCGACACAAGGCCGCTCCTACAAGTTCGAAGGTGAGCAAGCTTGCCACGACGCCAGCCAGAGCTGAATATCCCAGATCAATACTTGCTTCACTGTGGATGTACCCGATGCCCGCTGCCTTTCACCCAGACCTCCTGCGCACCAGCCTGGCGCCGCTGACCGCTCGCCAGCCGTTGTCGGCGCAGGCGCAGGACTACCAGCGCTTCTATGGCCTGAACCTGTCGGCCCACAGCTGGCTGGGCGGCTTCCAGGCCGCAGGCTTCGAGCTGGTCGGGCAGGCCTGGCTACCCGACCAGCCGAGCGCGACGCTGTTCCTGCTGCACGGCTATTACGACCATATGGGCCTCTACAGGCATGTGATCGATTGGGCGCTCAAACAGGAGTTCGCCGTGATCAGTTGCGACCTGCCCGGCCACGGCCTGTCCAGCGGCGAGCGAGCCAGCATCAGTGATTTCGCGGTGTACCAGCAGGTGCTGGAGGCTTTGTTCGAGCAGGCGCGCACGCTGCAACTGCCGCGCCCGTGGCACCTATGCGGTCAAAGCACCGGTGGCGCCATCGCCGTGGACCACCTGTTGTACCAAGGCGCGCGCAGCCCCATCGATGGCCAGGTCATCCTGTTGGCACCGCTGGTGCGGCCCTGTGCCTGGCGCTGGTCGAAGCTGAGCTATCGTGTGTTGCGTCACTTCGTGAATGGCATCGAGCGGCGCTTCAGCGAGAACACCAATGACCCGACCTTCCTGCCGTTCCTCGAAGCCGACCCGCTGCAACCGCGCCGCCTGCCTACAGCTTGGGTGGGCGCCTTGATTGCCTGGGTCAAACGCATCGAGGCCGCGCCGCGCAGCACGCGGCGGCCGTTGATCGTGCAAGGAGAAGCGGATGGCACAGTGGACTGGCAGTACAACCTCGAAGTACTCAAGGCCAAGTTTGCCGAGCCGCAGATTCTGATGCTGCCCGAGGCCCGTCACCACCTGGCCAACGAGCTGCCGGGCATTCGCCAGCGCTACTTCGACTTCATCGACCAGCGCCTGGGCTGATCACTTAAGGTCGCTGCTACTCTGGCCAACTGCCAGGCCTGCGCGAACGGCGGCCAAGGCGGCCTGGTAGTAAGCCTTGCCGTCTGGCGACTCGGCAAAGGTAGCGAACTCTTCCAGCTCGGCATCGGACAGGTCGCGATAGACATACAGCAGGGTGTTGTTGAGGTCTTCGCCGATCTGGCCCATCAGGCGCTGGCGCTGGCCGTCGAGCAGGTTCTGGGCCTGACCGCCGCCGAACAGGCCGGGGATCATCGAGCTGAGGCTGTCGGCCGCCACGCCGGCAATGGCCAGGCTCACTTCGGCACCGGCTTCGCGCGCCGGCAGGGCCTGGGCCAGATGCCCGATTATCAGCAGGCGATCATCGCTGGCCTGGATCTTCGGCAAGCCCTTGGCATTCTTGGCCAGTTCGTCCTTGCGTGTGGCCTTGAGCTCCGCAGCCACCACCTTGCGCCCCAGCGGCGACCGGAAGAACGCCAGAGCCGGAGCCGGGTTGGCCAAGGTTGCGCGCAGCTGCGCCTGGGCGCGACGGTCCACCGCCTGGGCCTGGAAGCGCTGGTTGCTGTTGTTTACCAGCGCCTGGTACACGGCGGGTGGCAAACTGTTGCGGTAGCGTTCCTGGGCAGCGGTCAGGGCATCATTGAAATGGGCGCGCTGGTCGGGCCAGCCGGCGGCCTTGTACAGTTGATCCAGGTTGTCTGCCCAGACAGGCACGGTGCAGATCATCAGCAGAATCAGGGAAAACAGACGGCGCATTCAGGACTCCTGTCGGCAGGTGGCTATTGTCCGTGGCCGGGCGCCGGTTTGTCGAGATATCCGCGTGCTTCTCGGCCAAGTGGCGCTGTGCGCCGGCATGGCTAATGGATATGATGCGCGCCATGCACATCTCCCCTGAACACCCGATGCTTGCGGCCGTCGTCGACGATCTGGCCACCCATGGCTGGTCCCAGCAGGCGCTTTTCCTGCCCGCCGACCTGGTGCGTGCGCTCGCGGCCGAGTGTCGGCGCCGTGATGCCGAAGGCGAACTCAACCCTGCAGGGGTTGGGCGCGGTGCTGCCCAGGAGGTGCGCGAGGCCATTCGCGGCGACCAGATCCAGTGGATCGACCCCGGCCAGGCCGAGGCCTGCGACCAGTACCTGAGCGCCATGGACCAGCTGCGCCAGGCCATCAACCAGGGCCTGTTCCTTGGCCTGGAAGACTTCGAGTGCCATTTTGCCTTGTACCCGCCAGGGGCGTTCTATCGCCGGCACCTGGACCGCTTCCGCGATGATGACCGGCGCATGGTGTCGGCAGTCCTGTACCTGAATGAAGGCTGGCAGCCGCAGGACGGTGGCCAGTTGCGCATGTTCCTGGCGGACGGTGTCGAGCATGATGTCGAGCCGGTGGCGGGCTGCCTGGTGGTGTTCCTGTCGGGCGAGGTGCCCCATGAGGTGCTGCCGGCAGGGCGTGAGCGGCTTTCGTTGACCGGCTGGTTCCGGCGCCGTGGCAATGACCCCTTCTGACCTGCCCAAGGTGCTGGTCAGCGCCTGCCTGCTGGGGCAGCCAGTGCGCTATGACGGCCGCGCCAGTGGCCACCCCGACCTGTTGCAGCGCTGGCAGGCCGAAGGGCGCGTGGTGCCGTTGTGCCCGGAAGTGGCGGGTGGCTTGCCGACCCCACGGCCGCCTGCAGAGATACCGGGCGGGCAGGGTGGGGAGGTGCTCGACGGTGGCGCGCAGGTGCTGACGGTGACGGGCGAGGATGTCAGCGCCGAGTTCCTGGCTGGGGCGCAACGGGCGCTGGAGTTGGTGCACCGGCATGGCATTCGTGTGGCCGTGCTGAAGGCTGGAAGCCCTTCGTGTGGCAACCGGTTGACCTATGACGGCACGTTCAGTGGTGTGAAGGTGGCCGGGGAAGGGGTGACCACGGCATTGCTGCGGCGGGCGGGGGTGCTGGTGTTCAGCGAGCTGGAGCTGGACGAGGCACAGCAGGCTCTGGCCGGGCTTTCAGCTTAAGCCTGTTCCGGCCCTTTCGCGGGTGAACCCGCTCCCACAGGGACATCACAAGCGTTGAGGGCTGTGGAGAACTTGTGAGAGCGGGTTCACCCGCGAAGAGGCCGGTACAGGCAGCAAAAATCCTATTGCCCGGCCGCAGTCTCAGGCACACCCTTGAACCACTTTTGCTCAAGTTCGGCAGTCCGCCCGCTGTCCTTGAGCCGCTGCAGTGCATTGTTCACCGCACTCTCGAACGCCGGGTTGTCCTTCTGGAACGGGATTACCAGCTGCTTCTCGCCAAACGGCAGGCTCACATCGAGCGGGCTGTCACCTTTGGGTGATTCGCTCGACGGGGTCAGTGCGATGTCGTACTTGCCACTCTCGACACCGGGCAGTACCTCTGCCGCAGGGGCTTCGATGAACTCGGCGCGCAGGTCCAGTTCCTTGGCCAGCGCCTGGCCGAAGTCGATCTCGAAGCCGCTCAGGTGGTCATTTTCCTTGAATGCGTACGGCGAGTTGTCGGCCTGTACGGCAATGCGCAGTTCGCCCCGGTCGGCAATTTCGTCAATCAGCTCGGCCTGAGCCAATGGCGTGATCAGTACCGCCAGCATTACTCCTATGATCGAACGCATTAAAGCCCCTTTTCTCTTTGGCAGATGAATAACCTTCGCCACGGCTTTCTTCCTCGCCGTGGTCGAGCGCAGCCTATGACCTTGAAGCCTCGGCATTGTTTAACCCTGATTGAAATATTTCTGCCTGACGATGTGAACATCTGGGCAAACATATCAACTAAGGTGAACCACCGCCGCCACCGGAATACTGGCGGCGGTCAATAAGTGAATCACAGGAGAAGTGAATGAACAGCCTATTTTCGCGTGCTGCCGTTGCTGGTCTGTTGATGGGAGCGTCAATGTTCGCCAGTGCCGCAGATGCCCTGAAGAGCCAGGAGCCGCCCAAGGATGCCAAGGTCTTCATCGTTTCCCCCGCCGATGGCGCCACGGTCGACAAAACCTTCACCGTCAAGTTCGGCATCGAGGGCATGGCACTCAAGCCTGCGGGTGACAGCACCCCGCACACCGGCCACCACCACCTGCTGGTGGATGTGGATAAAGAGCCGGTGGCCGACATGGCCCTGCCGGCCAGCCTGATGCCACAGGCCGGCACCGCGTTGCCGGACGGCCCGCAAGTACTGCACTTCGGCAAGGCGCAGACCGAAACCAGCATTACCCTGACCCCAGGCAAGCACACCCTGCAGCTGGTGCTGGGTGACCAGTATCACGTGCCGTTCAAGCCGAGCGTCGTGTCGCAGAAGATTACTGTCGACGTGAAATAGGGGTTGAGCTCTTCGCGGGCAAGCCCGCGAAGCAAGCGACACCAATGTCACAGGCAAAAAAAGGGAGGCCACCGGGGCTAATGCCAGTCAGTTAAGACTGACGCTTTGAGCTTTAGCCCGTAGGCCGCAAAAT
>NZ_JALLKV010000069.1:0-25204 GCF_023093815.1 Pseudomonas sp. PNPG3
CGCATCAGTGGGTACCGGCCTGACTTACGCAAGGTGAGTTGAGCGGACGCTTACAATGGACTATGCGCGCGATCAAGACCAGTACTTTTTCAGCTCTTCGCTCTTCGCTCTTCGCTCTTCGCTTTCAAGCGTGGGCATCAACAACAAGGTCAACATTCATTTTCGAAGGTGGCGCTTAATCACCTTTCCGCCCTTACGGCGGGTCACTTTTTGTCAAACGCGACAAAAAGTAACCAAAAAACGCTGGCTCCTATCATCCGGCCCCTACGCTGCGCTCCGGGGTCCCCTCGCTACGGGCCTGCTCCCGGGAGTACGCGCTGCAGGCCCCATCCATGGGGCCTCAGCGCTTGACGGGCATCCATGCCCGTCACCTCCCTCCGCAGTCCCTTCGCTCGGCCTCCTGAAGTCGCAATCGGTGGCGCCTGAACTATCGCGCGCTTAGAAGCAAAAGCAACGGCAACGGCAGTTGGAAAGTTGCCGGGAACCTGGCGAATGTCACCGACCTCTCAATTCATAGGCCCTGTTAGGAGGACGCCGCCCCATGAAACACCTGACGCCTTGGTTATTGGCCGCCAGCCTGACTGCCTGCGGCGAAACCGCCCTGCTGAATGTACTCGACGGCAGTGGTCCAACCCCCCAGCTGCCTGCTCCGGTCAAGACAACCCTCCCCACCGTGAATATCGCCCCGGCAGTGGGCTGGCCCAAGGACGCCAAGCCCGAGGTAGCACCAGGCACTCAGGTGAAAGCATTCGCCAGCGGGCTCGACCACCCTCGCTGGCTATACCTGCTGCCCAACGGCGACGTCCTGGTAGCCGAAACCAATGCCCCATCCAAGCCCGAAGATGGCAAAGGCCTGCGCGGCTGGGTCATGAAGAAGGTGATGAAGCGGGCAGGCGCAGGCGTACCCAGCGCAAACCGCATTACCCTGTTACGTGACGCCGACCACGACGGCGTGGCTGAAATCCGTACGACCTTCATCGAAGAGCTCAACTCACCGTTCGGCATGGCGCTGGTCGGGAAGGACCTGTATATCGCCAACACCGACAGGTTGATGCGCTTTCACTATGAGCCCGGTGCCATGCAAATTCGCAATGAAGGCCAGCCAGTGGTCGAGTTGCCAGGCGGGCCGCTCAACCACCACTGGACCAAGAACGTGATCGCCAGCCCTGATGGCAAGAAGCTTTTCGTGACGGTCGGCTCCAACAGCAACGTAGGCGAAAACGGTATGGACAAGGAACAGGGACGCGCCGCGATCTGGGAAGTGGACCCCACCAGCGGCCAGCACCGCCTGTTCGCCACCGGCCTGCGCAACCCTAACGGCCTGGCCTGGGAGCCGCACAGCGGTACGTTGTGGACGGCAGTCAACGAACGTGACGAGATCGGTAGCGATCTGGTACCGGACTACATCACTTCCGTGAAGGACGGCGGTTTCTATGGCTGGCCCTATAGCTACTACGGCCGCCACGTGGACGAGCGCGTGCAACCGCCAGCGCCTGAAAAAGTAGCCCAGGCGCTGGTGCCCGACTACGCCGTAGGCCCACACACGGCATCGCTAGGGCTGGCATTCGCCGAACCGAACGGGCTACCACCGCCCTTCGAACAAGGGGCATTCGTGGGCCAGCACGGGTCGTGGAACCGCAAGCCACACAGTGGCTACAAGGTGATTTTCGTACCGTTCGACCCATCAGGAAAGCCCTCGGGCAAGCCCGTAGACTTGCTTACCGGTTTTCTGGATGAGCATGGCAAGGCCCAAGGGCGCCCGGTCGGCGTAATCACCGACGGGCGTGGCGGCGTGCTGGTAGCCGATGATGTCGGCAACGTGGTCTGGCGGGTGAGCAAAGCCCCGCCTGTCCTCAGGGGTTCTGCGCCAGATGCCCTTGCGGAATGACGCGCTTGGCCTGCAGGTAAGCCTTGGCCCAGTAACTGTTAGACAGGTAGTCCAGACGCACCGTGCCACCGCTGGAAGGTGCATGCACGAAGCGCCCTTCCCCGACATAGATGCCCGCATGGCTGACCTGCGAGCCGCCACTGGTGGCGAAGAACACCAGGTCGCCGGACTGCAGCGACTTGGCATCCACGGTTGGCGCGCGCATTACGATCATCTCACGCGTCGAACGCGGCAGGCTTATGCCGGCAGCATCACGATAGACGTACTTGATCAGGCCACTGCAATCGAAACCGGAGTCCGGCGTATTGCCACCCCAGCGATAAGGCGTGCCCACCAGGCCGATGGCACGCATCAGCACGTCATCGGCAATCGGCGAAGGGCTGGGCTGGCTATAGGTTACCTGCGGCTGTACCACAGGAGCCGGCGCAGGCGCACGGCTGGAGCAGGCAGCCAGCAAGGCTGCCAAGGAGAGAAATGCGAAGCGCGCCATCTTTACCATGGCCAGAACATCCTGTCTGAGTCCGCTGGGCCGCAGCCGAAAAGAGTTGAGAAATTAGATTAGACGCTTTCTATAAATGCGCACGGCGGCGAGCTTTTTTTCAAAGCATCGCCGCCGCGGCAGGGTACATCATTTTGCTATCAGTTGCGCGCGATATTGGTGGTCGGCGCCATGGCCAAGGCACGCTTGGCTTCGATGAAGGTCTTGCTCCAGTAGCGGTCACCGAGGCTGTCGATGCGCACACCACCGCTGCGGCGGCTGCTGGAGTGAATGAACTGGTTGTCACCCAGGTAAATGCCAGCATGGCTGACTCGGCCGCGACCATTGGTGCTGAAGAACAGCAGGTCACCTGGCTTGAGTTTGTTGCGGGCCACTTTCGGGGCATCGACGTTGATCATTTCACGCGTGGAACGCGGCAGGGTCACACCCGCCTCTTCGCGGAACAGATAGCCGATGAAACCACTGCAGTCGAAGCCGGACTTCTCCGAGGTACCGCCGAAGCGATAGCGAGTGCCGATCAGCGACATGCCGCGCTCGAGAATGCTGTCAGCCAGAGCTGGCAACTGGTAAGGCTTGCTGCTGGAGAAGGCCTCCAGGTCATCTTCGGTAGCCAGCTCTTCCGGCTCGCCGAATACCGACGAGGAGGAGGCTTTGGCCTTGAAGGCCGATTGTGCGGCGATCGGGGAGTGATCTTGGGACTGCAGCTCTGAATGAGAAGCTGGGCCTTGGGCCGCGCAGCCAAAAAGCAGGGTCACGAGTGCGAGTGGCACGAGGGGTGCGAAGCGCTTCAGCATGGGCACGACCGTGTCTGTAATCCTTTAGAAGGGTGAAACTATGCCCTCTATCATGGCCATTTGCAAATTTTATCGAAAAAGATGTGACTTTTTCGTTTTGCCGCTCTGGCCCAGCGTTTTCGGGGCTACCAGCCCAGGGTTTCTTTGAGGAAAGGGATGGTGAGCTTGCGCTGTGCCTGCAACGAGGCCTGATCGAGGCGTTCCAGCAGGTCGAACAACGCGCTCATGCTGCGTGCGCCGCGGGTGAGGATGAAGTGGCCGACTTCGTCGGTAAGGTGCAGGCCACGGCGCGAAGCACGCAGTTGCAGGGCACGCAGCTTGTCTTCATCGGACAGGCCACGCATCTGGAACACCAGGGCCAGGGTCAGCCGCGACTTCAGGTCGGGCAGCTTGATCGGCAGTTCGCGCGGCGATGCCGAGGCGGCCAGCAGCAGGCGCCGGCCGCTGTCACGCAGGCGGTTGAACAGGTGGAACATGGCCTCTTCCCAGTCAGCCTTGCCGGCGATCACGTGCAGGTCGTCGATGCACACCAGTTCGTACTGGGCCAGGTAGTCGAGCAGCCCTACGCCACGATCGAGCAATTGCGCCAGCGGCAGGTAGACGGCTGGCTCGCCGCGTTGCTGGAAGCGGTGGGTAGCGGCCTGTAGCAGGTGGGTACGGCCAACACCTTGCTTGCCCCACAGGTAGATAAGGCTCTCGGTCCAGCCGGCGTCGGCTTCGCATAGCCGCTCGACGTAGCCCAATGCCGCAGCATTGGCGCCCGGATAGTAGTTGATGAAGGTGGCGTCATCGCGCAGGCGCACACCCAGGGGCAACTGGATCGGTGGTTTCATGCTCGCGGGCGGTCGACAGGACCGCAGGGGGCCTTTGGTGAACAATGTGCAAAGTCTATACCCGCAGCGCGGGGCGCACAATCACGGCAGCGGATAGCACAAGTAAAATCAATGAGTTGCGCTTTTTTTGGCTATTTTGGGGCTGCTTTGCAACCCTTCGCGGGCTTGTCCGCTCCCACAGGGGGCGCGTAAATCATGGGCTCAGCGACACATCTGTGGGAGCGGGCAAGCCCGCGAAGGGCCGCAACGCGGCCCCAATTTTCTTAACTGGCCGGCATTAAGGCGGCCCTGGGATCACAACTCCGGGTCGATATCCCCGGCATACATGTCCGATTCCTTGTACAAGTCATGCACATGCCGCAGCAGCACCATGATCACCGCCGCCACCGGCAGCGCCAGCAACACCCCGGTAAAGCCGAACAGCTCACCGCCGGCCAGGATCGCGAAAATCACCGCAACCGGGTGCAGGCCAATGCGGTCACCGACCAGCAGCGGGGTCAGCACCATGCCTTCCAGCGCCTGGCCGACCATGAACACTGCGACGATACCCAGCATCGGGTACAGGTCGCCGCCATACTGGAACAGGCCAGCCACCAAGGCCGCGCCGATGCCGATGATGAAACCCATGTACGGCACGATGGCAGCCAACCCGGCGAGCATGCCGATCAGTAGCCCCAGTTCCAGCCCCACCAGCATCAGCCCGGCCGAATAGATGATGCCCAGGGCCACCATCACCATCAATTGCCCGCGCACGAACGCCCCCAGCACCTCATGGCATTCGCCTGCAAGGCCCATCACTTGCGGCTCACGCTGGCGCGGCAGCAGGCCACGCAGCTTGGCCATCATCAGGTCCCAGTCGCGCAGCAGATAGAAACCCACCACCGGGATCAGCACCATGTTGGCCAGCCAGGCCATCAGCGCCAGGCTCGAGGCAGTGGCATGGGACAGCAGCACACCGACGATATCGGTGGTCTGGCCCATGTGCGTGCCGATGGCGGCCTTGATCTTGTCGAACTTCCAGAAGCCGTCAGCCAGGCCCAGGCGGCTCTGCACCCAGGGCAGCGCCACGTGCTCGAGCCAGTCGAGCATCTGCGGCGCCAGTTCGTACAGGCGCACCAGCTGCTTGGCCAGCAGCGGCACCAAAACCAGCAGCAAGGCCAGCAACAGCAAGGTGAACAGGCCGAACACCACCACTACGCCCCAGGTGCGCGACAGCCCCAGGCGCTCCAGGCGGTCAACCAGCGGGTCGGCCAGATAGGCCAGCAGCACGCCGACCAGGAACGGGGTAAGAATGTTGTGCAGGCTGTAAAGCAGCACGGCGACCAGCAGGGCAACGCCCAGCCAGATCCAACGACGTACGTCGGTCACGGTGTGCTCCTCTTACCAGCGAAAACGCAAACCGTCGAACGGCTTGGGTGCTGGCTGGGCCGGCACTGGTTGCCCAGCGCCGGCAGCGTCTGCCGGAGCTGGAGGGGGCTGCACAGCGGGCGCCTGCTCTACCGGTACTTCCTGCAGCTTGGCCAGGCCAAGCTGGGCGCGCAGCTGTTCGCGGTTGGCGGTCACGCCGTAGGTCAGGGTGCTGCCTTCGGCCATCTGCAGGCGCGGGCCAAAGGGTTCGAGCACGCGGGCCAGCTCGGCGTAGCGCTGCAGGTTCATCCCCTGCACTTGCACCTGCAACTGGCTGCTGGCGCCCGGGCGGGTGACGTAGCGCGGCGCCAGGCTGCTGCTGAGCGCCAGCATCACGGCGTCGGCCAGTGCTGCCGGGTCGGCACCCTCGGCAGTGCCATGTTCACGCTGGTCGCCCAGCCAAAGCTGCCATTTGCCCTGCCATTTGCCGTCGGCTTCCCGGGCATGCACCGCCAGCAAGGCATCGGCGCCGTAGCGCCCTGAGGCTTCGCGCAGCGCCGCAGGGTCACTGCCTTCGATCTGCTCGGCATTGGCCACCAATTGCTCCTGCAGGTCGGCCAGCGGCAGCCGCAACGGCAGGCCACGGTGCTGGGCGGCACGACGCAGGGGCTGGGCGCTGGCCTGGCCGTCACCTACCAGGTTGCTGCCTTCGACACTGTCGTTCAGCCACCAGCCGAGAATCGAGGGTCGGTTGCTGCCCCACAATGCCAGGCCGGCCTTGCGCAAGGCCCGTTCGGTACTGCCAGGGTCGAACTCGACCAGCACCGATTCGGGTGGCCCGGCTTCGCTGGCGACCTGGTTGATGATTTGCTGCGGGTCCTTGCGCAAAGCGGCCAATGCCGGGCTTTGCGCCGCCTTGGGGTCGCCGGTCAGGCGCGTTACCAGGGTATCGAGAGCCTGGATGGTAGCCGCGGCACGGGCTTCGGCGCCCTGCCCTGTCACCGGCTCGCGCACCTGGTAAAGGCCGGTGACATTTTCAGCCTGGGCAGTGGCCGAGATCAGGGCCAGGCAACCGGCTGCCAGAATATTGAAGAGACGCATGGAGGATTCCTGTCCATTTACCGCAATGCCTATACCTTATACACGGGGGCGAAAGGTAACCAGTCGCGAGGATGAAAGATTGGTTGCGGAGATTGCCTGGGAAATGTGATGGTCTGACAGGTGCTCGCCGCAACAGGTTCAGCGCCTGCGCGTGCATGGCGCGGCCCTTGTGGCGTACACCCCCAACTTTTTACCTATTTTCATGCCCTGCCCGTCGGCCTGAGGATGGCCGCTGCCCGGCAACCCTGATAAAATCGCGCGCCTTCACAGACCACTGACGTTTCAGGCAGCCGCCGCTTACCAGCCGGCCTTGGCCGTCATGGTCGTTTTTAAGAATCCCTCCCTCCTAAAGGCCTGGATCAATGAGCAAGCAACCCTCCCTGAGCTACAAGGACGCCGGTGTAGACATCGACGCCGGCGAAGCACTGGTCGAACGCATCAAGGGCGTGGCAAAACGCACCGCACGCCCTGAAGTCATGGGTGGCCTGGGCGGCTTCGGCGCCCTCTGCGAGATCCCGGCCGGCTACAAGCAGCCGGTGCTGGTCTCCGGCACCGACGGCGTCGGCACCAAGCTGCGTCTGGCACTGAACCTGAACAAGCACGACAGCATCGGCCAGGACCTGGTCGCCATGTGCGTCAACGACCTGGTAGTGTGCGGCGCCGAGCCATTGTTCTTCCTCGACTACTATGCCACCGGCAAACTGAACGTCGACGTGGCCGCCACCGTGGTCACCGGCATCGGTGCCGGCTGCGAACTGGCCGGCTGCTCGCTGGTCGGTGGTGAAACCGCCGAAATGCCTGGCATGTACGAAGGCGAAGACTACGATCTGGCCGGCTTCTGCGTCGGCGTGGTGGAAAAGGCCGAGATCATCGACGGCTCCAAGGTTGCCACCGGCGACGCACTGATCGCCCTGCCGTCCTCGGGACCGCACTCCAACGGCTACTCGCTGATCCGCAAGATCCTCGAAGTGTCCGCCACCGACATCGAGAACACCCAGCTGGACGGCAAGCCGCTGACCGACCTGCTGATGGCGCCGACCCGCATCTACGTCAAGCCGCTGCTGCAACTGATCAAGAACACCGGCGCGGTCAAGGCCATGGCCCACATCACCGGTGGCGGCCTGCTGGACAACATCCCGCGCGTACTGCCGGCCAACGCCCAGGCGGTCATCGACGTGGCCAGCTGGCAGCGCCCGGCGGTATTCGACTTCCTGCAGGAAAAAGGCAACGTCGACGAGCATGAAATGCACCGCGTGCTGAACTGCGGCGTCGGCATGGTCATCTGCGTGGCCCAGGACCAGGTAGAAGCAGCCCTGAACGAACTGCGCGCCGCTGGCGAGCAGCCATGGGTGATCGGCCACATCGCCGAAGCCGCCGAAGGCGCTGCCCAGGTCGAGCTGCAAAACCTCAAGGCACACTGATGCCAAGCAAGACCTGCAATGTAGTGGTACTGCTGTCGGGCTCCGGCAGCAACCTGCAAGCCCTGATCGACAGCTGCCAAGGCCAGGACAGCCCGGTGCGCATCCGTGCAGTGGTTTCCAACCGCGCCGATGCCTACGGCCTGCAACGCGCCGCGGCGGCCGGCATAGACAGCGTCGTGCTCGAGCACACCCAGTTCGACGGCCGTGAAGCCTTCGATGCCGCGCTGATGGCGCGCATCGACGGTTTCGCCCCCGACCTGGTGGTGCTGGCCGGTTTCATGCGCATCCTCAGTGGCGACTTCGTGCGCCACTACCAGGGCCGCCTGCTCAACATCCACCCGTCGCTGCTGCCCAAGTACAAGGGCTTGCATACCCACCGTCGGGCGCTGGAGGCAGGCGACGGCGAACACGGCTGCAGCGTACACTTCGTGACTGAGGAACTCGATGGCGGCCCTCTGGTCGTACAGGCTGTGGTGCCGGTGGTGCCTGACGACACCGTCGAAAGCCTGGCCCAGCGGGTACACCGCCAGGAACACCTGATTTACCCGCTGGCGGTGCGCTGGTTCGCCGAAGGGCGCTTGCGTCTTGGCGAACAGGGTGCATTACTGGATGGCCAGCCACTGGCGGCCAGCGGTCACTTGATTCGATCCTAGGAGAATTTATGCGTCGCGCCCTGCTCTTGGCTCTCGCCGTGCTCGCCCTGCCCCTCCAGGCAGCTGATCTGAAGCCTTTCTCGGCCAGCTATACCGCAGACTGGAAGCAACTGCCCATGAGCGGCACCGCCGAGCGCAGCCTGGTCAAGAATGCCAACGGTACCTGGGACCTTAATTTCAAGGCTTCCATGATGATCGCCAGCCTGACCGAGCAAAGCACCCTGCGCATGGACAACGACACCCTGCTGCCACAGAAGTACCACTTCGAGCGTGGTGGCCTGGGCAAGGCCAAGAAGGTCGACCTGACTTTCGACTGGAACAGCAAAAAGGTCACCGGCAGCGACCGTGGCGATGCCATCAACCTGCCGCTGAACCGTGGTGTGCTGGACAAGTCGTCCTACCAGTTGGCCCTGCAACATGACTTGGCCGCCGGCAAGAAGAGCATGACCTACCAGGTGGTCGATGGTGACGAGATCGACACCTACGACTTCCGCGTGCTGGGCACCGAAAAGGTCACTACCAAGACTGGCCAGGTCGATGCGGTGAAGGTCGAGCGCGTGCGCGACCCAAGCCAGAGCAAGCGCATCACCGAGCTGTGGTTCGCCAAGAACTGGGACTACCTGCTGGTGCAACTGCGCCAGGTCGAGACCGATGGCAAGGAATACGTGATCGTGCTGCAGGATGGCACGGTCGATGGCAAGCCGGTGAAGGGCAACTGAGCCAGCGCTGCCAGCAGTACCCGAAGCCCCGCCTTGTGCGGGGCTTTTTTTTGATTGCGCTCCGGCTTCCATGAAACTTGTTTCATGCCGGTTTTATTTACTTAGCCTGCTAACAAACTCTATAAAGAGGTTGTGCGACACAGTGTCGCAGCCAACTGAAACAGTGGAGTTTAACGATGACAGTCCAAGTAACCGAACGCGACGAATCGAAAATGTCCCACGAAGGCCTGGCCGCTGGTGTGCGGATCTGGGATGTGCACCAACAGGGCCAACTGGTGGGGATGTTCCACAACGAACATGAAGCGCATCAGTACCGTACAGAGCTGGAAAACCTGGAAAACCAGCGCGCCACGCAATGACCCATCTTCAAATGAAAAACCCCGCCAAGGCGGGGTTTTTCGTGGTTACCACATCAGATCATCAGGGATCTTGTAGGCTGCGTACGGGTCGTCCTCGTCCGCTTCCTCGACATGGGTGTTCAGCAGCAGGACACGGCCAGGGTCGCGCTCCTGGATCTTCAATGCCGCCTCACGAGGGATCACCTCATAGCCGCCGGCAAACGACACCACGGCCAGCGCACCATTGCTCAGCTTGGTCCGCATCAGAGCATTGACGGCAATGCGCTTGACCTTCTTGTCGTCGACGAAGTTGTAGTAGTCCTCGGTGCTCAGCTTCGGCAGGCGAGTCGCTTCGATCAACTGCTTGATCTGCGCGGCGCGGGCCTTCTGCTCGGCTTTTTCCTGCTGCTGGCGGTTCAGTTCCTGGTCACGCTTGGCCTTCTCGGCCATGGCTTCCTTGGCCATGCGCTGCTGGCTGTCGTCCACCTCGACCTGGCCTTTGTGCTCCAGGCGTTTCTGTTTCTTCTCGGCCTTGTTGGCCTGGGAAACCTGTTTCTGGTTGACCAGACCGGCTTTGAGCAGTTGGTCGCGAAGGGAAAGGCTCATGAATGTTCACTCACTTATGCAACAGCTCAGCCGCAGCTGGGCAGGTTCTTTTCCTGACGTTTGGCTTCACCCCAAAGGGCATCCAGTTCATCAAGGTTACAATCTTCGATGGGGCGGCCACTGTCGCGCAATGCCTGTTCGATGAAGCGGAAACGCCGCTCGAACTTGCGATTGGCACGGCGCAGGGCGTGTTCCGGGTCATGCTTGAGGTGGCGGGCCAGGTTGACGGCGGCAAACAGCAGGTCGCCGATTTCATCCTCGAGCGCATCGGCATCGCCGTCGGCCATGGCCTGCAGCACTTCGTCCAGCTCTTCGCGCACCTTGTCCAGCACCGGCAATGCCGCGGGCCAGTCGAAACCAACCGTGGCTGCGCGCTTTTGCAGTTTGGCTGCCCGCGACAACGCCGGCAATGCCGCTGGTACGTCGTCGAGCAACGACAGCTGTTCGGGCTGGCTCTTTTCCGCGCGCTCTTCAGCCTTGATTTCTTCCCAGCGTGACTTGACCTGGGCCTCGTTCAGGCTGGGGGTGTCCACCGGCGCATACAGCTCGCCGGTGGGGAATACATGCGGGTGACGGCGAATGAGCTTGCGGGTGATGCTGTCGACCACGCCGTCGAACTCGAAACGCCCCTCCTCGCGGGCCAGCTGGCTGTAGTAGACCACCTGGAACAGCAGGTCGCCCAGCTCACCTTGCAGGTGCTCGAAGTCGCCACGCTCGATGGTATCGGCAACCTCGTAGGCCTCTTCGATGGTGTGCGGGACGATGCTCGCGTAGTTCTGCTTCAGGTCCCACGGGCAGCCGTACTGCGGGTCGCGCAGGCGGGCCATGAGGTGCAGCAGGTCTTCGAGGGTGTAGGTCATTCAGGCAGGTCCTTCGGTGGTGGCTTCTTCGCGGGCTTGCCCGCTCCCACAGGATGCATGCAGGTTTCGAAATCTGCATCTTGCCTGTGGGAGCGGGCAAGCCCGCGAAGCAGGCACCGCGGTCTCAAGGTGTACGATTACGCCGCGTCTCGATGATGTTGGGCAACTGCGAGATCCGCCCCAGCAGGCGCCCCAGCGCATCCAGGCCTGGAATCTCGATGGTCAGCGACATCAGCGCGGTGTTGTCTTCCTTGTTCGAGCGGGTGTTCACCGCCAGCACGTTGATCTTTTCGTTCAGCAGCACTTGCGACACATCGCGCAGCAAGCCCGGGCGGTCGTAGGCACGGATGACGATGTCGACCGGGTAGGTCTGCACCGGGATCGGCCCCCAGCTTACCTGGATCATGCGCTCCGGTTCCTTGCCCGCCAACTGCAGCACCGAAGCGCAGTCCTGGCGGTGGATGCTCACACCGCGGCCCTGAGTGATGTAGCCGACGATGGCGTCGCCAGGCAGCGGCTGGCAGCAACCGGCCATCTGCGTCAGCAGGTTGCCGACACCCTGGATCTGGATGTCGCCACGCTTGCCGGTACGCGGCCCGGTAGGCTTGCGCGGTACCAGTTCGATCTGCTCGATGCGCTCGGGCTCAAGCAGCTGCTGGGCGGCGTTGACCAGGTGCGCCAGGCGCAGGTCGCCGGCACCGAGCGAGGCGAACATGTCCTCGGCGGTCTTGACGTTGGTCTTCTCGGCCAGGCGCTCGAAATCCACCTGCGGCAGGCCCAGGCGGCTGAGCTCGCGTTCGAGCAAGGTCTTGCCGGCAGCGACGTTCTGATCGCGTGCCTGCAGCTTGAACCAGTGTACGATCTTGGCCCGTGCCCGCGAGGTAGTGACGTAGCCCAGGTTGGAGTTCAACCAGTCACGGCTGGGATTGCCGTGCTTGCTGGTAATGATCTCGACCTGCTCGCCGGTCTGCAGGCTGTAGTTGAGCGGCACGATGCGCCCGTTGATCTTGGCGCCGCGGCAGTTGTGGCCGATTTCGGTGTGCACGCGGTAGGCGAAGTCCAGCGGCGTGGCACCTTTTGGCAAGTCGATGGCGTGGCCGTCCGGGGTGAACACATAGACCCGGTCCGGCTCGATGTCGACCCGCAGCTGCTCGGCCAGGCCACCGATGTCGCCCAGCTCTTCGTGCCACTCCAGCACCTGGCGCAGCCAGGAGATCTTCTCTTCGTAATGGTTGGAACTGGACTTGACGTCGGTGCCCTTGTAGCGCCAGTGGGCACATACCCCAAGCTCGGCTTCCTCGTGCATGCCGTGGGTACGGATCTGCACTTCCAGCACCTTGCCCTCGGGGCCGATCACCGCGGTGTGCAGGGAGCGATAGCCGTTCTCCTTGGGGTTGGCGATGTAATCGTCGAACTCCTTGGGGATATGCCGCCACAGGGTATGCACGATGCCCAACGCGGTGTAGCAGTCGCGAATTTCCGGCACCAGCACGCGTACCGCGCGCACGTCGTAGATCTGGCTGAATTCCAGGCCTTTGCGCTGCATCTTGCGCCAGATCGAATAGATATGTTTCGCCCGGCCGCTGATGTCGGCCTTGACGCCAGTGGCCAGCAGCTCGTTCTGCAGCTGGTTCATAACCTCGCTGATGAACCGCTCGCGGTCCAACCGGCGCTCGTGCAGCAGCTTGGCGATCTGTTTGTACTGGTCGGGTTCGAGGTAGCGGAAGGAAAGGTCTTCCAACTCCCACTTGATGTGGCCGATACCCAGGCGGTGCGCCAGCGGCGCATAGATATCGAACACCTCGCGCGCGACACGCAGGCGTTTCTCGTCGTCGGCGGCCTTCACCGCACGGATCGCGCAGGTGCGCTCGGCCAGCTTGATCAGCGCCACGCGCACGTCGTCGACCATGGCCACGAGCATCTTGCGCAGGTTCTCGACCTGCGCCTGCGAGCCCAGCACCAGCGATTGGCGCGGGCTGAGGCTGGCGCTGATGGCGGCCATGCGCAGCACACCGTCGATCAGCTTGGACACTACCGGGCCAAAGCGCTGGCTGACCTCGGCCAGCGTCACCTTGCCCTCGCGCACCGAGCGGTAGATGACCGCCGCCACCAGGGAATCCTGGTCGAGCTTGAGGTCGGCTAGGATTTCCGCGATCTCAAGGCCCGCCTGGAAGCTGGACGTACCGTCCGCCCAGGAATGCTTGGCCGGGTTGCCCTTTTTCTCGACTTCATGGGCAAACTCGCAGGCCTCTTTCAGCGCTGCGCGATCCAGTGCCGAATCGACGCTTACCACATGGTCCAACCATGCTTCGAGATTGATACTGCCGTCGGTGTTGACCGGCTGGTGCACTCTCACCTGTACCATCTTTGTTTTACCTTTCCATACAGCACACCACACGGGTGCGCTGGCGATCACCGTGCGGCCACCATTCCATGAAAGCCGCACCAAGGGGCCAGTCAGCTAGCCCGCTTCGAATAACGCCATGGCCTCGACATGCGCCGTCTGAGGAAACATGTCGAGAATCCCGGCCCTTTTTAACCGGTACCCCTGGCCGACCAGCACCTGCGCATCTCGCGCCAGCGTGGCCGGGTTGCACGATACATAGACCAGCCTTCTGGCCTTGAGGCGGGCGATGCCTTGCACCACCTCGAAAGCACCGTCGCGCGGTGGATCCAAGAGTACCGCAGAAAAGCCCTCGGCGGCCCATCCGGCACCCGCCAAAGGCTGCGATAAATCGGCCTGAAAAAACCGTGCGTTATGCACATTGTTGTTCCGGGCATTGGCCGCGGCCCGATCGACCATGGCCTGCACTCCTTCCACTGCCACTACCTCGCGCGCCTGCCGGGCCAGTGGCAGGGCGAAGTTGCCCAGGCCGCAGAACAGGTCCAGCACGCGCTCGTCGGCCTGCGGTGCGAGCCAGGCCAGCGCCTGCTCTATCATTGCCGTGTTGACCTGGGCATTCACCTGTACGAAGTCACCTGGGCGCCAGGCCAGTTCCAACTGCCAAGGCGCCAAGGCAAAGCCCAGCTGCGCGGCCGGGTCCACTGGCGCCGGCTCCCCTTCGCCCTGCAGCCACAACTGGGCATTGGCCTGTTCGCAGAACGCCTGCAGCCTGGCCAGGTCTTCGGCGGGCAACGGCGCGACATGGCGCACCAGCAGCGCCTCGGCAGTACCGCTGAACAGTTCCACATGGCCCAGCGCCTGCGGCTTGCTCAGCGAGCGCAGCACGGTCGGTAAATGGCGCAGAATCGACTGCAAGGGCTGTACCAGCACCGCGCAATCGTCGATGACAATGATGTCCTGGCTGGCTTCGGCACGGAAGCCGACCTCCAGCTGACGCGCCTTGGCGTCCCAGCGCACGGCCACGCGGGCGCGGCGCCGGTAGCCGAACTCCGGCCCACTCAGCGGTGCGGCCCATTCCTCGGGCTGCACGCCGGCCACCCGCTGAAGCTGCTCTGCCAGGGTGCGCTGCTTGAGCGCCAGCTGCGCTTCGTGCGGCAGGTGCTGCAGGTTGCAGCCTCCGCAACGCTCGTAATACCGGCACGGTGCCTGACGGCGTTCGGGGCTGGCCTGCAGCAGGCGCTCCAGGCGGGCCTCGACCACTTTGCCACGGGCATTGAGCACCCGCGCCTCGACGGCCTCACCGGCCAGGGCGCCGCTGACGAACCAGGTGCGCCCTTCGTGGAAGGCAATGCCCCGGCCGTCACCGGCCAGGCGCTCGATTTCCAGGCGCTGCTTCTTGCCCACCGGGACCTGGGGGCTGCGGTTGCCGCCGGCCGGCTGGAAGCGCAGGCCGCTGTTGCTTTTTTTCTTGGACATTTAGCTCGGGTCGAACAGGCCGGTGGACAGGTAACGGTCGCCGCGGTCGCAGATGATCGCGACCATCGTGGCATTTTCCACCTCGCGGGACAGGCGCAGCATGGCCGCGACTGCACCACCGGAAGACACGCCGCAGAAAATGCCCTCTTCACGGGCAAGGCGGCGGGTGGTTTCCTCGGCTTCCTGCTGCGACATGTCGACCACGCGGTCGACACGGCTGGCGTCGAAGATTTTCGGCAGGTATTCCTCGGGCCAGCGGCGGATGCCCGGAATTGCCGAGCCTTCCATTGGTTGCAGGCCAATGATCTGCACCGCCGGGTTTTGTTCCTTGAGGTACTGCGAGCAGCCCATGATGGTACCGGTGGTACCCATGGAGCTGACGAAATGGGTGATGGTGCCCTGGGTCTGCTGCCAGATCTCGGGGCCGGTGCTGTTGTAGTGGGCGATGGGGTTGTCGCCGTTGGCGAACTGGTCCAGCACCAGGCCGCGGCCTTCGGCCTGCAGCTTCTCGGCCAGGTCACGGGCGCCCTCCATACCCTCTTCCTTGGTCACCAGGATCAGCTCGGCGCCGTAGGCGGTCATGGCGGCTTTGCGCTCGGCGGTGGAATTGTCAGGCATGATCAGGATCATCTTGTAGCCCTTGATCGCCGCAGCCATCGCCAGGGCGATGCCGGTGTTGCCGGAGGTGGCTTCGATCAGGGTATCGCCGGGCTTGATCTGGCCGCGCAGTTCGGCGCGGGTGATCATCGACAATGCCGGGCGGTCCTTCACCGAGCCGGCGGGATTGTTACCTTCGAGCTTGAGCAGGAGGGTGTTGCTGGTTTCGCCAGCGATACGCTGCAGGCGAACCAGGGGCGTATTGCCGACGCAATCGGCGATGGTTGGGTACTGCAAGGTCATGGCGTATTTCACAATCCGGACGGCAGGGGTGCCTATCATACCGGCAAACCCTTCCCGGCCATATCACGCAATCTGTGATGAATATAGCTACAAGCTATATCGATAGCCTGTTCCGGCCCTTTCGCGGGTGAACCCGCTCCCACAGGGACTCCACTAGCCTCAAGAGTAGTGATGAACCTGTGGGAGCGGGTTCACCCGCGAAGGGGCCGGCACATGTAACGGCAATCTCATCCACAACCGCAGCCCATGCTTGCCATTCTGCGCCCACAAGGTACCACCCTGACGCTGGATTGCACTGCGGGCGATGCTCAGCCCCAGGCCGAAACCACCATCCCCGGGCCGCGAACCGTCCAGCCGTGAGAACGGTGCAAAGATCCGCTCCAGGTCTTCTTCAGCCACGCCACCGCCTTCGTCTTCCAGCCACAACCGCCAATACCCGCCTTCACGCTGCCCACCGAGGCGCACCACACCCTCGGCCGGCGAGTGACGAATGGCATTGCGCAACATGTTCTCCAGCGCCTGGGCCAGGTAGTTCAGGTTGCCCTGCACCCAGCAGTCCGCCGGCACTTCGCAGCGCAGCCGCGCCGGTGCCCAGCCGCTTTCGTAACTGGCATTCTCGGCCAGCAGCTCCCACAGCGCCTGCACCTCGATCGGCTCAAGGTTCATTGGCGCACGTTCGGCGTCCTGCCAGGCCAGTTGCAGGGTATCCTCGACCAGCTGCTGCATGCAGTCCACCTCCCGCGCCAGGCGTTCACGCAGGCGCTGCAGGTCGGTTTCACCATCGCAGGCCACCCGCAGCCGGCTGAGTGGCGTACGCATTTCGTGAGACAGATCACGCAGCAACTGCTGCTGCATGGCTACCGTGCCCTGCAGCCGCTCGGCCATCTGGTCGAAGGCACGGGCCAGTTCACCCAGCTCGTCATGCCGGGCGATGGTGCGTGAGTCCAGGCGAGCCGACAACTGGTCGGCGCGCCAGGCATTGGCCTGCTCGCGCAATTGGTTCAACGGCACGATCAGCATGCGATAAAGGCCAACACACAACAGCAGGGTGAACAGACCCGGGATGATGCCGTTGGTGACGATACGCCACAGCATCCGGTACTGGCCGGGGTTGAAGCGCTGCGGCAGTTCGATCACCAACATGCCCTGCTCCGGTGCCCCCGGGAACGGTATGCGCAACCACGGCTGGTCGACACTGCGCCGGCTCATCGGCCAGTCGACACCGCGCAGGCGGGTCAACCGCTGCATGATCTGCGGGTCGAGGCTGGCACTGTCGAGCGGCCGCAGGTTCAGGTCGAGCACGCCAACCCAGCCGCGTTCGCGCTGGTGCATCGCCGCCACCCAGCGGTCCAGCCCTGCCCGCCCACCACTGCGCCATGCCTGCTCTGCCTCGGCGGCATAGCCACGCAAAGCCTGCCGCGCCGGCTCCGAAAGGAAGGCGTTCTGGGTCTCCATGTGCCGACCCCAGGTGTAACTGAGGCCGATCATCAGCAGGCAGAAGCCCACCAGCAGGATCGCCAGCTTCCAGAACAGCGAATGGCGGTCGAGCATGGGTTACTCCGCCTCGCTGGCGCTGAGCACGTAGCCCTTGCCCCACACGGTACGGATCTGCCGTTCGTGATAGCCGATGCCCTTGAGCTTGCGGCGTATCTGGCTGACGTGCATGTCCAGGCTGCGGTCATGCCGCGAATAGCCTCGTTGTAGCACTTGCTGGTAAAGGAACGGCTTGCTCAGGACTTCGTCGAGGTTGCGGTTGAGAATGTCGAGCAGGCGGTATTCGCTGGGTGTCAGGCCGGCCAGGTGGCCATCCAGGCGCACGTCGCACAGCGCCTCGTCATATTGCAACTCGCCACCGCCTTCCTGCACCTGCGGGGCGTGATGGCGCCGCTCGAGGGCCACACGGCGCAGGATAGCCTCGATGCGCACCCGCAGCTCTGCCATGCTGAACGGCTTGGGCAGGTAGTCGTCGGCACCACGCTGGAAGCCGCTGATGCGGTCGGCTTCGGCACCTAGCGCCGACATCAGGATCACCGGCGTGGCGCTGCGCTTGCGCAACTGCGCCAGGGCATCCAGGCCGTTTAGCCCGGGCAGCAGGATGTCCATGAGCACCACGTCGAAAGCATGGCGTCCCGCCGTTTCAAGGCCCTCCAGGCCGTTGCGGCACCAAGTCACCTGGAAGCCGCCGCGCTGCAGCTCTTCGTGCAGATAGGCACCGAGGACCGGATCATCCTCGATGGCGAGGATATTGGAGTTGTGAATAGCTACAGGATTCATTGGCAACTGCCATGCATTCTCAATTGGGTGATTATTGAGTATCCAGCGCCTGCCAGGCAACCGCCCTGCGACCAATGCCGCTGCAAGGGCACAAAACACGTACTAAAGAGGTGCAATAGCACGGCAGGCGGAGTAACTTCCCGGCTTGGCCGTCATCGCTTGACGGTGTCCAGGCACATGACAGGAGGCGAGTGTGCTCGATCGCTTGGGAATTCGCAGCCGGGTCCTGCTGCTGGCCCTGCTGCCGGCCGGCCTGATGGCATTGGTGCTGGGTAGTTACTTCACCTGGCTGCAACAGAACGACCTGCGCACCCAGCTGCTGCAACGCGGCAAGATGATCGCCGAGCAGCTGGCGCCGTTGGCCGCGCCCGCCATGGCCAAGCTGGCACCGGCACAACTTGAGCGCATTGCCGCACAAACACTGGAGCAGGCCGATGTGCGCGCAGTCGCCTTTCTGGCCCCGGACCGCACGCGCCTGGCCCATGCCGGCCCGAGCATGCTCAACCAGCCGCCCAGCGGCGGCACCGGCACCCAGCTGCTGCAACGCAGCGGCAATGACGCCACCCGCTATCTGATGCCAGTGTTCGGCCACCACCGCGACCTGGCCACCGATGCCGTGCCGACCGAAGCCGAACGCCTGCTGGGCTGGGTCGAGATCGAGCTGTCCCACGACGGCACCCTGCTGCGCGGCTACCGCAACCTGTTCACCAGCCTGTTGCTGATTCTCGCCTGCCTGGTGCTCAGCGGCCTGCTGGCACTGCGCATGAGCCGCACCATCAACGACCCGATCAAGCGCATCAAGCATGCGGTCAACCAGCTCAAGGACGGCCACCTCGAGGAGCGCCTGCCGGCCATGGGCAGCCACGAGCTTGACGAGCTGGCGCGCGGCATCAACCGTATGGCCGAAACCTTGCACAACGCCCACGAAGAGCTGCAGCACAGCATCGACCAGGCCACCGAGGACGTACGCCAGAACCTGGAAACCATCGAAATCCAGAACATCGAGCTGGACATGGCGCGCAAGGAAGCCTTGGAGGCCAGCCGCATCAAGTCGGAATTCCTGGCCAACATGAGCCACGAAATCCGCACCCCGCTCAACGGCATCCTCGGTTTCACCCACCTGCTGCAAAAAAGCGAGCTGACACCGCGCCAGCTCGACTACCTGAGCACCATCGAGAAGTCTGCCGACAACCTGCTCGGGATCATCAACGAGATCCTCGACTTCTCCAAGATCGAGGCCGGCAAGCTGGTGCTCGACAGCATCCCCTTCAACCTGCGCGACCTGATCCAGGACATCCTGACCATCCTCGCCCCGGCCGCCCACGCCAAGCAGCTGGAACTGCTCAGCCTGATCTACCGCGATACCCCGTCGTCGCTGATCGGCGACCCGTTGCGGCTCAAGCAGATCCTTACCAACCTGGTCAGCAACGCAATCAAGTTCACCCGCGAGGGCACCATCGTCGTACGCGCCATGCTCGAAGATGAGCACGAGGACAGTGCGCAGCTGCGCATCAGCGTGCAGGACACCGGCATCGGCTTGTCGCCGCAGGATGTGCGTACGCTGTTCCAGGCCTTCAGCCAGGCCGACAACTCGCTAGCCCGCCAGCCTGGCGGCACCGGCCTGGGGCTGGTTATTTCCAAGCGCCTGATCGAGCAGATGGGCGGCGAAATCGGCGTCGACAGCACCCCGGGCGAGGGTTCGCAGTTCTGGATCAGCCTCAACCTGCCCAAGGCCCACGATGGTGTCGAGGAGCTGCCGCTGCAACCGCTGCTGGGCCGCCGCGCAGCCATCGTCGATGGCCACGAACTGGCGCGCCAGGCGTTGGAGCACCAGCTGGAAGACTTCGGCCTCAGCGTCAGCCTGTTCGCCTCCTTCGACCAACTGCTGCAGGGCGTGCAAGCCGCCAGCCAGGCCGGCCTGCCGTTCGAGTTCGCCGTGCTCGGGGCCAACCTTGGCAACCTGTCGCCCGAGCAGCTGGGCCATTACCATCAGCAGCTCGAGCGCTACCATTGCCAGTGCGTGGTGCTGTGCCCGACCACCGAGCAGGCGCTGTACCACCCGTACCTGCCCAACGGCCATGGCCAGTTGCTGTCCAAGCCGACCTGCACGCGCAAACTGCGCCGCCTGTTGCTGGAACTGGTGCAACCGCGCCGCCCGCAGGGCGAGGTGAACAGCATCAACGGCCAGCGCCAGCCGAAGATTCTCTGCGTCGACGACAACCCCGCCAACCTACTGCTGGTGCAGACCCTGCTCGAAGACCTGGGCGCCGAGGTGCTGGCCGTCGACAACGGCTATGCGGCAGTACAGGCGGTACAGAACGAACCGTTCGACCTGGTGCTGATGGACGTGCAGATGCCCGGCATGGACGGCCGCGCCTGCACCGAGCAGATCCGCCTGTGGGAAAACACCCAAAGCGGCGACCCGTTGCCGATCGTCGCCCTCACCGCCCACGCCATGGCCAACGAGAAACGCGCGTTGCTGCATGGAGGCATGGACGACTACCTGACCAAGCCGATCAGCGAACGGCAGCTGGCCCAGGTGGTAATGAAATGGACCGGCCTGAGCCTGGGTGCGCCAGAGCAGGAACGCCTGGCCGAGCAACTGGCCAACGGTGATGACCTGAAGGTGCTGGACCCTGAGGAAGGCCTGCGCCTGGCCGCCGGCAAAGCGGACCTGGCGGCCGATATGCTGAGCATGCTGCTGGGCTCGCTGGAAGCCGACCGCGAAGCCATACGCGCCGCCCGCGAGGCCGACGACCGCAACCGCCTGATCGAACAGGTGCACCGCCTGAACGGCGCCTCACGTTATTGCGGCGTCCCGCAGTTGCGGGCCGCGTGCCAGCGCAGCGAAACCTTGCTCAAGCAGGAAAACCCGCTGGCACAGCAGGCACTGGACGAACTGGATGCGGCAATCAACCGCCTGGCGGCGCAGGCCAGACTGAGCGCCTGACACAGTTCCCTGTGGGAGCGGGCGTGCCCGCGAACATGGGCGAAGCCCGTGCCATCCATCGCGAAGTCTTCTTCGCGGGCACGCCCGCTCCCACAGTGGCCCGCGCCATATTCAAGGTATGCTGTACCTCCTGCACTGGAAAAGGAACCCACCATGCGCGCCCTGTTGTTCAGCAGCCAGCACTACGACCAGGAAAGCTTCACCCGTGCCGCCAGCGGCACCACACTGGACCTGCACTTCCAGCCCGCCCGCCTGACCCTCGATACCGCTACCCTGGCCGATGGCTACGAGGTGGTCTGCGCCTTCATCAATGACGAGCTCGACGCCCAGGTGCTGCAGCGCCTGGCCGCAGGCGGCACGCGCCTGGTCGCCCTGCGCTCGGCCGGCTACAACCATGTCGACCTGGCCGCCGCCCAGCGCCTGGGCCTGACCGTAGTGCGAGTGCCGGCCTACTCGCCGCACGCCGTGGCCGAACACGCCGTGGCGCTGATCCTGGCCCTGAACCGGCGCCTGCACCGGGCCTACAACCGCACCCGCGAGGGTGACTTCACCCTGCACGGGCTGACCGGCTTCGACCTGCACGACAAGACCGTCGGCGTGGTCGGTACCGGCCAGATCGGCACCGCCTTTGCCCGCATCATGGCCGGTTTCGGCTGCCAGTTGCTGGCCTATGACCCTTACCCCAACCCCGAGCTGCTGGCCTTGGGCGCGCGCTACCTGCCATTGCCCGAGTTGCTGCGTGAAGCGCGCGTCATCAGCCTGCACTGCCCGCTGACCGAGCACACCCGGCACCTTATCAATGCACAAAGCCTGGCCCAGCTGCAGCCCGGCGCCATGCTGATCAACACCGGCCGCGGCGCGCTGGTCGACACCCCGGCGCTGATCGACGCGCTGAAGAGCGGTCAGCTCGGCTACCTGGGCCTGGACGTATACGAAGAAGAAGCCCAGCTGTTCTTCGAGGACCGCTCCGACCTGCCGCTGCAGGACGACGTGCTGGCCCGTCTGCTGACCTTCCCAAACGTGATCATCACTGCCCACCAGGCGTTCCTTACCCGCGAGGCACTGGATGCCATCGCCGCGACCACGCTGGACAACATCAACCGCTGGGCGGCAGGCAATCCACAGAATCTGGTGATGGGTTAGTGCTAGGATACGCGGCATTTCTGGAGGACCCATGGTCGAGCACGATTTCCGCTACACCCTTTTCAACCCGCAACATACCCTGATCGAGTGCCGCGCCCTGGTGCCGGGCCGCTACCAGGTCACCGGCAACGGCGGCTCGATGCACAAAGGCGACACCCTGCTGGTCACCCTCAAGGGCAGCAAGGACTTGTCCATGCGCCTGACAGTGGAGAGCGTGCGCCACCTGATCAACCCGCGCGGCCAGTGGGTTGCCGTGGCCAGCGGCCCGGTGTTCAAAGAGCTGGAAATCCTCACCTGGCAGGTCGCGTGCGACAGCTGCGACGCCGTGCTGGACTTCGAGTTCGCGGTGGACGCCAAGCTGGGCAAGAAAGCCCGCCAGCCTGCCGCCAGCGCACGCATTGCCGAGCTGGGCTGGGCCAGCCGTGGCGAAAAACACCTGTGCCCGCGTTGCCAGGAGAGCGCCGAGTGAAAAATCTGCTGACCGGCGTGCTGATTGCCACCGGCCTGCTCGGCTGCGCCGCAGAACCTTCCAAGCTGCAGCAGGAGCGCAGCTATGTGCTGGAGTGGATTGGCGAACGGCCGCTGATCGACTACAGCCACCTGACCCTGACCTTGGCCAGCGATGGCCGTGCCTATGGCAATGGCGGCTGCAACCACTGGTTCGCGCCATACACACTGGACGGCGAGCACCTTAGCTTCGGCAAGGTCGGCAAGACCCGCAAGCTCTGCGCGCCGGCGTTGATGGAACAGGAAAAACGCTTCCTGCAGGCGCTGGAAACAGTGCAGCGCTGGGATGTGTCGCCTATCGAGCAGATGCGTTTCTGGCCGGCCGAAGGCAAGCCACTGCGCTTCTGGCCTGAGGAAGGCTGAATATTGCCGGGGCCGCTTTGCGGCCTGTGGGAGCGGCCTTGTGTCGCGAAAGGGGCGCGTAGCGGCCCCGGATATCAGCTTAGCCGCTGAAATTGCCGGGGCTGCCATGCAGCCCTTTCGCGACACAAGGCCGCTCCCACAAGACCGCGTGGCAACCCAAAGAATCAGGCGCCCTTCAGCGCCTTGATCTTGGCCTGCAGCCCTTCCAGGGTCTGCTCGCCCATAAGTTGCTCCCGCACCTTGCCCTTGTCATCGATGATGTAGGTCACCGGCAATGCCTCGCTACGTGGCAGGTCATAGCGCTCGGCCGGGTCCTGCGCCAATACGGTGAAAGCGATGCCCAGGGTTTCGGCAGCCTGCTTCAGCTCCTGCCCTTGCAAGCCATCGAAGTTCACCCCCACCACCTTGATACCATCGGCCGCCCACTGCTTGGCTGCCGCGTTCAGTTCAGGGATTTCGGTACGGCACGGCCCGCACCATTCGGCCCAGTAGTTGAGCACCAGCCAGTGCCCGTCGATCTGTTCGGCCTTAACCGTATTACCGTGTTGGTCCACGCCATAATCGGCACCGCAACCACCGAGCAACAGGCTCGCGGTGATGGCCAGTACTGCTGCCAGACGCCTTGCCATGGGTCAATCCTTCTCGAGTTTTAAAGCAAATTGGTCAGTCGCTGCGGTTAGAATAGCCGCCACACCCTGCTGGATGCGACCCGACATGACCGACCTCACGCTCTATCATAACCCGCGCTGCTCGAAATCCCGCGGCGCTCTGGAACTGCTCGAAGCTCGCGGCCTGGCGCCAACAATCGTGCGCTACCTCGAGACCCCGCCCGACGCGGCCACCCTGACGGCTCTGCTCGGCAAGCTGGGCATCGCCCCGCGCCAGCTGCTGCGTACCGGCGAGGACGAGTACAAGGAGCTGAACCTGGCCGACCCGTCGCTTACCGACGCGCAACTGATCGACGCCATGGCCCGGCACCCCAAGCTGATCGAGCGGCCGATCCTCGTCGCTGGCGACAAGGCCGTGGTCGGCCGGCCACCCGAGAAAGTACTGGAGATCCTGCCGTGAGCGAGCCCTACATCCTGGTGCTGTATTACAGCCGCCATGGGTCGACCAGCGAGATGGCCCGGCACATCGCCCGCGGCATCGAGCTGGCCGGCATGGAAGCCCGCCTGCGCACGGTACCGGCGATTTCCACCGAGTGCGAAGCAGTGGCCCCGGACATCCCGGCCAACGGTGCGCTGTACGCCACCCTGGACGACCTGCGCCACTGCGCCGGCCTGGTACTGGGCAGCCCGACCCGCTTCGGCAACATGGCGGCGCCGCTCAAGTACTTCCTGGATGGCACCAGCAGCCTGTGGCTGGGCGGTGAACTGGTCGGCAAGCCGGCAGGCGTGTTCACCTCTACCGCCAGCCTGCACGGCGGGCAGGAAACCACTCTGCTGTCGATGATGCTGCCGCTGATGCACCACGGCATGCTGGTGATGGGCCTGCCGTACAGCGAATCGGCATTGCTCGATACCCGTGGCGGCGGCACCCCGTATGGCGCCAGCCATCATGCTGGCGCCGATGGCAAGCGCGAGCTCGACCAGCACGAGATAGCCCTGTGCCGCGCCCTTGGCCAACGCCTGGCGACCACTGCAAAGGCCCTGGAGGCTGCACGTGGCTAAGAAGCCCAAGGTATTGCCGCCGCTTGAGTGGCTGGCGCCTCGCCTGCGCCTGACGCGGGCGCTGAGCCTGGCATTCTTCTTCGGCCTGATCGCCCTGCTGGTGGCGAACAACCTGTGGTTCGCCAACCTGCACGGGGCGCGGGTCGAGGTGATCCTGGCGATCGAACTGGTGCCGTTGCTGCTGTTGCTGCCGGGCATGCTGACAGGCAGCGCCCGGGCACATGCCTGGAGCTGCTTCGTGGTGAATATCTATTTCATCAAGGGCGTGCTGGCGGCGTTCGACCCGGCGCGGGCGGTATTTGGCTGGGTTGAAGTACTGGTGAGCCTGGGGCTGTTCATTTCCGGGCTGCTGTATGTGCGCTGGAAGTTCCAGCATGAGCGGCGCATGGCGGGCGAAGGCAGTTAGATTCTTCGCGGGCTTGCCCGCTCCCACAGGGTTCGCGCCACACTTGAGGTCGGCGCTGTACCTGTGGGAGATTCTATGGTTTTCAGCAAGCCAGTTTCGCGCCTTTAGTGAC
>NZ_JALLKV010000006.1:0-168519 GCF_023093815.1 Pseudomonas sp. PNPG3
GGACACCATCGCCCTTAATGCTGGAGTTCGGAAGGTGAGTTCGCCGGACGCTTACGATTCAATGTACCTTCGGACAGTCATTCCGCTTGGGATCTTGAGCTGATCCGAAGGCAAACGACTTTTGTTCCTCTCTTTTATCTGATCCTCGAATTCTGAAACGACCACGCTGACCGCTGGAATCGTATCCTGCAGGTAGGTTTTATTAATCACCCCTTCAAGAATAACTTCGAGCTCTCCCTGTATCGCGGCAGCCCGACCCTTTTTGGCATGCTGAGGGATAAGCTTTACTACGTTCTGGCCAATGTATTTGGCTGCCCAACGTCGAATAGTGGAAACCGAGGGTGCGCACGCATCCCCAATCTTTTTGGCGATATCTCTAAGCTTCTTGATCATGTCTTCGTCACCCGGTAGCTTGTATTTACCGCGCTTAGTTAGGTCGTCCAGATACTTGCGTCGACGCAATGCCTCATCTCCATGTTTTTTGGGGAAGCATGAAATATCTGGAGGGACGTTCCGCACATACGGAACCCTCCCAAGGTATGGCTGATCAGCGGAGATCTCGATCTCGCGCTTCTCGTAGGCCTCATAGAACTCCTTCTCGGATAGCTTCGTGGGCTCACCAAGCTCATCGAAAAAGAGCAGCTTCCGGTCAATAAGCCTCTTCTCAAGCACCATCAGTACGCCACGAACGATGACGACCAATTTCACCCTAAGGGAAAAGGTTTGCATGACGGTGCCCCCCTTGCAGGAAGACCGGGGAGTCAGTGTCAATTGACCTATCAAGGTCAATGCCCACCACCCCAAGGCCTAACAAGCGCCAGGCTTTCCCCTCACCAACCACGTAGAGCAGATCTGCAACGGTCATAGGCGGCCATTCGTTGAAGGTCGCCATTACCTCCTCCAACGCCTGATGCGAAAGCTCTGGACCGCGCCGGTGATACATCAGCCTTCTAAGATTGGTAGCCAGGGGTTCAGCTTCAATTAACTTTTCAGTGATCACCGAAAAGTTACGGGCAGTGGCGTTGAAGTAGCGCTCAGCGGCATCCAGTCGCTGCCTGACGCTGGCAATCTTCAGTCGGTCGTGAGGCTTCACTTCAAACCACCACTCGCGCCCATCCGCGAGGAAAACCTGTACGTCTGGGTAATATTTGAAGTAGCCCTGGAGCGATGGAACACGTTCCTCACTGGGCTGCGGGACGTAGCCGATGACCGCAGGAGACAGCTCAAGAAGCCGAAAAAGAGCGCCTTCGAGCTGGGACTCCCAGGGCACAGGCTTTTTATTTTTGAGCGATGGGAAGTAGCCGCGGTAATGGTTGGACCGCCGCGTGACCACCTTTCGTACTGTCATGAAACACCTCCGAAAATCTCGAAACGAGCGCCGACGCTGCGCCAAAAAATCAAGGCGCAGGGCGGGCGAAGTGAGGCCTTTCGACAGGCAACACTGTGCCGTCGAGTAACCTCGCTAAGGTCGAAAAAATGGGAGAGGATTGACAGTCGCTTCGAAAAAGCAGACATTGCGGGTTCTGAGGACGCAAGTCTGCTTCGCTAAGCGCGGTCAGTCCTCTCGGGATTGATCGCGTTTTTCTACATTTTCAGGTCTCCTTTTCTCTCATTGGTCATGACTCTCATGACTGATCAGAATCTAAAGCAATCGGCTTGCTCTCTTTATTTCTAAACGGCCACTTCGTGATCGCTGGAGCAATTTGGATCAGGTCTGAAGCTCTCGCTTCAAACAGCTGATTTGGCTGAAAATCTTCAGTGCAAAGCGGAAAAGTTGGTCATAGATCTTATTCCAACATCCCTTCGAAATCTACAAAAAATCCAAAATGGCAACTTCCACCAAATTCCATTTCCATACTAAATTGTTCAAATTAATACTTAACACGTACGCTTAATTAACTATTAAGGTGTTCAAATATTAGTTTTAAAGTCCTCTCAATCTCTCTGCTGCTCAGATCCGCCCGCCGACCCTCTCAGCACTTCCAGCGCCCCATCAAATCACTTCCTCAAATCCCCCCATCTGCATCATTTTCCAATGAGCGGAGTAGGGCGCCCCGGCAGGAATTCCAGGCAAAAAAAAGCCCGCGAAGGCGGGCTTGGTGGTGACCGACAGGGGCCATGGTTGAAGCCCGGCCGGTCATCTATTTGTGAAAGCGTGCAGCTTTTCTGTGAACCTACACCGGATCAGAAGTCCAGGTTCGATACCGACAGCGCGTTGCTTTCGATGAAGTCACGACGCGGCTCGACCGCATCACCCATAAGGGTGTTGAAGATCTGGTCGGCAGCGATCGCATCCTCGATGGTGACCTTGAGCATACGGCGGACGGTCGGGTCCATGGTGGTTTCCCACAGCTGCTCAGGGTTCATCTCGCCCAGCCCTTTGTATCGCTGGATGGTGTGGCGCTTGGTGGTTTCGTTCATCAGCCAATCCAGGCCTTCCTTGAACTCGACAATTGCCTTGCGGCGCTCACCTCGCTGCACATAAGCACCTTCGCCCAACAAGCTGGACAGCTTGGCACCAATGTTGACTACGGTACGGTAGTCATTGCTGCCGAAGAAGTCCCGGTTGAAAGTCACGTAGCTGGCCAGGCCGTGGGAGGTAACTTCCACTTCTGGCAACCATACGTTGCGCTCTTTGTCTTCGCGCAGGCTGGCTTTGTAAACCAGACCGGACTTCTGGCTGTTGTTCAGGCGCTCCTGGAACTGGGCCAGCCAGGCTTGCATCACAGCATGGTCACCCAGCTGTTCCAGGCTCACCTCCGGCAGGTAGATGAAGTGCTCGGTCAGCTCTTCCGGGTACAAGCGAGACAGACGCTTGAGGGTCTTCATGACACTACGGAACTCATTCACCAGTGCTTCCAGCTGCACACCGGAAACCGCTGGCGCCGACTCGTCCAGGTGCAGGCTGGCATCTTCCAGGGCCGACTGGGTCATGTACTCTTCCATGGCCTCGTCGTCCTTGATGTACTGCTCCTGCTTGCCTTTCTTCACCTTGTACAGTGGTGGCTGGGCAATGTAGATGTAGCCGCGCTCGACCAGCTCCGGCAGCTGACGGAAGAAGAAGGTCAGCAGCAGGGTACGGATGTGCGAACCGTCAACGTCAGCATCGGTCATGATGATGATGTTGTGATAACGCAGCTTGTCGATGTTGTACTCTTCGCGGCCGATACCGCAGCCCAGTGCAGTGATCAGCGTACCCACTTCCTGGGACGAGATCATCTTGTCGAAGCGTGCTTTCTCGACGTTGAGGATTTTACCCTTCAACGGCAGGATTGCCTGGGTACGACGGTTGCGGCCTTGCTTCGCCGAGCCACCCGCGGAGTCACCCTCCACCAGGTACAGTTCGGAAAGGGCAGGGTCCTTTTCCTGGCAGTCCGCCAGTTTGCCTGGCAGGCCGGCAATATCCAGCGCGCCTTTACGGCGAGTCATTTCACGGGCTTTACGTGCCGCTTCACGGGCACGGGCAGCGTCGATCATTTTGCCAACGACGGCCTTGGCCTCGTTCGGGTTTTCCAGCAGGAAGTCGGCGAAGTACTTGTTCATCTCCTGTTCCACGGCGGTTTTCACCTCCGAGGAGACCAGCTTGTCCTTGGTCTGCGAGCTGAACTTAGGGTCTGGCACCTTCACCGAGATGATCGCGGTCAGGCCTTCACGGGCGTCGTCGCCAGTGGTCGCCACCTTGTTCTTCTTGGCCAGGCCTTCCTGTTCGATGTAGCTGTTCAGGCTACGGGTCAGCGAGGAACGGAAGCCCACCAGGTGAGTACCGCCATCACGCTGCGGAATGTTGTTGGTGAAGCACAACAGGTTTTCGTTGAAGCTGTCGTTCCACTGCAGGGCGACTTCAACACCCACGCCATCGTCACGCTGGACGTTGAAGTGGAATACCTGGGAGTTGACCGGGGTCTTGTTGGTGTTCAGGTATTCGACGAACGCACGCAGGCCGCCTTCGTATTTGAAGAACTCTTCCTTACCGCTACGCTCATCCTTCAGCAGGATGCCAACGCCCGAGTTGAGGAACGACAGTTCGCGGATACGCTTGGCCAGGATGTCCCAGCTGAAGTGAATGTTCTTGAAGGTTTCAGCCGAAGGCTTGAAGTGGATGTGGGTACCGGTGGTTTCGCTGTCACCTACAACCGCCATCGGCGCCTGTGGAACACCGTGAACGTAGGTCTGTTCCCAGATCTTGCCGCTACGGCGAACGGTCAGTACCAGTTTCTCGGACAGGGCGTTCACAACAGAAACACCTACGCCGTGCAGACCGCCGGATACCTTGTAGGAGTTGTCGTCGAACTTACCGCCGGCGTGCA
The DNA here is from genome assembly GCF_023093815.1 of Pseudomonas sp. PNPG3. Lineage (NCBI taxonomy): Bacteria > Pseudomonadati > Pseudomonadota > Gammaproteobacteria > Pseudomonadales > Pseudomonadaceae > Pseudomonas > Pseudomonas sp. PNPG3. Next base: position 4,308 of record NZ_JALLKV010000006.1, read on the forward strand.
GCACGGTCATGATGACCTCGGCTGCGGAAACGCCTTCTTCTTTATGCACGTCGACCGGAATGCCGCGACCGTTGTCGCGCACACTGATGGATTCGTCCGGGTGAATGATGACGGTGATGTCATCGCAGTGACCGGCGAGGGCTTCGTCGATCGAGTTGTCGACCACCTCGAAGACCATGTGGTGCAGGCCGCTACCATCATCGGTGTCGCCAATGTACATGCCGGGGCGCTTGCGCACGGCATCCAAACCTTTCAGCACCTTGATGCTAGAGGAGTCGTACGTTTGATTTTCGCTCATGCATTCACTCCCGATGGTCGTGGGTCTGGGTGATACGGCCTTGTTCCACGTGGAACAAAGCAACTGGCGTTTCCGTCTGCCAGCCTTCCCTCAGTAATTCGTGATCTACACAGGTGATGAACACCTGGCAGCGTAATTCTTCAAGCAAGCGACACAGCGCGCGGCGATGCTGGTCGTCCAGTTCGGACGGCAAGTCATCCACGAGATAAATACAGTGACCGCGGCGAGCCTGACGAACGAGGTGGCCTTGGGCAATGCGCAATGCGCACACCACCAGCTTTTGCTGACCACGCGACAGGATGTCGGCTGCATTGTTGGCAGCCAGACGAAGACGCAGATCAGCACGCTGCGGACCGGCCTGGGTGTGGCCCATCTGCTGATCGCGAAGGAGAGAGGAAGCGAGTACTTCTTGCAGTTCCCGGTCCTTGTCCCAGCCTCGGTAGTAGCTAAGGGTCAACCCGTCCAGCTCGACCAGTTCGCTCAGGGTTCGCTCGAAGACGGGCTTCAAGGCCTTGATGTAGTTGCGACGGTATTCATCTATTTCCGCACTGGCCAGGCACAATTCCCGGTCCCAGGCGGCTTGCGAAGCTGGGTCAAGTGTACCATGCCGCAACCATGAGTTCCGCTGCCGCAGTGCCTTCTGCAGCCGTTGCCAAGCTGGCAGAAAACGAGGTTCCACGTGGAACACACCCCAATCCAGGAACTGGCGGCGTATTTTCGGAGCGCCTTCCAACAAGCGGAAACTGTCCGGATTGATGAGCTGGAGCGGTAGCAATTCAGCCAGTTGCGCCGCACTCCGCGCATTCTGCCCATCGATGCGAATAGTGAACTCCCCCTGCCGCTCGCGGGATACACCCAGGTTACTGCTGCCACCCTCGGCCAATTGCACTTCGCCGAACACGGTACAGGCCGGTTGTTCGTACTGGATAACCGGGTTCAGGCGGGTGCTGCGGAACGAGCGCGCCAGCCCGAGCAGGTGCACGGCCTCAAGCACGCTGGTTTTGCCGCTGCCGTTGGCGCCGTAAAGGATGTTGATGCGGGGGGACGGTGAGAGTGTCACCGGGTGCAAGTTGCGCACCGCGGTGACCATGATACGTCGAAGAGACATTTCGCCTGCTACGGGTTACAGACGCATTGGCATGACAACGTAGGAAGAATCGTCATTGCCAGCTTCCTGCAGCAGGGCACTGCTGTTGGAATCGGACAGGATCAGACGAACTTGCTCGGTAGTCATTACGCCCAGCACGTCCAGCAGGTAGCTGACGTTGAAGCCGATTTCCAGCGAGCTACCTTCGTAGTCCACGCTGATTTCTTCTTCAGCTTCTTCCTGCTCGGGGTTGTTGGCCTGGATCTTCAGTTGGCCAGCAGCCAGTTGCAGGCGGATACCGCGGTACTTTTCGTTGGAAAGAATCGCAGTACGGCTGAAGGCTTCACGCAGCGCCTGACGGTCGCCGACCACCAGCTTGTCACCGCCCTTGGGCAGTACGCGCTCGTAGTCCGGGAACTTGCCGTCCACCAGCTTGGAAGTAAAGGTGAACTCACCGGTTGTAGCACGGATGTGGTGCTGGCCCAGGACGATGCTGACCATGCCTTCCGGATCGGTCAGCAGGCGTGCCAGTTCGAGGATACCTTTGCGTGGCACGATGACCTGGTGGCGATCATCCTGCTCGATCGGTGCGCTCATGGAGCACAGCGCCAGGCGGTGACCGTCAGTGGACACAGCTCGCAGGGTGTTGCGGGAAACCTCCAGCAGCATGCCGTTGAGGTAGTAGCGCACATCCTGCTGGGCCATGGCGAAACTGGTGCGCTCGATCAGGCGGCGCAGCTTGCTCTGTTCCAGATTGCAGGTCAGCGAGCCCGGGCCTTCTTCCACGGTCGGGAAGTCATTGGCTGGCAGGGTCGACAGGGTAAAGCGGCTACGGCCGGCCTTGACCAACAGTTTCTGCTCGTCGACCTTGATATCGATCAGGGCGTCGTTCGGCAGGCTTTTGCAAATGTCCATCAGCTTGCGGGCCGGGACAGTGATTTCGCCAGGCTCGGCCGGCTCTTCCAGTTGCACGCGGCCTACCAGTTCGACTTCCAGGTCGGTACCGGTCAACGACAGTTGCTGGCCTTGCACGACCAGCAATACGTTGGACAGGACCGGCAAGGTCTGACGGCGCTCGACGACACCGGCGACCAGTTGCAGGGGTTTCAACAGGGCTTCGCGTTGAATGGTGAAATGCATGGTCTAGTCCCTTGCCTTCAATTAGCTGCGCAGACGGCCATCAGGTCGTCAGCGTCCGCAGCAGGTTCTTGTAGTCCTCGCGGATGTCCGCGTCGGATTCCTTCAGTTCGTTGATCTTGCGGCAGGCGTGCAGCACGGTCGTATGGTCGCGACCACCAAACATGTCGCCGATTTCCGGCAGACTGTGGTTAGTCAGTTCCTTGGACAGCGCCATGGCCACCTGGCGTGGACGCGCCACGGAACGCGAACGACGCTTGGACAACAGATCGGAGATCTTGATCTTGTAGTACTCGGCGACGGTACGCTGAATGTTATCCACACTTACCAGTTTGTCCTGGAGCGCCAGCAGGTCCTTGAGCGACTCACGAATCAGTTCGATGGTGATGTCGCGGCCCATGAAGTGCGAGTGAGCGATCACCCGCTTCAATGCGCCTTCCAGTTCACGGACGTTGGAACGGATGCGCTGGGCAATGAAGAAGGCCGCGTCATGCGGCAGTTCGACCTTGGCCTGGTCGGCCTTCTTCATCAGGATCGCCACGCGGGTTTCCAGCTCTGGTGGCTCGACGGCCACCGTCAGGCCCCAACCAAAGCGCGACTTCAGACGCTCTTCCAGGCCTTCGATCTCCTTGGGGTAGCGGTCAGAGGTAAGGATTACCTGCTGGCCACCCTCGAGCAGGGCGTTGAAGGTGTGGAAAAACTCTTCCTGCGAGCGCTCTTTACGGGCAAAGAACTGGATATCGTCGATCAGCAACGCATCCACCGAGCGGTAGAAACGCTTGAATTCGTTGATGGCGTTGAGCTGCAGCGCCTTGACCATGTCCGCGACGAAGCGCTCCGAATGCAGGTACACGACCTTGGCGTTCGGGTTCTTCTTCAGCAGGTGGTTACCCACAGCATGCATGAGGTGGGTTTTACCCAGGCCCACACCACCATAAAGGAAGAGCGGGTTGTAACCATGCTTGGGGTTGTCTGCCACCTGCCAGGCAGCCGCGCGCGCCAGCTGGTTCGACTTACCTTCGACGAAGGTGTCGAACGTGAAGGTGCGGTTCAAGTAACTGGTGTGTTTGAGCGCACCTTCAACCTGCACGGTGCGCTGTTCGGTCCGGGCACTGCCGGCCGACGCAGAAGCCGGCTCGGCCATGGCATCGAAGCTGTCACGCGAGGATGGCTCGGCCAGTTCATCGACCAGCACAGGCTCGGCCGCCGCGACGGCGACGGGTTCGACCGCTGCCGGCACTGCCTTCTGTGTCTGGCTCTGGGCCTGGCTCTGGGCCAGCGAGGCGGCCACCGCAGCACTTACTGGCGCGTTGGGTGCGGCACGTGGCGCGGAGCTGCGACGGCTGCCGATCAACAAGGAAAGGGCAGGCGCAATGCCGCTGCCGTTTTCGCCCAACAGCTCGAGCAAACGACCCAGGTACTTTTCATTGACCCAATCGAGAACGAAACGGTTAGGCGCATAGACGCGCAACTCGTCGCCTTCGGCTTCGACCTGTAGCGGACGGATCCAGGTGTTGAATTGCTGGGCAGGCAGTTCATCGCGCAGAAGCTCCACGCACTGCTGCCAAAGTTCCACTGACACGGATATCCCCTGAGTTTGAAAGCCGGATGAGGCAAAAACAAACCGCCATTGTACCGGTCGAGCGTTCAGTTATCCACATGTGGACACGTTAGGAACCATGACAAAACAGCCATTTATCGACCAAAAAGGCTTCGCCGCACTGTGAATAAGCCCTGTGGATAAGCACCCATGAGCGCTATGCACAACCCTGATGTCAGGTCTGTTGATAACTCTACTGTGGATAAGCCACGATTTAATCCACAGCTTTTGATCACGAAGAAAACAAGCGCAGCACCGGTTGAGAACACAGTTGTAAAACTCTGTACAGCCCGTATTTTCTGGCCTCAAGCAGGTTATCCACAGAAGGTTATCCACTTAAGATTTATAGATTCTTCAGAAAAGCTTTTTATATGTCTCTTCTTTTTTTCATGTTGTCCCCAATTCGTGTGTCCGATCAAGCACCCTTGGGGGATGGACAAGCACGCACCGTCCATCACGTGCTCTATATGGAAAGACTGGTTGGAAATTGACCTACGGGCTTGCTTTCTCTAGAATCGCCGGTCTCTTAAAAAGGGGGCCATCCCGGCCCGTCGTCGACAAACCAGGTAACACGCCATGAAACGTACTTTCCAACCAAGCACCATCAAGCGCGCGCGCACCCACGGCTTCCGTGCCCGTATGGCTACCAAGAACGGCCGCGCTGTTCTGTCGCGTCGTCGTGCCAAAGGCCGTAAGCGTCTGGCCATTTGATTTTTCGGCACAGGTGGTGAGTCAGGACTTCAGTCGGGAAAAGCGACTGCTTACACCCCGACATTTCAAAGCGGTCTTCGACTCCCCAACCGGCAAGGTTCCAGGGAAAAACCTGCTGATCCTTGCTCGTGAGAACGGCCTCGATCACCCACGCCTCGGCCTGGTGATCGGCAAGAAGAGCGTCAAGCTCGCCGTTCAACGCAACCGCCTCAAGCGCTTGATGCGCGATTCCTTTCGTCTGAACCAGCAATTGCTTGCCGGGTTGGATATTGTGATCGTCGCGCGCAAGGGATTGGGTGAGATAGAAAACCCGGAATTGCACCAACACTTTGGCAAACTCTGGAAACGCCTGGCACGCAGCCGGCCCACTCCAGCAGCGACCGCCAATTCCGCAGGGGTAGACAGCCAAGATGCGTAAACTGGCGCTCGTTCCGATCCAGTTTTACCGTTACGCCATTAGTCCTCTGATGGCCAACCACTGTCGTTTCTTCCCCAGTTGCTCCTGTTACGCTTATGAAGCCATCGAAAACCACGGCTTCTGGCGTGGTGGGTGGCTAGCCGTTCGTCGCCTGGGGCGTTGTCATCCGTGGAACGACGGCGGTTTCGATCCCGTTCCTCCCGCTCCTTCCTCCCGAACTTCTTCGATAGCCGAGTAATCATGGATATTAAACGCACGATCCTGATCGTCGCCCTGGCAATCGTGTCCTACGTCATGGTCCTCAAGTGGAACCAGGACTACGGCCAGGCTGCCCTGCCGACTCAGAATACTGCTGCCAGCACCGTTGCCCCGGGTTTGCCGGATGGCGTACCGGCCGGTAATGCCGGCGCCAGCGCCGATGTGCCAAGCGCCAACGCCGAAACCAGCGCTGCCGAACTGGCGCCGGTTGCGGTCAGCAAGGACCTGATCCGGGTCAAGACCGATGTCCTGGAACTGGCTATCGATCCGGTCGGTGGTGACATCGTCCAGTTGAACCTGCCGCAGTACCCACGTCGTCAGGACCACCCGGACATTCCGTTCCAACTGTTCGACAACGGTGGCGAGCGTGTCTACCTGGCACAAAGCGGCCTGACCGGCGTCAACGGTCCGGATGCACGTCCTGCCGGTCGCCCTCTGTACGCTAGTGACAAGAAGGGTTACCAGCTGGCCGATGGTCAGGAACAACTGGTGGTCGACCTGAAGTTTAGCGACAACGGCGTCAACTACATCAAGCGCTTCAGCTTCAAGCGTGGCGAGTATGACCTGACCGTCAGCTACCTTATCGACAACCAGAGCGGCCAGGCCTGGAGCGGCAACATGTTTGCCCAGCTCAAGCGTGATGCCAGCTCCGATCCGTCGTCGAGCACTGCCACCGGCACCGCTACTTACCTGGGCGCTGCCCTGTGGACCCCTTCCGAGCCTTACAAAAAGGTCTCGATGAAGGATATCGACAAAGGCAATTTGAAAGAAAATGTGTCCGGCGGCTGGGTTGCCTGGCTGCAGCACTACTTCGTTACCGCCTGGATTCCGGCCAAGTCGGACAACAACGTTGTCCAGACCCGCAAGGACAGCCAGGGCAACTACATCATCGGCTACACCGGCCCGGCAATCAGCGTGCCTGCTGGCGGCAAGGTCGAAACCAGCGCCATGCTGTATGCCGGCCCGAAAATCCAGTCCAAGCTGAAAGAGTTGTCCCCAGGTCTGGAACTGACTGTCGACTACGGTTTCCTGTGGTTCATCGCCCAGCCGATCTTCTGGCTGCTGCAACATATCCACAGCCTGCTGGGTAACTGGGGCTGGTCGATCATCGTGCTGACCATGCTGATCAAAGGCCTGTTCTTCCCGCTGTCGGCTGCCAGCTACCGTTCGATGGCGCGCATGCGTGCCGTCGCGCCAAAGCTCGCTGCATTGAAAGAACGCTTCGGTGACGATCGCCAGAAGATGTCCCAGGCGATGATGGAGCTGTACAAGAAAGAGAAGATCAACCCGCTGGGCGGCTGCCTGCCGATCCTGGTGCAGATGCCAGTGTTCCTGGCCCTGTACTGGGTACTGCTGGAAAGCGTGGAAATGCGCCAGGCCCCATGGATGCTGTGGATTACCGACCTGTCGATCAAGGATCCGTTCTTCATCCTGCCGATCATCATGGGCGCCACCATGTTCATCCAGCAGCGCCTGAACCCGACGCCGCCGGATCCGATGCAGGCCAAGGTGATGAAAATGATGCCGATCATCTTCACCTTCTTCTTCCTGTGGTTCCCGGCTGGTCTGGTGCTGTACTGGGTTGTGAACAACTGCCTGTCGATCACACAGCAGTGGTACATCACTCGCAGCATCGAAGCAGCCAGCAAAAAAGCTGCTGCTTGACAGGCTACTGCGCTAGCCTGTGAATAAAAAACGCCCCCTAGTGGGGCGTTTTTGCTATCTGTCGTTTTTGTCGTAGAGGCTTTCGAGCATGAACACTGTGCGTGAAACCATCGCCGCCATCGCCACCGCCCAGGGCCGCGGCGGTGTGGGTATTGTCAGGTTGTCCGGCCCTCTGGCCGCCAAGGCCGGCCAGTTGATCACCGGCCGTACGCTTACCCCGCGCCACGCCCATTACGGCCCGTTCCGCGACGAGGAAGGCCTGGTACTGGATGAAGGGATCGCGCTGTTTTTCCCCGGGCCGAATTCGTTCACCGGCGAGGACGTGCTGGAACTGCAGGGCCATGGTGGCCCGGTGGTACTGGATATGCTGCTGCAGCGCTGTGTACAGGTTGGTTGCCGGCTGGCTCGCCCGGGTGAGTTCAGCGAACGTGCATTCCTCAACGACAAGCTCGACCTGGCCCAGGCCGAAGCCATTGCCGATCTGATCGAAGCCAGTTCCAGCCAAGCTGCGCGCAATGCCCTGCGTTCGCTACAGGGGGAGTTCTCCAAGCGCGTGCACTTCCTGACCGAGGCGTTGATTGCGCTGCGCATCTACGTCGAGGCGGCGATCGACTTCCCTGAAGAGGAAATCGACTTCCTCGCCGACGGCCATGTGCTGGCGATGCTCGATACGGTGCGGGGCGAGTTGTCCAAAGTACAGCGTGAAGCCGGGCAGGGGGCTTTGCTGCGTGACGGCATGACTGTGGTCATCGCCGGTAGGCCGAATGCCGGCAAGTCGAGCCTGCTGAATCAGCTGGCCGGTCGGGAAGCGGCCATCGTGACTGATATTGCCGGCACCACGCGAGACATCCTGCGCGAACATATCCACATCGACGGCATGCCGCTGCACGTGGTCGATACTGCCGGTTTGCGCGACACCGATGACCATGTGGAAAAGATTGGCGTGGAACGTGCGCTGAAGGCCATTGGCGAGGCAGATCGGGTGTTGTTGGTGGTGGATTCCACCGCGCCCGAGGCCAGCGACCCGTTCGCCCTGTGGCCAGAATTTCTCGACCAGCGGCCAGACCCGGCCAAGGTGACGCTGATTCGGAACAAGGCCGACCTTAGTGGTGAGCGGGTAGCGCTGGAACAGTGCGATGACGGCCATGTAACGATCACCCTCAGTGCCAAAGGGGACGATGCAGGGCTGCAGTTGCTGCGTGACCACCTGAAGGCCTGCATGGGTTATGAACAGACGGCGGAGAGTGGTTTCAGCGCTCGCCGGCGCCATCTGGATGCCCTGCGCCAGGCCAGTGAGCACCTGGAACATGGCCGTGCACAACTGACCCTGGCTGGTGCGGGTGAGCTGTTGGCGGAAGACCTGCGGCAGGCGCAGCAGGCCCTGGGGGAGATTACCGGGGCATTCAGCTCTGATGACCTGCTGGGGCGGATTTTCTCCAGCTTTTGCATCGGCAAGTAATTCACAGCCAGGCAAAACCAAGAGCCGCTCCTTCGGGAGCGGCTTTTTTTTGCCTCAAATTTCGCAGCTCCTACGGAAAACGCGCCGCACCTGCAGGCTGTGCAGACCCCTGTGGGAGCGGGTTCACCCGCTAAGAGGCCGGTGCAGGTTCACATTTTTTTCATTAACCTACCCCAATCTGCTCTCAGGAGCCCTGTGGAAAACTCGCCTTCAGCTCCGTTGATAAGCAGGCTTTTTTTCTGAGGACAAACCCGCTTGTGGGTAAACAGCCATTTAATCCACAGGCTAAATCGTGTTATCCATAACCCTCATGGTACTCCAGCCACAGGGTTTAATTTTGCTCTACACAGCATGGATAAAGGCCTGCATAAGCTTATCCACAGAAAGGCTTGTGCATAAGAATAAACATAAAAACAAAGCTTTTTTAAATTTTTCCTCTTTGATTTCTGTTGGTAGCCACTCATCCACAGACTGGTCAAAATTTGCTCAGACGGTTTCTTTAAAGGGGGTGAAGTCCCTATACTTGTCCGCTTACCTTCTCTATTCGCAAAAACAGGCACGAGGTGCGTGGTGGATTTCCCTTCCCGTTTTGAAGTGATCGTCATCGGCGGCGGCCATGCCGGTACCGAGGCTGCGCTTGCGTCTGCACGCATGGGTGTGAAAACCCTGCTGTTGACCCATAACGTGGAAACCCTCGGTCACATGAGCTGCAACCCCGCTATTGGCGGTATTGGCAAAAGCCATCTGGTCAAAGAGATCGATGCCCTCGGCGGCGCCATGGCGCTGGCCACCGACAAGAGCGGCATCCAGTTCCGCGTTCTGAACAACCGCAAGGGCCCGGCTGTACGCGCTACCCGTGCACAGGCCGACCGCGCCATCTACAAGGCAGTGGTGCGTGAAATCCTGGAAAACCAGCCGAACCTGTGGATATTCCAGCAGTCCTGCGACGACCTGATCGTCGAGCAGGACCAGGTCAAAGGCGTGGTGACCCAGATGGGCCTGCGTTTCTTCGCCGAATCGGTGGTACTGACCACCGGTACTTTCCTCGGTGGGCTTATCCACATTGGTTTGCAAAACCATTCCGGTGGTCGCGCCGGCGATCCGCCTTCGATCGCCTTGGCCCACCGCATGCGTGAACTGCCGCTGCGCGTTGGCCGCCTGAAAACCGGTACCCCGCCGCGTATCGACGGCCGTTCGGTGGACTTCTCGGTGATGACCGAGCAACCAGGCGATACGCCGATCCCGGTGATGTCGTTCATGGGCAACGCCCAGATGCACCCGCGTCAGGTGAGCTGCTGGATTACCCACACCAATGCGCGCACCCACGAGATCATCGCCTCGAACCTCGACCGTTCGCCGATGTACTCGGGTGTAATCGAAGGTGTCGGCCCGCGCTACTGCCCGTCGATCGAAGACAAGATCCATCGCTTCGCCGACAAGGAAAGCCACCAGGTGTTCATCGAGCCGGAAGGCCTGACCACCCATGAGCTTTACCCCAACGGTATTTCCACTTCGCTGCCGTTCGATGTGCAACTGGAGCTGGTGCGATCCATCCGCGGCATGGAGAACGCACACATCGTGCGCCCGGGCTACGCCATCGAATACGACTACTTCGACCCGCGCGACCTCAAGTACAGCCTCGAGACCAAGGTCATCGGCGGTCTGTTCTTCGCCGGCCAGATCAACGGCACCACCGGTTATGAAGAAGCCGGCGCACAAGGCTTGCTGGCCGGGACCAATGCCGCCCTGCGTGCGCAGGGCCGAGACAGCTGGTGCCCGCGCCGCGACGAGGCATACATCGGCGTACTGGTCGACGACCTGATTACCCTGGGTACCCAGGAGCCGTACCGCATGTTCACTTCGCGTGCCGAGTACCGCCTGATCCTGCGCGAAGACAACGCCGACCTGCGCTTGACCGAAAAGGGCCGCGAACTCGGCCTGATCGACGATCAGCGTTGGGCCGCCTTCTGCGCCAAGCGCGACGGCATCGAGCGCGAGGAGCAGCGTCTGAAGTCGACCTGGGTCCGCCCGAACACCGAGCAAGGCCAGGCCATTGTGGATAAGTTCGGTACTCCGCTCAGCCACGAGTACAGTCTGCTCAACCTGCTGGCGCGCCCGGAAATCGACTACGCCGGGCTGATTGAGGCAACCGGTGGTGAAGCGATTGATCCACAGGTCGCCGAGCAGGTCGAAATCCGCACCAAGTACGCTGGTTACATTGATCGCCAGCAGGATGAAATCGCACGTCTGCGTGCCAGCGAAGACACCCGCCTGCCTGTGGATATCGATTACTCGACGATTTCCGGCCTGTCCAAGGAAATCCAGGGCAAGCTGGGCCAGACCCGTCCGGAAACCCTGGGTCAGGCTTCGCGTATCCCGGGCGTGACCCCGGCGGCGATTTCCCTGTTGCTGATTCACTTGAAAAAACGCGGCGCTGGCCGCGAATTGGAGCAAAGCGCTTGAGTTCCCTGGTCACCCCGCAACACGCTGAAGAGTTGTCCACAGGTGCGCGCCAGCTCGGTGTCGAGCTGAGCGCCGAGCATCACGAGAAGCTGCTCGGCTACCTCGCCCTGTTGATCAAATGGAACAAAGCCTACAACCTCACCGCCGTGCGCGACCCCGACGAGATGGTGTCGCGTCACCTGCTCGACAGCCTCAGTGTCATGCCGTTTATCCACAGCGAGCGTGACAACTGGCTGGATGTTGGCAGTGGCGGTGGCATGCCCGGCATCCCATTGGCTATCCTGCATCCGCACAAGCGCGTGACGGTGCTGGACGCCAACGGCAAGAAGACCCGCTTCCTGACCCAGGTGAAAATGGAGCTCAAGTTGGACAACCTCACGGTTATCCACAGTCGGGTCGAAGCCTTCCAGCCGACACAACCGTTCAGCGGAATCATCTCCCGCGCCTTCAGCAGCATGGAGAACTTCACCAACTGGACCCGCCACCTGGGCGACACCGGGACGCAATGGCTTGCAATGAAGGGGCTGCATCCTGCCGATGAACTGGTAGCATTGCCCGCAGACTTCACAGTGGAAAGCGAGCAGGCCCTGACCGTTCCAGGTTGCCAGGGCCAGCGCCATCTGCTGATACTGCGCCGCAAGGCATGACTGGGAACACACGCAACAATGGCTAAGGTATTCGCAATCGCGAACCAGAAAGGTGGTGTGGGCAAGACCACCACCTGTATCAATCTCGCCGCCTCGCTGGCCGCGACCAAGCGTCGTGTGCTGCTGATCGACCTCGATCCGCAGGGCAACGCCACCATGGGCAGCGGTGTGGACAAGCACGAGCTCGAGCACTCGGTCTACGACCTGTTGATCGGGGAATGCGACCTGGCCCAGGCCATGCATTACTCCGAGCACGGTGGTTTCCAGTTGCTGCCGGCCAACCGTGACCTGACAGCCGCCGAAGTGGTGCTGCTGGAAATGCAGGTCAAGGAGAGCCGCCTGCGCAACGCCTTGGCGCCTATCCGCGAGAACTACGACTACATCCTCATCGATTGCCCTCCGTCGCTGTCGATGCTGACGCTCAACGCCCTGGTCGCTTCAGATGGCGTGATCATCCCGATGCAGTGCGAGTATTACGCACTGGAAGGTCTCAGCGACCTTGTGGATAACATCAAGCGCATCGCCGCCCGGTTGAACCCGGAGCTGAAGATCGAGGGCCTGCTGCGGACCATGTACGATCCGCGCCTGAGCCTGAACAACGATGTCTCGGCGCAGCTGAAGGAGCACTTTGGCCCGCAGCTGTACGACACGGTCATTCCGCGCAACATTCGCCTGGCCGAGGCCCCGAGCTTCGGCATGCCGGCCCTGGCCTACGACAAGCAATCGCGAGGCGCGCTGGCTTATCTGGCCCTGGCCGGGGAACTGGTACGCCGTCAACGCCGTCAATCACGCACTGCACAAACAACTTAAGGAATCCGTATGGCCGTCAAGAAACGGGGTCTCGGACGTGGGTTGGATGCACTGCTCAGTGGTCCTTCCGTCAGCGCGCTCGAAGAGCAGGCTGTGAAGATCGACCAGAAAGAACTGCAACACCTGCCGGTCGAGCTGATCCAGCGTGGCAAGTACCAGCCGCGCCGGGACATGGACCCGGAGGCGCTGGAAGAGCTCGCGCACTCGATTCGCAACCATGGCGTGATGCAACCGATCGTGGTGCGCCCGATCGATGGCAACCGCTACGAGATCATCGCCGGTGAGCGCCGCTGGCGCGCCACCCAGCAGGCTGGCCTGGACAAGATCCCGGCGATGGTCCGCGAAGTGCCCGACGAAGCCGCCATCGCCATGGCGCTGATCGAGAACATCCAGCGTGAAGACCTCAACCCGCTGGAAGAGGCCCTGGCCCTGCAGCGCCTGCAGCAGGAGTTCGAGCTCACCCAGCAACAGGTGGCCGATGCCGTGGGCAAGTCGCGGGTGACCGTGGCCAACCTGCTGCGCCTGATCACCCTGCCTGACGCGATCAAGACCATGCTCGCCCATGGCGACCTGGAGATGGGCCACGCCCGTGCATTGCTCGGCCTGGAAGAACACCGCCAGGAAGAGGGGGCGCGTCATGTTGTCGCACGTGGCCTCACCGTGCGCCAAACCGAGGCACTGGTTCGTCAGTGGCTCAGCGACAAACCTGATCCGGTCGAACCGAGCAAACCTGATCCGGATATCGCACGCCTTGAACAGCGGCTCGCAGAGCGCCTGGGCTCGGCCGTGCAGATACGCCATGGCAACAAGGGCAAAGGGCAATTGGTTATTCGCTACAACTCGCTTGACGAGTTGCAAGGCGTGCTTGCTCACATCCGCTGAAACAATTCCCGTTGTAGCGCGCAGTCGGAAATCACTACCGAATAGTTGAATAGGGGTTAATCCACCCCTATACTCTGCGCGCATTTTGTCGGCACAAATTATGCCAAGTCATAACTGACTTGCTGGTCGACTTCCGAGGAGCAGTTGTGATGGAAATCCGCACGCCAAACCGCCTGCCTTTCCATCGCTGGGCGGTTTTCCCGGTACTGCTGGCTCAATTCGTCGTACTGCTGCTGGCAACGTTGGTGTTGTGGCAGTGGAAAGGGGCGGTCAGTGGATATTCAGGCCTTTGCGGAGGTTTGATTGCCTGGCTACCCAATGTGTATTTCGCCTGGAAGGCTTTTCGCTTCAGCGGGGCCCGGGCGGCACAAGCCATCGTCAAGTCGTTCTACGCTGGCGAGGCAGGCAAGATGATTTTGACGGCAGTGCTTTTTGCACTGACCTTCGCAGGAGTGAAGCCACTGGCGCCGTTAGCAGTATTCGGCGTCTTCGTGTTGACCCTTTTGGTCAGCTGGTTCGCGCCCCTGCTGATGAATAAAAGACTTTCGAGACCTTAGGGCGTTTGAGGCAACCATGGCAGCAGAAACCGCTTCGGGCTATATCCAGCACCACTTGCAGAACCTGACCTACGGTCAACTACCAGACGGCAGCTGGGGCTTCGCCCATTCGGCTGCAGAAGCCAAGGCAATGGGCTTCTGGGCGTTCCACCTGGACACCCTGGGTTGGTCCGTCGCGCTGGGTCTGATCTTCCTGTTCATCTTCCGCATGGCGGCCAAGAAGGCGACTTCCGGCCAACCTGGCGGCCTGCAGAACTTCGTAGAAGTGATGGTGGACTTCGTCAACGGCAGCGTGAAGGACTCCTTCCACGGCCGTAGCCCGGTAATCGCTCCGCTGGCGCTGACCATTTTCGTCTGGGTATTCCTGATGAACGCCGTCGACCTGGTACCGGTCGACTGGATTCCTCAGCTGGCCATCCTGATCTCCGGTGACCCGCACATTCCGTTCCGCGCCGTGTCGACCACCGACCCGAACGCGACCCTGGCCATGGCCTTCTGCGTGTTCGCCCTGATCATCTTCTACAGCATCAAGGTCAAGGGCCTGGGCGGCTTCATCGGTGAGCTGACCCTGCACCCGTTCGGCAGCAAGAACATCTTCGTTCAGATCCTGCTGATTCCGGTCAACTTCCTGCTGGAATTCGTGACCCTGATCGCCAAGCCGATCTCGCTGGCATTGCGTCTGTTCGGCAACATGTATGCCGGCGAACTGGTGTTCATCCTGATCGCTGTAATGTTCGGCTCCGGCCTGCTGTGGCTCAGCGGCCTGGGTGTGGTGCTGCAATGGGCGTGGGCTGTGTTCCACATCCTGATCATCACCCTGCAAGCTTTCATCTTCATGATGCTGACCATCGTCTACCTGTCGATGGCTCACGAAGATAACCATTAAGACCGCCTGGCGTGTCTGATAGCCTTCCCCGCCTGTTCGGGGGGAGGGCTTAAAAAGTCCGCAAGGGCATGCTGTACCAAACGATTTGTTTTACCGCTTCAAACTAAAAACCTAACCAATACGACGTAAAAGTCGGGAGGAAAGATGGAAACTGTAGTTGGTCTGACCGCTATCGCTGTTGCTCTGCTGATCGGCCTGGGTGCTCTGGGTACCGCCATTGGTTTCGGCCTGCTGGGCGGCAAGTTCCTGGAAGGCGCTGCTCGTCAACCAGAAATGGTTCCGATGCTGCAGGTTAAAATGTTCATCGTTGCCGGTCTGCTCGACGCCGTAACCATGATCGGTGTTGGTATCGCTCTGTTCTTCACCTTCGCGAATCCGTTCGTTGGTCAGATCGCCGGCTAATCACTCGTCACCACGAGTTGATGGCTGTATGAATTAAGACCGAGCGAGGTGTTGGCGTGAACATTAATGCAACCCTGATTGGCCAATCCGTTGCTTTTCTGATTTTTGTACTCTTCTGCATGAAGTATGTGTGGCCTCCGGTCATCACTGCCCTGCAAGAGCGCCAAAAGAAGATTGCCGACGGCTTGGACGCTGCCAACCGCGCAGCTCGCGACCTGGAGCTGGCCCAAGAGAAAGCGGGTCAGCAACTGCGTGAAGCTAAAGCACAGGCAGCCGAAATCATCGAGCAAAGCAAGAAACGCGCTGCTCAGCTTGTCGAGGAAGCCCGTGATCAGGCCCGCGTCGAAGCTGACCGTGTGAAGGCTCAGGCTCTGGCCGAGATCGAACAGGAACTGAACAGCGCTAAAGACGCCCTGCGCGCCCAAGTGGGTGCCCTGGCCGTTGGTGGTGCTGAAAAGATCCTTGGCGCCACAATCGATCAAAACGCGCATGCGGAGCTGGTTAACAAACTGGCCGCTGAAATTTAAGCGAGGGCGATCATGGCAGAACTGACCACGTTGGCCCGACCTTACGCTAAGGCTGCCTTTGAGCATGCCCAGGCCCATCAGCAACTGGCCAATTGGTCAGCCATGCTCGGCCTGGCTGCTGCGGTGTCGCAAGACGACACCATGCAGCGCCTGCTCAAGGCCCCGCGACTGACGAGCGCAGAAAAGGCCGCCACGTTCATTGACGTGTGCGGTGACAAGTTCAATGCACAGGCACGGAATTTCATTCATGTTGCCGCGGAAAACGACCGTCTCCTGCTTCTGCCGGAGATTGCCGCCCTGTTCGACCTGTACAAGGCCGAGCAAGAGAAATCCGTGGACGTGGAAGTCACCAGTGCCTTCGCGTTGAACCAAGAACAGCAAGACAAACTCGCCAAGGTTCTCAGTGCACGGTTAGGCCAGGAAGTGCGCCTGCACGCGTCGGAGGATGCCAGCCTGATTGGCGGCGTCGTCATCCGCGCTGGTGACCTGGTAATCGATGGCTCTGTTCGCGGCAAAATCGCGAAACTGGCCGAAGCATTGAAATCTTGAGTTTGAAGGGGCAGCAGAGCAATGCAGCAACTCAATCCTTCCGAAATTAGTGAAATCATCAAGGGCCGCATCGACAACCTCGATGTGAGCTCCCAAGCCCGTAACGAAGGTACCGTTGTTTCGGTATCCGACGGTATCGTGCGGATCCACGGTCTGGCCGACGTCATGTACGGCGAAATGATCGAGTTCCCTGGCAGCGTATTCGGCATGGCCCTGAACCTGGAGCAAGACTCCGTAGGTGCAGTGATCCTGGGTGCCTATGACACCCTCGCCGAAGGCATGAGCGCCAAGTGCACCGGTCGCATCCTGGAAGTTCCGGTCGGCAAAGGCCTGCTGGGCCGCGTTGTCGACGCTCTGGGTAACCCGATCGATGGCAAAGGTCCTCTGACCACCACCGAAACCGACGCGGTCGAAAAGGTCGCTCCAGGCGTGATCTGGCGTAAGTCGGTAGACCAGCCTGTACAGACTGGCTACAAGTCCGTCGACGCCATGATCCCTGTCGGCCGTGGCCAGCGTGAGCTGATCATCGGTGACCGTCAGATCGGCAAGACCGCCATGGCCATCGACGCCATCATCAACCAGAAAGACTCCGGTATTTTCTGTGTTTATGTTGCTGTCGGCCAGAAGCGTTCCACCGTTGCCAACATCGTTCGCAAGCTGGAAGAAGCCGGCGCCCTGGCCAACACCATCGTGGTCGTTGCCAGTGCTTCGGAATCCGCCGCACTGCAGTTCCTGGCGCCATACGCCGGCTGCACCATGGGCGAGTTCTTCCGTGACCGCGGTGAAGACGCCCTGATCGTTTACGATGACCTGTCCAAGCAGGCCGTTGCCTACCGTCAGATCTCCCTGCTGCTGCGTCGTCCACCAGGACGTGAAGCGTACCCAGGCGACGTGTTCTATCTCCACTCCCGTCTGCTGGAGCGTGCATCGCGCGTTTCGGAAGAGTATGTCGAGAAGTTCACCAACGGCGCAGTCACTGGCAAGACCGGTTCCCTGACCGCCCTGCCGATCATCGAAACCCAGGCTGGCGACGTTTCCGCGTTCGTTCCGACCAACGTGATTTCCATCACCGACGGTCAGATCTTCCTGGAATCGGCCATGTTCAACTCGGGCATCCGCCCAGCAGTGAACGCCGGTGTTTCGGTATCCCGCGTAGGTGGTGCCGCTCAGACCAAGATCATCAAGAAACTGTCCGGTGGTATCCGTACCGCTCTGGCTCAGTACCGTGAACTGGCTGCATTCGCCCAGTTTGCTTCCGATCTGGACGAAGCGACCCGCAAGCAGCTGGAGCATGGTCAGCGCGTTACCGAGCTGATGAAGCAGAAGCAGTACGCGCCGATGTCCATCGCGGACATGGCCCTGTCGCTGTACGCCGCTGAGCGTGGCTTCCTGACTGACGTAGAAGTCTCCAAGATCGGTAGCTTCGAGCAAGCACTGATCGCCTTCTTCAACCGTGATCACGCTGAACTGATGGCGAAGATCAACGTGAAGGGTGACTTCAACGACGAAATCGACGCAGGCCTGAAAGCCGGTATCGAGAAGTTCAAGGCCACCCAGACCTGGTAAGCCGCAGCGGGGGCTCAGGCCCCCGCTTGCTAACCTGATAGGTGATACATGGCAGGCGCAAAAGAGATTCGCAGTAAGATTGCGAGCATCAAAAGCACGCAAAAAATTACCAGCGCCATGGAGAAAGTGGCGGTCAGCAAGATGCGCAAGGCACAAATGCGCATGGCTGCTAGCCGTCCTTACGCGGAGCGTATCCGCCAGGTGATCGGTCATCTGGCCAACGCCAACCCGGAATACCGCCACCCGTTCATGATTGAGCGCCCTGTAAAGCGCGCCGGTTATATCGTGGTGAGCAGTGACCGTGGTCTGTGCGGTGGCTTGAACACCAACCTGTTCAAGGCCCTGGTCAAGGACATGAACGAAAACCGCGAACAGGGCGTGGAAATCGACCTGTGCGTGATCGGCAGCAAGGGTGCGACTTTCTTCCGCATCTTTGGCGGCAACGTCGTAGCCGCGATCAGCCACTTGGGCGAAGAGCCATCGATCAACGATCTGATCGGCTCCGTCAAAGTGATGCTGGACGCCTACCTGGACGGCCGTATCGATCGCCTCTCGGTGGTTTCGAACAAGTTCATCAACACCATGACCCAGAAGCCAACGGTCGAGCAATTGGTACCGTTGGTGGCAACCCCGGATCAGGATCTCAAGCATCACTGGGACTACCTGTACGAACCCGACGCAAAAGAGCTGCTGGACGGCTTGATGGTGCGTTACGTGGAGTCGCAGGTGTACCAGGCGGTGGTCGAGAACAACGCTGCTGAACAAGCGGCCCGGATGATCGCCATGAAGAACGCCACAGACAACGCCGGTGATTTGATCAAAGAGCTTCAGTTGATCTACAACAAGGCGCGTCAGGCTGCGATCACCCAGGAGATCTCGGAAATCGTCGGCGGCGCTGCCGCGGTTTAACGGTTCAAATATTCAGAGGATCCAGCTATGAGTAGCGGACGTATCGTTCAAATCATCGGCGCCGTCATCGACGTGGAATTCCCACGTGACGTCGTGCCGAGTGTTTACAACGCGCTGAAAGTACAAGGCGCGGAAACCACCCTGGAAGTTCAGCAGCAGCTGGGCGACGGCGTGGTTCGTACCATTGCGATGGGCTCGACCGAAGGCCTGAAGCGCGGTCTGGAAGTCGTTGACTCCGGCGCTGCCATTTCCGTTCCTGTTGGTAAGGCCACCCTGGGCCGTATCATGGACGTACTGGGCAACCCGATCGACGAGGCCGGCCCGATCGGCGAAGAAGAGCGTCGCGGTATCCACCAGCCAGCGCCTTCGTTCGCTGACCAGGCAGGCGGCAACGACCTGCTGGAAACCGGCATCAAGGTTATCGACCTGGTTTGCCCGTTCGCCAAGGGTGGTAAGGTTGGTCTGTTCGGTGGTGCCGGTGTCGGCAAGACCGTAAACATGATGGAACTGATCCGTAACATCGCCATGGAACACAGCGGTTACTCCGTGTTCGCTGGTGTGGGTGAGCGTACTCGTGAGGGTAACGACTTCTACCACGAGATGAAGGACTCCAACGTTCTCGACAAGGTAGCGCTGGTCTACGGCCAGATGAACGAGCCACCAGGAAACCGTCTGCGCGTAGCGCTGACCGGCCTGACCATGGCTGAGAAGTTCCGTGACGAAGGCAACGACGTTCTGCTGTTCGTCGACAACATCTATCGTTACACCCTGGCCGGTACCGAAGTATCCGCACTGCTGGGCCGTATGCCTTCGGCAGTAGGTTACCAGCCGACCCTGGCTGAAGAGATGGGCGTTCTGCAAGAGCGTATCACCTCCACCAAGGAAGGTTCGATCACCTCCGTTCAGGCCGTATACGTACCTGCGGACGACTTGACCGACCCGTCGCCAGCGACCACCTTCGCCCACTTGGACGCCACCGTCGTTCTGTCCCGTGACATCGCCTCCCTGGGTATCTACCCAGCGGTCGACCCACTGGACTCGACTTCGCGCCAGCTGGACCCGAACGTGATCGGCAACGAGCACTACGAGACCGCTCGTGGCGTTCAGTATGTTCTGCAGCGCTACAAAGAGCTGAAAGACATCATCGCGATCCTGGGTATGGACGAACTGTCCGAAGCGGACAAGCAACTGGTAGCCCGCGCTCGTAAGATCCAGCGCTTCCTGTCGCAGCCGTTCTTCGTGGCCGAAGTCTTCACCGGTTCGCCAGGCAAGTACGTTTCCCTGAAAGACACCATCGCTGGCTTCAGCGGCATCCTCAAAGGTGACTACGACCACCTGCCAGAACAAGCGTTCTACATGGTCGGCAGCATCGACGAAGCGATCGAGAAAGCCAAGAAACTGTAATTCCTGCGCCCCGCAAGGGGCGCTATCAGGTTGAGGCAAGCAGATGGCTATGACAGTCCATTGCGATATCGTCAGCGCGGAAGGAGAGATCTTCTCCGGCCTGGTCGAGATGGTAGTTGCGCACGGTAACCTAGGTGATCTTGGTATCGCTCCGGGTCACGCGCCGCTGATCACCAATCTCAAGCCTGGTCCGATCACGCTGACCAAGCAGGGTGGCGCCCAAGAGGTGTTCTACATCTCTGGTGGTTTCCTCGAGGTTCAGCCGAACATGGTCAAGGTGCTTGCCGATACCGTGCAACGTGCTGCAGACCTGGATGAAGCTCAGGCTCAGGAAGCCCTCAAGGCTGCCGAGAACGCCCTGAATCTGAAAGGCGCGGACTTCGACTACGGCGCCGCCGCCGCACGTCTGGCCGAGGCCGCAGCTCAGCTGCGTACCGTCCAGCAAATGCGCAGAGGCAAGTAATCGGCCCTCGGCTGATAACTTCTGTTGCGATTGAGTAAAAGGGTAGCCTCGGCTACCCTTTTTCTTTTCTGATTTCTCCCCCCCGGTCATTTCACTGACCACCCAGGATTGGTAGCCAGTAATGTCACTCGATATCGTTATTCTCGCCGCCGGCCAAGGCACCCGCATGCGCTCGGCGCTGCCCAAGGTGCTGCACCCGGTTGCCGGCAACTCCATGCTCGGCCATGTTATCCACAGCGCGCGCCAGCTGCAGCCGCAAGGTATTCATGTGGTCATTGGCCATGGTGCCGAGCTGGTTCGCGAGCGCCTGGCCGCCGACGACCTGAACTTCGTCATGCAGGACAAGCAGCTGGGTACCGGCCATGCGGTTGCCCAGGCATTGCCGGCCTTGACCGCCGAAACCGTGCTGGTGCTGTACGGTGATGTGCCGTTGATTGAAGTGGAAACCCTGCAGCGTCTGCTGGCGAAGGCCAACGAGCAGCAGCTGGGCCTGCTCACGGTGACCCTCGACGACCCGACCGGCTATGGCCGCATCGTGCGTGACGAGCAGGGCAAGGTGACCGCCATCGTTGAGCACAAGGACGCCAACGATGAGCAGAAAGCAATCAAGGAAGGCAACACCGGTATTCTGGCCCTGCCAGCCGCGCGCCTGGCCGACTGGATGGGCCGCCTGTCGAACAACAACGCTCAGGGCGAGTATTACCTGACCGACGTCATCGCCATGGCTGTGGCCGATGGCCTGATGGTGGCTACTGAACAGCCGCACGACCCGATGGAAGTGCAGGGCGCCAACGACCGTCGCCAGCTGTCCGAACTGGAGCGCCACTACCAGTTGCGCGAAGGTCGTCGCCTGATGGCCCAGGGTGTGACCCTGCGCGACCCGGCGCGCTTCGATGTCCGCGGTGAAGTGACCGTTGGCCGTGACGTGCTGATCGATATCAACGTGATTCTCGAAGGCAAGGTGGTCATCGAGGACGATGTGCAGATCGGCCCGAACTGTGTGATCAAGAACACCACCCTGCGCAAAGGTGCAGTGGTCAAGGCCAACAGCCACCTCGAAGGTACCGTGATGGGCGAGGGCAGCGATGCCGGCCCGTTCGCCCGCCTGCGCCCGGGTAGCGTGCTGGACGCCAAGGCCCATGTGGGTAACTTCGTCGAACTGAAAAACGCCCACCTCGGGGAAGGCGCCAAGGCAGGTCACCTGACCTACCTGGGCGATGCCGAAATCGGTGCACGCACCAACATCGGCGCCGGCACCATCACTTGCAACTACGATGGCGCCAACAAGTTCAAGACCGTAATGGGCGAGGACGTGTTCATCGGCTCGAACAACTCGTTGGTAGCGCCTGTAGAAATCAAGGCTGGTGCGACCACTGCTGCCGGCTCGACCATCACCCAGACCGTGGAGGCAGGCGACCTGGCGGTGGCTCGTGCACGTCAGCGCAACATCTCGGGTTGGAAGCGTCCGGAGAAGATCAAGAAGAGCTGAGTTATACACAGCTGTTTCGATCGAAAGCCGACTTATGTGAATAAGTCGGCTTTTTTCTTGGTCGTTTGGTGTTACTTGTGGGAGCGGCCTTGTGTCGCGAAAGGGCTGCGAAGCAGGCCCG
Organism: Pseudomonas sp. PNPG3; assembly: GCF_023093815.1. NCBI lineage: Bacteria > Pseudomonadati > Pseudomonadota > Gammaproteobacteria > Pseudomonadales > Pseudomonadaceae > Pseudomonas > Pseudomonas sp. PNPG3. The sequence continues at coordinate 26,616 of NZ_JALLKV010000006.1, forward strand.
GCAATATTCGCGTTACCTTTGAAATCATTGGGACCGCTTTGCGGCCCTTTCGCGACACAAGGCCGCTCCCACAAGGGCATGGCGAGTGCCGGGAGAATCTATCCACAGGGCAGTGACGACTTGACGAATCGCTCATCTTAGGTTTTGATTGCCATCATTATCTTTCGAATCGAAACTTAAGCGCTCATGTCGAAACGAAATACCCCGCAGCGGCGGCACAACATCCTGGCGTTGCTCAGCGAGCAGGGCGAGGTGAGTGTGGACGCGTTGGCCAAGCGTTTCGCTACCTCGGAGGTCACCATCCGCAAGGACCTCGCTGCCCTGGAAACCAATGGCCTGTTGCTACGACGTTATGGTGGCGCGGTCCCGGTGCCTCAAGAGCTGCTCGGTGAACCTGCCCAGCCGGTGTCTTCCTATAAAAAGGCCATCGCCCGCGCTGCTGTGGCGCGTATCCGCGAACATGCGCGGATCATTATCGACAGCGGCAGCACCACGGCAGCCATGATCCCTGAACTGGGCCGCCATCCTGGCCTGGTGGTGATGACCAATTCGATGAACGTGGCCCGCGCCATCTGCGACCTTGAACACGAGCCGGTGCTGCTGATGACCGGTGGCACCTGGGACCCGCATTCCGAGTCGTTCCAGGGCCAGGTGGCTGAGCAGGTGCTGCGCTCCTACGATTTCGACCAACTGTTCATAGGCGCCGACGGTATCGACCTCGGCCGCGGCACCACCACCTTCAACGAACTTCTCGGCCTAAGCCGGGTCATGGCCGAAGTCGCCCGTGAAGTGATCGTGATGGTCGAATCGGACAAGGTAGGGCGCAAGATCCCCAACCTCGAGCTGCCCTGGGGCAGCGTGCACACCCTTATTACTGACGAACGCCTGCCCGCAGCGGCACGCGAACAAATTCAAGCCCGCGGCATCAACCTGATCTGCGCCGCGATCAGCCAGGAGCAATAAACCATGTGTGGAATCGTTGGTGCCGTCGCCGAGCGCAACATCACAGCCATCCTGATCGAAGGCCTCAAGCGTCTTGAGTACCGCGGGTACGACAGCGCCGGCCTGGCCGTCCTCACCCAGAACGGTGAACTGCAGCGCCGTCGCCGTATCGGCAAGGTCAGTGAACTGGAAGCCGCTGTTGCTGCCGAGCCACTGGCCGGCCAGCTGGGTATCGCCCACACTCGCTGGGCCACCCACGGTGCGCCGACCGAGGGCAACGCCCACCCGCACTTCTCGGGCAATGAAGTGGCCGTGGTGCACAACGGCATCATCGAGAACCACGAAGAACTGCGCGAAGAGCTGAAGGGCCTTGGCTATGTCTTCACTTCGCAGACCGATACCGAAGTCATCGTCCACCTGATCCACCACACCTTGAAGAGCATTCCGGACCTGACCGATGCCTTGAAGGCTGCGGTGAAGCGCCTGCATGGCGCTTATGGCCTGGCGCTGATCAGCGCCAAGCAGCCTGACCGCCTGGTAGCCGCACGTAGTGGCAGCCCGCTGGTCATCGGCCTGGGCCTGGGCGAGAACTTCCTGGCGTCCGACCAGCTGGCCCTGCGCCAGGTCACCGACCGCTTCATGTACCTGGAAGAAGGCGACATCGCCGAAATCCGCCTTGACCAGGTCTCCATCTGGGACCAGGATGGCCACAAGGTTCAGCGCGAAACCGTGCAGTACCACGAAGGTGCCGAAGCTGCCGACAAAGGTACCTACCGCCACTTCATGCTCAAGGAAATTCACGAGCAGCCAAGCGTGGTGCAGCGCACCCTGGAAGGCCGCCTGGGCAAAGACAATGTGATGGTCCAGGCCTTCGGTCCGCAGGCTGCGGAACTGTTCGCCAAGGTGCGCAACGTGCAGATCGTTGCCTGTGGTACCAGCTACCACGCCGGCATGGTCGCCCGTTACTGGCTGGAAAGTCTGGCCGGGATCCCGTGCCAGGTCGAAGTAGCCAGCGAGTTCCGTTACCGCAAGGTGGTGGTGCAGCCGGACACTCTGTTCGTCTCCATCTCGCAGTCTGGCGAAACCGCCGACACCCTGGCCGCACTGCGCAACGCCAAGGAGCTGGGCTTTCTCGGCAGCCTGGCGATCTGCAACGTCGGTATCAGCTCGCTGGTGCGTGAGTCGGACCTGACCCTGTTGACCCTGGCCGGCCCGGAAATCGGCGTAGCCTCGACCAAAGCCTTCACCACCCAACTGGTTTCGCTGATGCTGCTGACCTTGGCCCTGGGCCAGGTGCGCGGTACCCTGGAAGCCGGCGTTGAAGCCGAGCTGGTCGAAGAACTGCGCCGCCTGCCGGCCCGCCTGGGCGAAGCCCTGGCCATGGACGCCACCGTCGAGAAAATCGCCGAGCTGTTCGCCGACAAGCACCACACCCTGTTCCTCGGTCGTGGTGCGCAGTACCCGGTGGCGATGGAAGGTGCGCTCAAGCTCAAGGAAATCTCCTACATCCACGCCGAAGCCTACCCGGCAGGCGAGCTGAAGCACGGCCCGCTGGCTCTGGTGGACAACGACATGCCAGTGGTAACCGTTGCGCCGAACAACGAACTGCTGGAGAAGCTGAAGTCCAACCTGCAGGAAGTACGCGCCCGTGGTGGCGAGCTGGTAGTGTTTGCCGACGAGCAGGCCGGCATGACAAATGGCGAAGGTACCCACGTGATCAAGGTGCCGCACATCGCCGACGCCCTGGCGCCGATCCTGTATACCATCCCGCTGCAGCTGCTGTCTTACTACGTGGCCGTGCTCAAGGGCACCGACGTGGACCAGCCGCGTAACCTGGCCAAGTCGGTTACGGTCGAGTAAGCCAGAAGCCAGGGGCGCTTTGCGCCCCGTCGCGACACAAGGCCGCTCCTACAGGAAATTGCGTTCTCCTGTAGGAGCGGCCTTGTGTCGTGATGGGCTGCAAAGCAGCCCCCGGCTATCTCACATCATATCTGCATCGCCATCCCGTCCACATTCATCGCTGCCTGGCGCAAGGCCTCGGAGCGGGTCGGGTGGGGGTGGCAGGTGAGGGCGATGTCTTCCGCCGAGGCCGAGAACTCCATGGCCACGCAGAACTCACCGATCATCTCGCTGACACTTGGGCCTACCAGGTGCACCCCCAGCACTTCGTCGGTCTCGGCATCGGCGATGACCTTGGCGAAGCCTTCGGTTTCGTGGTTGATCTTGGCCCGGCTGTTGGCCGTGAACGGGAACTTGCCTACTTTATAAGCACGCCCTTCGGCCTTGAGCTGCTCTTCGGTCTTGCCCACGGTGGCCAGCTCCGGGCGGGTGTAGATCACGCCAGGAATAAGGTTGTAGTTGACCTCGTGGGGCTTGCCGGCGATGCGTTCGATGCAGGCCACCGCTTCGTCTTCGGCTTTGTGCGCCAGCATCGGGCCGGAGGTGACGTCGCCAATCACCCAGATACCCGGCACGGAAGTGCGGTGGTGGTCATTGCCGAGCATGCCGCGCTTGTCGGTTTCCAGGCCCACGCTTTCCAGGTTCAGCCCTTTGGTATAGGCGCGTCGGCCGATGGCGACCAGTACATAGTCAGCCTGCAGCGTTTCTGCGGTGCCGCCAGCTGCTGGCTCCAGGGTCAGGTTCACGCCATCGGCGCTGGCGTTCGCCTGGGTCACCTTGCTACCCAGCTTGAACACCATGCCTTGTTTGGCCAAGGCCTTCTGCAGGGTCTTGGCGGTTTCTTCGTCGGTGCCCGGACAGATGCGGTCGAGGTATTCGATGACCGTGACCTGGCTGCCCAGGCGGCGCCATACCGAACCCAGCTCGAGGCCGATCACGCCAGCTCCGATGACGACCAAATGCTTGGGCACCTGTGGCAGCGACAGCGCGCCGGTGGAGTCGATGATGCGCTGGTTGTCGATGGTCACGCCCGGCAGGGGCGTAGGCTCGGAGCCGGTGGCAATGACGATGTCTTTGGCCTGCAGTGCGGTTTCGCTGCCATCCTCAGCCTTGACCACGACCTTGCCGACGCCATCCAGGCGACCCCAGCCCTTGATCCAGTCGACCTTGTTCTTGCGGAACAAGTACTCGATGCCCTTGGTCAGGCCGGTCACGCTCTCGTCCTTCTGTTTCATCATCTGGGCGAGGTTGAGGGTAGGTTTGACTTCGATACCGAGGTGGGCGAACTCGTCACCACTGGCGGCTTCGTACAGCTCGGAAGCATGCAACAGTGCCTTGGAGGGCATGCAGCCCACGTTCAGGCAGGTGCCGCCCAAGGTCGAGCGGCCTTCCACGCAGGCTACGCTCAGGCCTAGTTGGCCGGCGCGAATGGCTGCGTTGTAGCCGCCAGGGCCACCGCCGATGATCACCACGTCATAGGATTTCATGGGTTCAACTCCAGGATGAAGAAGCGCAAGAGGTGCACAAGGTTAAGCTGAGATGCAAGAATTGTATACAATCCGCGATGTGCATAAGATTAGTTGGTTCTAGACCATGGTCTCGTTTAGAGGAAACATCCCACGAATGAACTACTCTGATCCGGCGACGTTCGAAATATCAGGCGTCGTGGCCAAATACGGACAGGAGGGTCGTTCATGCTTGCGCAACTTCCACCGGCACTGCAGAGCCTGCATCTGCCGCTGCGGCTGAAACTGTGGGACGGTAACCAGTTCGATCTGGGGCCTAGCCCGCAGGTCACTATCCTGGTCAAGGAGCCACAGCTGATCAGCCAGTTGAGCCACCCGAGCATGGACCAACTGGGCACGGCATTCGTCGAAGGCAAGCTGGAGCTGGAGGGCGATATTGGTGAAGCCATCCGCGTATGCGATGAGCTGAGCGAAGCGCTACTGACCGACGAAGACGACACCCCACCGCAGCGTCAGGCCCACGACAAGAGCACCGACGCCGAAGCGATTTCCTACCATTACGATGTTTCAAACGCGTTCTACCAGCTATGGCTGGATCAGGACATGGCCTACTCGTGCGCCTACTTCCGTGAGCCGGACAACACGCTGGATCAGGCACAGCAGGACAAATTCGATCATCTGTGCCGCAAGCTACGCCTGGAAGCAGGTGATTACCTGCTCGACGTTGGCTGCGGCTGGGGTGGGCTGGCGCGTTTCGCTGCTCGCGAATATGGCGCCAAGGTGTTTGGTATCACCTTGAGCAAGGAGCAGCTCAAGCTCGGTCGCGAGCGGGTGAAGGCAGAGGGTTTGGCCGACAAGGTCGACCTGCAGATTCTCGACTACCGCGACCTGCCTCAGGACGGCCGCTTCGACAAGGTTGTCAGCGTTGGCATGTTCGAGCATGTCGGGCATGCCAACCTGGCGCTGTATAGCCAGAAGCTGTTCGGTGCCGTGAGGGAAGGGGGGCTGGTGATGAATCACGGTATCACCGCCAAGCATGTGGATGGTCGCCCGGTCGGGCGTGGCGCTGGCGAGTTCATCGATCGCTACGTCTTCCCCCATGGCGAGCTGCCGCACCTGTCGATGATCAGTGCCAGCATCTGTGAAGCGGGGCTGGAAGTGGTAGACGTGGAAAGCCTGCGTTTGCACTACGCCAAGACCTTGCACCACTGGAGCGAGAACTTGGAGAACCAGCTGCACAAGGCGGCGGCGCTGGTGCCCGAGAAGACCTTGCGCATCTGGCGGCTGTACCTGGCCGGGTGTGCTTATGCCTTCCAGAAAGGCTGGATCAACCTGCATCAGATTCTGGCAGTTAAACCCTACCCCGATGGGCACCATGATCTGCCCTGGACGCGTGAAGACCTATATCGTTGAATTGCTAAAAAGTACGCAAGCGCGACACCATACTCTGTGGGAGCGGGTTTACCCGCGAATGCGTCGGTACAGCCACTGACGTCTTCGCGGGTAAACCCGCTCCCACAAGGTGTGCGATACCCAGAGAGGGGCGCTTACGCTTCAGAGAATCGGCGAAATCAGCCGAGCAATCCGCATCCCCAGTTGCTGCAGCCGATGAGTATCGCGGCTGTCCTCCGCAGTAATTTCCCGTGCCTGTTCAAAGTCATTGCTCAGCATTTTCTCGACCTGGTCAGCGAAGCCGCGGTCGACCGTGAGCAGGGTGATTTCGAAGTTCAGGCGGAACGAGCGGTTGTCCAGGTTGGCACTGCCGATCGCGCTGACATCGTCATCCACCAGCACCACCTTCTGATGCAGGAAGCCCGGTTGGTAGCGGAACATGCGTACACCCGCACGTACCGCTTCGAAGGCGAAAAGGCTGGAGGCGGCATAGACGATGCGATGGTCTGGGCGTGACGGAATCAGCACTCGCACATCGACCCCACGCAGTACTGCCAAACGCAACGCGGCGAACACCGCCTCGTCGGGGATGAAGTACGGGCTGGTGATCCACACGCGCCGGGTGGCTGAATGGATCGCCTCAAGGAAGAACAGCGAGCAGGTTTCCTGTGGATCGGCCGGGCCGCTGGCCAAGGCTTGGCACAGCACGCCGTTGTCAGGGTAGGCGTCCGGCAGAATCAGCGGCGGTAGCTGGCGCGTGGCCCAGTACCAGTCCTCGGCGAACGACTCCTGCAGGCAGGCCAGCACCGGCCCGCTGATCTGCACGTGGGTGTCGCGCCAAGGTGAAAGCTGCGGGTGGCCACCGAGGTACTCATCGCCCACGTTGTGCCCGCCGATAAAACCGAGCAAGCCATCCACCACCACGATTTTGCGGTGGTTACGGAAGTTAACCTGGAAGCGGTTGAACCAGCCCCGACGGGTTGCAAAGGCATGAATCTGTACACCACCGTCGCGCATCAACTGGCTGTAGCTTGCCGGCAAGGCATGGCTGCCGACACGGTCATACAGCACGAACACCCGCACCCCCTCGGCGGCCTTGCGCAGCAGCAGTTGCTGCAACGCTTTGCCAAGATTGTCGTCATGGATGATGAAGAACTGCACCAACACCACGTCGCGGGCTTTTTCGATGGCGGCAAATATTGCATCGAATGTTGCTTTGCCATCGATCAGCAGCTTCACCTCGTTATTGGCAAGGCAAGGCATGCGCCCGAGCTTGGGCATGGCGCGCAACGCCGCATAGCTTTCCGACTCGCGGGCCGTGAGGGCTTCTTCTACCCAAGGCCGCCAGTTGAGGTTGGCCATGGCCACATGCATTTCCTGGTTGGCCTGGCGCCGGGCCTTGATGTAGGCATAGAACGAGCGCGCACCAAAAATCAGGTAAGGGATCAGGGTGAGGTAAGGGATGAAGAACAACGGCATGGCCCAGGCGATTGCGCCTTGGGCAGTGCGCACGGTGAACAGTGCGTGCAGTGCGGCGACGATACCCAGCAGGTGAACCAGGCCGAGTAGGTAACCGAAGAAGTAGGGGCTGTGGTAGTCCATATGCATCCTGCTTGCCGAGTACACTTGAGTAACAGAACACGTTCCCGGTCCGCCTTGCAACCTGCAGGTGGATTTGGCGTCTAAGGCTCAGCCCGGCCCACTTGGCCGGCTTTTTCCAGGAGCGTTCGTCCATGAAGATTCGTCTGCCACTGTTGGCGTTGGCCCTAGGTGTGAGCAGCCCGCTGGTGCATGCTCAGATGCTACAGCCAGGTTTGTGGGAGCTGACCACTAGCAACATGCAGGTCGATGGCAAGCCGTTACCCGATATGGAGTTCATGCTCGGCCAGTTGAAGAACCTGCCGCCAGAGCAGCGCGCGATGATGGAAGGGGTGCTGGCCAAGCAGGGAGTGACTGTTGGGGGTAAGGGGGTGCGCTCGTGCCTGACGCCAGAACAGGTGGCAACCAACGATATCCCTCTGCAGGACCCGAAGTCAGGTTGTACCCAAAAGATAACCGACCGCACCGGCAATGTATGGAAGTTCCAGTTCAGCTGCCCCAAAGCGCAGGGCAGTGGCCAGGCGACTTTCCTCAGTGACCGGGAATTCACCACCCAGGTCAACGGTACATTCAACGCCTCGGGTGTACAGCAGCAAGGCAGCATGAACACCCGTGCCGTGTGGTTGGGCAATGACTGCGGCTCGGTCAAGCCGCGCAGCTGACATCCCATTGCCACTGGCTGGTTGCGACAGCGTCGTGGGCATGCAGGCTTTCTGCATGTTCCACGCGCAGCTTGAAGGCCGTGCTCCATTCTATTTGCCTTAGCGCCTTGTGCAGGCGTCGTGCGGCGTCTTCGCAGAACATCAGGTTCTGGCCGTTGGCCAAGGCAAAGGCTTGTTCGTCTGCGCGCTTAACTGCGGTCTGCACCGCTGTCCCCAGGCTTGCTTCTATGCAGTCGATCAACTCGGTGATTGGCAGAACCTGCTGATTGCTGCGCAGCCTTACCTGGATTAGCGCGCTGCTACGTTGGCTATGGGGCGTCGCTACGATGCCTTCGGCGCTGCCAAGCCACTGCAGCACTGCAGATTTGTCGACCTGCTCTGTACTGAAATGCGCCTGGAACTGCTGCTGAATCAGTTGCCGTGCAAGTGCAGCCGAGCATGGGCAGGTCGAGGAGTAAGGGACAGAAACGGATAGTTCCACGTGGAACATTTCATTTTCGATCCTTGCATCGACTGTGACCGCATAGCTTTTCCAACCCTCCAACGGGCTGATCAACGCAGGCCTTTTCAGTAGATGCTCGAAGCGCAAACGCAGATAGGCGGCGGAAGAAAGGCCTTCGTGGCTGCTGAGGAAGTTACCCAGCAGCTGGCGGATGGTGAGCGGCGTCAGAGGCTGATGTTCCAACGACTCTAGGGCGAGATAAAGCCGCGACATATGGATACCGCGTGAGCTGCCGTCTACCAGGCTAACGCCGGCATCGACCGTGGCAGCTGCTGTGCGCCCCTCGAACTGTACAGGTTGGGCGATCCCGCACATACCCACCCAGTTCAAAGGTAAGGCGTATTCATGGGTTTGTGCGGCAATGTCGGGGAGCTTGAGCTGAGTCATCTGGTATTCCAAACAAAAGGGAGATCAGCGGCCATCACCGATCAAGCTGCAATGCCAGGAGGGCACCCTGGCACGTGGCGGGTTCACTTTTCCTCCCGGTGGGCATTCGTTCGTCACGAACGGCTTGGCGAAATTGTATTGTTACTTTATAACATTGTGCAATGCATCGTTTCGAATGCGCTCGCCTGAAGAGGTTTCGCCATGTCCAACCGTCTCCCTGTCACCGTGCTATCCGGCTTCCTTGGCGCCGGCAAGAGCACCTTGCTCAACCATGTGCTGCGTAACCGCGACAACCTGCGAGTCGCGGTCATCGTCAATGACATGAGCGAAATCAACATCGATGCGAGCGAGGTGCAGCGCAACGTAAGCCTCAATCGTGCCGAGGAGAAGCTGGTGGAGATGAGCAATGGCTGCATCTGCTGCACGCTGCGTGAAGACCTGCTCGAGGAAGTGGCGCGGCTGGCTGAAGAAGGGCGTTTCGATTATTTGCTGATCGAGTCCACGGGGATCTCGGAGCCACTGCCTGTGGCCGAGACCTTCACCTTCCGCGACGAACAGGGCCGTAGCCTGTCCGACATGGCGCGCCTGGACACCATGGTCACTGTGGTCGATGGCCTGAACTTCCTGCGTGATTACCAGGCAGCAGACAGCCTGGCCAGCCGTGGCGAAACCCTGGGTGAGGAGGACGAGCGCTCAATCAGTGACTTGCTGATCGAGCAGGTCGAGTTCGCCGATGTACTGTTGCTGAGCAAGATCGACCTGATCAGCCAGCACGAGCGCGAAGAGCTCATGGCCATTCTGCGCAGCCTCAATGCCCGGGCGCGGATCGTGCCCATGGTCATGGGCCAGGTACCGCTGGACCGCATCCTCGACACCGGCCTGTTCGACTTCGACCAGGCCGCCCAGGCACCGGGCTGGCTGCAAGAGTTGCGCGGCGAGCATGTGCCGGAAACCGAAGAGTATGGCATTGCCGCCACCACCTGGCAGGCCCGGCGCCCCTTTCATCCACAGCGCTTTTTCGACTTTATCCACAAGCCATGGAGCAATGGGCGCCTGCTGCGTTCGAAAGGTTTTTTCTGGCTGGCCAGCAAATACCAGGAAGCCGGAAGCTGGTCGCAGGCAGGCGGCATGATGCGCCATGGCTTGGCGGGCCGCTGGTGGCGTTTCGTGCCGCGCGAGCAGTGGCCACAGGATGTGGATAACACAATCGCGATCTTGAAGAACTGGGTTGCCGAGAGCGGTGACTGCCGCCAGGAACTGGTGTTCATCGGGCAGAATATTGACTTCGAAGAATTATCCACAGCACTCGATGCATGCCTTTTGACCGATCAAGAAATGGAATTGGGGCACATGGGCTGGTTGCGCCTGCCCGATCCGTTCGGTCCATGGCATGAGGAGGCCGCAGCATGAACCCTGCATCCAAGCCTGTGGATATTTTCCAGGTATTTGGCGAGACACCGCAGGTGCTGACCGATGTGCTGCAGGATGGCGTAAACCTGGCAGTATGGCGGCGACGTTTGCCACCACAACTGGAGGACTTTGCCGCGCTGGTGGTCAGCCTCGGCCAGCCCTTGGCAGACCAGCGCGTCATCGATGTGGATGAGCAGAACATGCCGGTTTTCACCGAACTCTTGCGCGAAGCGGCCGACTTGCACGGCTATGAGGCATTCGTGGCGGATGTGGCCTGGCTGGTGGCGGCCTATACCTGCCTGGTGGGTGCGCAGCGGGTAGGTTTGCGCCTGCGGGTACTGACAGGCCCGATGTGCCCGCGCTTCCATGTGGATAACGTTCCGCTGCGTCTGCTCACTACCTACGCAGGCCCAGGTAGCGAGTGGTTGAAAGAGGACGCGAGCCCTCGTGGCAACTTACACACAGCAATACTTCCTGTGGATAACGTTCAGTACTTGCAAGCTGGCGATGTGGCGGTGCTCAAAGGTGAAAAGTGGCAGGGCAACGAAGGTGCGGGCCTGGTGCATCGGTCGCCATCGGGGCAGCAGGGGCGCCTGCTGCTCAGTCTTGACTGGCTGGCCTGACGGCGCATAGTGAGGCATCGCCATCGCCCGAAGCCGCCCATGCTGCAGAACATTCCCACCCACGTGATTGCCGGCCCGCTGGGGGCCGGCAAGACTACCCTGATCCGTCACCTGCTGGCCCAACGCCCGGCCAATGAGCGCTGGGCAGTATTGATCAACGAATTCGGCCTGGTAGGCCTGGATGCGGCCTTGCTCAGCCGTGACGAAGACGGCATCGCCATCGGCGAAGTCGCAGGTGGCTGCCTGTGCTGCGTCAATGGCATGCCGTTCCAGGTGGGCCTGGGCCGACTGCTGCGCAAATCCCGCCCTGACAGGCTGTTCATCGAGCCGTCCGGGCTGGGTCATCCCTTGCAGTTACTCGCTCAGTTGCAAAAAGCCCCTTGGGCTGGAGTGCTGACAATACAGCCATTGCTGATGGTCGTGGACGCGCAGTCGATGGTCCGGAACGAGCAGCTTCAGGAGGATCAACAGCAGGCGTTCGATGCTGCTGAAAGCGTTGTCTTGAACAAATCAGAGGCTGTGGATGAAAGCGCTAAATTGTTGATAACTAATAAATTTTATAAAAAGAAAATATTCTGGACCGTCCAAGGTGGGCTGCCCTTGTCGGACCTTCCGGCTGTACCCCATGGCATTGTCGACAGCTCGCTTGTGGATAACAGGATTGTCGACAATCTTGTGAATCCACCGACAGCGCTATGGGCAGACCCCGGGCAGCCGATCTGTCTTGCCCAGCAGGGAGAGGGAGGTTGGAGCATCGGCTGGCGCTGGCACCCTGGGCAGCAGTTTTATCCACAGCGGTTGCAGGCGTTCTTGCGGGCTTGGCCGTGGCGGCGTGCCAAAGGGGTTATCCACAGCGTGGAGGGCTGGCAATCATTCAATGGCCTGAATGGGGACATGCCCGCCTGGCAGCCCAGCGACTGGCGCAGGGATACGCGTATCGAGCTGATTTTCGACCAGCCGCAATCGCAATCCGCGCTGCAGGCCGGGTTGAGCGAATGTCGTGTCAGCTGATCAGTTGCGCCAGCGGTTGTGCTCCTGGCGCCACTGCTGCATCTCGATGACGTTGTCGGCGCGCGGCGGGGTCTTGATCTCGAACGGGTAGGGCGCTAGTTCGATCTGCACGCTGTGGGCGCCGAACTGGGTCACGGTACCGGGGTGGCGCTGTTCGCCCGTGACGGTGAATTCGAAGGCGTAGACGCGCGCCAGGCGCTTGCGGCCGTTGGCGTCACGGACAAAGGCGATGCGCTTGAGTGCGACCGCGTCGTCGAGCAGTTCGAGGTCGAGCTTGGCGCAATGCTGTTTGACCCGTTCCAGGGCTTTCTCGCGCAACCCGTGGTTGTGCCACAACCAGGCGCCTGCCGTGGCGACCAGCATCAGGACGAAGAGGTTTTCCAGGGTCAACATTTGCGTATGCTCCAAACAGGTCGATCCAGCTTAACTGCGTCCCTGGCCTGTCGTACAGGTGGCAATCGAGTTCATACTGCGTTGCGCACAATCCCTGAAACAGCTTTGGAAACCTCCCGCATGAAACGTACCCCGCACCTGCTCGCCATCCAGTCTCACGTGGTGTTCGGCCACGCCGGCAACAGCGCCGCGGTGTTTCCCATGCAGCGTATCGGGGTCAATGTGTGGCCGCTCAATACCGTGCAGTTCTCCAATCACACACAGTATGGCCAGTGGGCGGGTGAAGTGCTTGCCCCCGCGCAAATTCCCGCGTTGGTGGAAGGCATTTCCAACATCGGCGAGCTGGGCCATTGCGATGCGGTGTTGTCCGGTTACCTGGGCAGTGCCGAACAAGGCCGGGCGATTCTGGCTGGCGTCGAGCGGATCAAGGCAGTCAACCCAAAGGCTTTGTACCTTTGCGACCCGGTCATGGGGCACCCTGAGAAGGGCTGTATCGTGCCAGCGGAAGTGAGCGAGTTCCTGCTCGATGAGGCGGCTACCAGGGCCGATATCCTGTGCCCCAACCAGCTGGAGCTGGACAGCTTCTGTGGCCGCCGAGCGCAGTCGCTGGAGGACTGCGTGAACATGGCGCGCAGCCTGTTGCAGCGCGGGCCGCAGGTGGTGCTGGTCAAGCACCTTGCTTACCCCGGGCGCGCCGAGGACCAGTTCGAGATGCTGCTGGTGACCGCCGAGCAGAGCTGGCACCTGCGCCGCCCGCTGCTGGCGTTCCCGCGGCAGCCGGTAGGGGTGGGTGACCTGACCTCAGGCCTGTTCCTGGCCCGCGTCCTGCTCGGCGACAGTTGGGTGCAGGCGTTCGAATTCACTGCTGCGGCCGTACACGAAGTGCTGCTGGAAACTCAGGCCTGCTCCAGCTATGAACTGCAGCTGGTGCGGGCCCAGGACCGCATTGCGCACCCAAGGGTGCGCTTCGAGGCACAGCTGCTGGCGCTTTAAATCGCGTCGGTTTTCAGGTCCTGGTAGCGCTTTTCCAGCTCCTGGCGGATCTGACGGCGCTGCTGGCCCTGCAGGAAGCGGCGCTTTTCTTCACTGCTTTGCGGCTGGCGCGGCGGCACCTGCACCGGGCGACGGTTGTCGTCGACCGCTACCATGGTGAAGAAGCAGCTGTTGGAATGGCGCACCGAGCGCTCTCGGATGTTCTCGGTCACCACCTTGATGCCCACCTCCATCGAGGTGTTGCCGGTGTAGTTGACCGACGCCAGGAAGGTTACAAGTTCACCCACGTGCACCGGCTCACGGAAGATCACCTGGTCGACCGACAGGGTGACTACATAGCTGCCGGCATAGCGGCTGGCGCACGCATAGGCCACTTCGTCGAGGTACTTGAGCAGGGTGCCGCCATGTACGTTGCCAGAAAAGTTGGCCATGTCCGGGGTCATCAGGACGGTCATGCTCAGCTGGGCGTTTCCAGGTTCCATAGGGTGCTCACGGTGAGGTTGCGCGGAATCGGGCGAATGGGGGGCATTATCTGCAGACACTTCTGTTCCCCTCTTTTGAATTTGCCTTCCTGGTACGGGACGTTGGCTGACGCTCCATCGTCACGCCGATCATGCCATCAGCGGCGCTTTTCCAGTCGATCTGTTTCTGCATATTGCACCGCCTCTTTGCGGCGGGGTGCGATGTTAACCTGACTGCAACCATGCAACATGGGCTTTTCCTGCATTCAAAACAGTATGTACTTGCTGCTCGCTCAGGGTTGCCTTGGCAGAGGAGCGGTCTGCCCAGGCATCCAGCAACGGACGAGAAAAGGAGTATCACGCCATGCATGCCATCAGCTTCATCCAGGACCTGGCAGTCATCATGCTGGTTGCTGGCGTGGTCACCATTCTCTTTCACCGCCTCAAGCAGCCTGTGGTGCTGGGCTACATCGTCGCCGGCTTCATCATCGGCCCGCACACCCCACCGTTCGGCCTGATCCACGATGAAGACACCATCAAGACCCTCGCCGAGCTGGGGGTGATCTTCCTGATGTTCTGCCTGGGTCTTGAATTCAGCCTGCGCAAGCTGTTCAAGGTAGGCGCCACGGCGTTTATCGCGGCGTTCCTGGAAATCGTGCTGATGATCTGGATCGGCTTCGAGATCGGCCGCTGGTTCGGCTGGAACACCATGGATTCGCTGTTCCTCGGCGCCATCCTGGCGATTTCCTCGACCACCATCATCGTCAAGGCGCTCAACGACCTGAAGATGAAGAACGAGCGTTTCGCCCAGCTGATATTCGGCGTGCTGATCGTCGAGGACATCCTCGGTATCGGCATCATCGCCCTGCTGTCGGGCATCGCCGTCAGCGGTACGGTCAGCTCGGGCGAGGTGTTCTCCACGGTCGGCAAGCTGTCGCTGTTCATGATCGTCGCGCTGGTCATCGGTATCTTGCTGGTGCCGCGCCTGCTGGCCTACGTGGCCAAGTTCGAAAGCAACGAGATGCTGCTGATAACCGTATTGGGCCTGTGCTTCGGCTTCTGCCTGCTGGTGGTGAAGCTCGAGTACAGCATGGTGCTTGGCGCCTTCCTGATTGGCGCGATCATGGCCGAATCGCGCCAGTTGCTGAAGATCGAGAGCCTGATCGAACCGGTACGCGACCTGTTCAGCGCCATCTTCTTCGTCGCCATCGGCCTGATGATCGACCCCCAGGTGCTGATCGACTACGCCTGGCCAATCGTGGTCATTACCCTGGCGGTGGTGTTGGGCAAGATGTTGTCGTGTGGCATGGGCGCGTTCATTGCCGGAAATGACGGGCGTACATCGCTGCGGGTGGGCATGGGGCTTTCGCAGATTGGCGAGTTTTCCTTCATCATCGCCGCGCTGGGCATGACTCTGCAGGTGACCAGCGACTTCCTCTACCCGGTGGCTGTGGCGGTATCGGCAATCACGACGCTGCTGACACCCTACCTGATCCGTGCCGCCGACCCGCTGTCGCTCAAGCTGGGCAAGGTGGTGCCCAGCCGCCTGGCGCGGGTGTTGTCGTTGTATGGCGAATGGTTGCGGAGCATCCAGCCGCAAGGCGAGAGCGCCATGCTCGCGGCGATGATCCGGCGCATCCTGTTGCAGGTTGGGGTGAACCTGGCGCTGGTGATCGCCATCTTCTTCAGTGGGGGCTATTTCGCCGAGCGGATCGGCAACTGGCTCAGCGAGTGGGTCAGCGATACCAGCCAACAGAAAGCGCTGATCTGGGGCGCAGCGCTATTGCTGTCGCTGCCATTCCTGATTGCCGCCTATCGAAAGCTCAAGGCGCTGTCGATGCTGTTGGCGGAGATGGGCGTCAAACCGGAAACGGCCGGACGGCATACTCAGCGCGTGCGCCGAGTTATTGCCGAGGTGATCCCGTTGTTGTCGCTGCTGGTGATTTTCCTGCTGCTGTCGGCGCTGTCGGCGAGCATTCTGCCGACCAGCGAGCTGCTGCTGGTGATCGCCGTGGTGGCTGCGGTGGTGGTGGCCTTGCTGTGGCGCTGGTTTATCCGCGTGCATACGCGCATGCAGATTGCCTTGCTGGAGACGCTGGAGAACAGCCGCGAGAATACGCACTGAAGAGGGCAATGCTCCCTGCGCAAGATTTCACCGTCGTCCGAGGGGATGGAGCGGTAGCGATGTCGCCAGGCGCAGAAAGCCTGGCGATATTAACTATACCGGTGGCACTAGGCCATAAATTTCCCATTTTTGGGCCGGCCTCTTCGCGGGTAAACCCGCTCCCACAGGTACTGCACAATGATCAGCACCTGTGCAATACCTGTGGGAGCGGGTTTACCCGCGAAGAGGCCGGCACAAGCAGCACCAGATCAGAGATCGAAATCAGCTCTCCAGCCAGACATCCCGCGCCCAGTGCCAAACCGATTCCCAGCTGTCTTCACCGACGATTTCCTCTTCAGCATCCCACAGCACCACGGTGCCATCCTCTTCGACGCAGTAGTAGTTGTCGCCGTCCTGGCACAGTGGAATCAGGTCACGCGGTACGCCGGCATCCCAGGCGTTGGCGGCGACGTCGGGCAGGTAGGTATGTGACTGTGGGTCGGTAACGGTCACCGGCTCCAGTGAGCCATACACCACGTCACTGACGGTCAGCAGGAACTCTTTGAACACGAACGGAATGTTGATGAACAGCTCTTCTTCGATTTCGACCAGCAGGTCCTCGTCGGGAAGCTCAAGGGGCACCGGCACTGGCTCGTTGGCTTCACGGAGTTGTTCGATCACTTCTTCCACGGTTCACTTCCTCTGACCTAGATGACAACGCTGCGCGTTATACCCTAGTAGGCCACTCTGGCAAAAGCAAAAACCCCGGGACAGGCCCGGGGTTTTTTGTGCAGCACGCAGCGGTTAGCCGTTTTGACGGATACCGGCCACCAGCCAAGGCTGGTTTTCGCCCTGGGCGCGAACCATGTGCCAGCTTTCGCTGAACACTTCGCCCTGGTCGAAGCGCGAGTTTTTCGACACGCCACGGAAGGTCAGGGTGGCGTCGGTACGGTCGGCGCGGTCGTCGACACCGTCCAGCTGCACCTCGAGGTTGTCGATGTAGGTGGACTGGAAGCCATCACCCAGTTCGGCGCGCTCGCGCTTGAGGAACTCGAGCATCTGCGGGGTGACGAACTCGGCGATCTTGTCCATCTCGTTGGCGTCCCAGTGCTGCTGCAGCGCCTGGAAGTGGTTACGGGCAGCAGCCAGGAAGTTCTGCTCGTTGAACCAGGCCGGGGCGTTGATCACCGGGGCGGCTGCGGCAGCAGGTGCGGCCGAACCACCGAAGATCGACGGCTGGGCAGGCTGCGCGTGAGCTTCACGCTGCATCGGCGCATGGCCCGGCATGGCCATTTGCGGCTGCTGCTGGCGACGGCGCGCGGCGATGAAACGGAACACCAGGAAGGCGATGAGCGCCACGATCAGGAAGTCCATGATCTGGAAGCCTTCGAAACCGTCGCCCATGAACATGGAAGCCAGCAGGCCACCGGCGGCGAGGCCGGCCAGAGGGCCCAGCCAGCGCGAAGCACCGCTGGCGGCCGGAGCGGCACGGCCAGGTGCGGTCGGCGCGGCGGCAGGCGTGGTTGGCGTGGCCTGGCGGGTCTGGTGAATAGGCGCGGAGCCCGAGCTCTTGCCGCCGCCAAAACGCTTGGCGTTGGCGTCCAGGCTCAGCGTCAGGCCGACGCAGAGCGCCAGAGCGATGCTAAGAAAACGTTGCATAAGTGGGATATCCCCTGTTGTGGATTGCACGCGCGTCATGGTGCACAGGTTCCCGGGCACATGACCAGCGACATAATGTTTCGAGCTTTTGCCTGAATGTTACAAACCCGGCACGACCTGCCCTCGGAATGCTCCCACAAAGGCCGCTCCTACAAGGGACCGCGCAGGCTTTCAGATGGCCTCGAGCTTGGCATACCCCAGCATCAGCCACTTGCTGCCTTCGGCAAAATTTACCTGCACCCGCGCCTGGGCGCCGGAGCCTTCGAAGTTGAGGATCACACCCTCGCCAAACACCGCATGCTGAACACGCTGGCCCAGATTGAACGAGGTCTGCGGAATGCTGGCATTGGCGAACAGGTTGCTGTTCGTGGCCGTCTTGGCCCCGCCGAACGGGCGGCTGACGCTGTTGGAAAGGCGCACTTCCTGAACCAGGCCTGCCGGAATTTCTCGTACGAAACGTGACACCTTGTTGTAGGTCTCGCTGCCATACAGGCGACGCGTTTCGGCGTAGGTCATGACCAGCTGGCGCATGGCGCGGGTGATGCCCACATAAGCCAGGCGGCGTTCCTCTTCCAGGCGGCCAGGCTCTTCCAGGCTCATCTTGTGCGGGAACAGGCCTTCTTCCATGCCCACCAGGAACACATACGGGAACTCCAGGCCCTTGGCACTGTGCAAGGTCATCAGCTGGACGCTGTCTTCATGCTCGTCGGCCTGTGTATCGCCTGCTTCGAGCGAGGCGTGGCCAAGGAATGCCGAGAGAGGCGAGAGGTCGGCGTCTTCGTCGGTAGACTCGAAGTTGCGCGCTGCGCTGACCAGTTCCTCAAGGTTTTCTACCCGTGCCTGGCCCTTCTCACCCTTTTCTTCCTGGTGGTAGATGATCAGCCCGGACTGCTCGATGGTGGTTTGGGTCATGGTATGCAGCGGCATGTCCACGACCTTGGCAGCCAACCCCTCGATCAGCTCGATGAATGCACCCAGGGCACTGGCAGCGCGGCCTTTCAGGGCTTTGGCGGCAAGCAGCTGGCACATTGCTTCCCACATCGACAGCTGGCTGTGGCGGGCGTGCTCGCGTATGGCTTCGACAGTTTTTTCGCCAATGCCACGTGGCGGCACGTTGATCACCCGTTCCAGGGCAGCATCGTTACCGCGGCCTTCGATCAGCCGCAGGTAAGCCATGGCGTTCTTGATTTCGGCGCGCTCGAAGAAGCGCTGACCGCCATAGATGCGGTAGGGGATGCGTTCGCGCAGCAGGGCTTCTTCCAGCACCCGCGACTGGGCGTTGGAACGGTACAGTATGGCGATCTCGTTGCGCGCATTGCCCTTCTTGACCAGGCTCTCGATGGTTTCCACCACGTAGCGCGCTTCGTCGTGCTCGTTGTAGGCCGCATACAGGGTCAGCGGTTCGCCTTCACCCATGTCGGTCCACAGCTCTTTGCCCAGGCGCCCGCTGTTGTTGGCGATCAGCGCGTTCGCCGCCTTGAGGATGCCACCGGTGGAGCGGTAGTTCTGCTCCAGGCGGATCATCTCGGCGTCGGGGAAGTCGGCAGTGTACTGGTGAATGTTCTCGATCTTGGCACCGCGCCAGCCGTAGATCGACTGGTCGTCATCGCCCACCGCCATCAGGCTGTCACCGCCGCGCGCCAGCAGGCGCAGCCAGGCGTACTGCACGGCGTTGGTATCCTGGAACTCGTCCACCAGCACGTGGCGGAAGCGCCGCTGGTAGTGCTCCAGCAGGCCCGGGTGGTCGCGCCACAAGTCCAGGGCGCGCAGCAGCAGCTCGGAGAAGTCGATGACCCCGGCGCGCTCGCAGGCCTGCTCATAGGCGGTATAGACGTCGCGCATGGTCGACAGGAACAGGTCGCCCCCGGCCTGGATATGCTGTGGACGCAGGCCTTCGTCCTTTTGCCCGTTGATGAACCACTGGGCCTGGCGTGCCGGCCATTTCTGCTCGTCCAGGCCCAACTCGCGCATCACCCGCTTGATCAGGCGCTGCTGGTCGTCGCTGTCGAGGATCTGGAAGTTCTGCACCAGCCTCGCTTCCTGCCAATGGGCCCGCAGCAGGCGATGGGCCAGGCCGTGGAAGGTGCCGACCCACATGCCCGCCGGGTTGATACCCAGCAGTTGCTCGATACGCTGGCGCATTTCTGCCGCGGCCTTGTTGGTGAAGGTCACCGACAGGATCGAGTGCGGCGATGCCTGCTCCACCTGGATCAGCCAGGCAATGCGGTGCACCAGCACGCGGGTTTTACCGGAACCGGCGCCAGCAAGCACCAGTTGACGCCCTAGCGTGGCCGCTACGGCCTGGCGTTGGGCATCGTTGAGGGAATTCAGCAGGAGGGAGAGGTCGTCTGTGCGCATCGGGCCATTCTAGGGCGCGGCAGGAAATGGGGCAAACCTCTACTGTATAAATATTCACCTGCAACATGCCCGTTCATCGAGCCGATGGAAGGTGCCAGGCCACCGCTCGGGCGACCTGGCCGGCAGCGGCTCAGTCAATCGCCTCGATGGTACGAATTTCGCAGCGCTGCGAACCGTCTGCATGAATGATCTCCACGGTTTTCCAGCCAGTGCCGCCTGCACGCTCGAAAGCCACGGTTTTTTCCGTCAGCACCTGCGGAGTGATTGCGCCGCTATCCAGAAGTTGAAGCTCAAGTACTTCCCAGCCACCCCTGTGGCGCAGCTTGGGTTCGACCAGCACCGGTTCGATGGCCGGGGAGGCGACCGTAACGGTGCCGTGAACCCTGAAAACCTGCTTGCCGTGAGCGATGTCGTTGATTGCAACGAGGTTGGTGATAATGGCCATTGTCTGCTCCTGTTTCGGGTTGAAAGTAGCGCCAGTGCGCTGGGCTACTTTCTGCCCTTTCGCCTGCCACGGGAGCAGGGCAGTGCTTCAGCTATGCCATTGCCTGCCGTGCCTGGCGAGCAGGCTGTTGGCTTGCTCTGGCCCGTTACAGCCTGCCGGGTACGGTCGCGGCGCCTGGAAGTGCTCTTCACAGCCCTTGATGATCGGGTCGATCCAGGCCCAGGCCGCTTCCACCTCATCGCGGCGCATGAACAGCGTCGAGTCGCCCTCCAGCACATCCAGCAGCAGGCGCTCGTAGGCGTCCCAGCGGCGGGTCTGGCTGAACACCTGGGCCAGGTTCAGGTCCAGGTCCACAGGCTCCAGGCGCATGCCCTTCCCCGGGCTCTTGGTCATCATGCGCAGGCTGATGCGTTCGTCCGGTTGCAACTGGATCAGCAGCTGGTTGACCTGGCCACCATTGAAAAGCTCGTGGGGCACCGGCTTGAACTGGATGACGATCTGCGATGAGCGCCGTGCCATGCGCTTGCCGGTACGCAGGTAGAAGGGCACGCCCGCCCAGCGCCAATTGTCGATGTGCGTCTCGATGGCGATGAAGGTTTCGGTGTCGCTGTCGTTGTCGACGTCCTTTTCGAAGTAATAGGCCGGCACTTCCTGGCCGCCGATGCGCCCGGCGCCATACTGGCCGCGTACGGTCTTGTCCTGCACGTCCTGGCCAGTGATGGGCTTGAGGGCCCGCAGGATCTTCACTTTCTCGTCACGCACCGCTTCGGCCTCGAACTGCGCGGGGGGCTCCATGGCCACCAGGCATAGCAGCTGAAGCAGGTGGTTCTGCAACATGTCGCGGGTCGCCCCGGCGCGGTCGTAGTAAGCACCACGGTTCTCTACACCCAGGGTCTCGCAAACGCTGATCTGCACGTGATCAACCTGGTTGTTGCGCCACACCGGCTCCAGCAGGGCGTTGGCAAAACGCAGGGCCATGAGGTTCTGCACGGTTTCCTTGCCCAGGTAGTGGTCGATGCGAAATACCTGGTTTTCCTCCAGCACTGCGCCAATCGCTTCGTTGATGGCGGTAGCCGATTCCAGCGAGTGGCCGATCGGCTTTTCCAGCACGATGCGCGCCTCAGTGTCTGCCAGGCCGGCGTTATGCAGGTGCTTGGCAATCGGCACGAACAGATTGGGGGCGGTGGCCAGGTAGAAGATGCGCGTCAAGCCGCCGGGCTCGCCCAGGTAGCGCGCCAGGCGACCGAAGTCGGCGCTTTGCGAAGCATCCATGGCGAAATAGTCGACCCGTGCGGAAAACCGCTGCCAGACCTCTTCGTCGAAGTCGTTGCGGGCAATCTGTGCCCGGCAATGGCGTTCGGCGAGCTTGAGATAATCGTTACGTGGCAAGTTGCGTCGTGCCAGCGCGATGATCCGCACGGCGTTGTTCAGACGGGCCTCGCGAAACAGGTGGTAGAGCGCCGGAAGCAATTTGTGCAGGGCCAGATCGCCGGTGCCGCCGAAGACCAGAATGTCGCAAGGAATAGTCAAACCACCACTCTCCACGTTCGTTTAACTGGGCGGGTTGGCGTCCATGTAGTATAACTACAAGAAAGCTACAACCCGGCCAGCCGATCATAACCGAGTCCAGCCTGTGAATCTGTTGCAACATATCGCCCAATCGCGCCACCTGCTGCGCAAATCGGAACTCAAGGTAGCCGACCACGTGCTACTCGACCCGGCTGCCGTCATGCACAGCTCCATGGCCGATCTGGCGCACAGCGTGGGTATCAGCGAACCGACCATCGTGCGTTTCTGCCGCGCGATCGGTTGCTCGGGCTTCCAGGACCTGAAGCTGAAGCTGGCGCAGAGCCTGGCTGCGGGGGCGAGTTTCGGCCAGTTCGCCATCCATGAAGACGACTCGGTCGCTGACTACAGCCTGAAGATCTTCGACACCACGCTGCACACCCTGATGGAAGTGCGCGAGCACCTCGACCCACAAGCGCTGCAGCAGGCGGTGACTGCCATGGCCCAGGCGCAGCGTGTGGAGTTCTATGGCTTTGGTGCTTCCGGTGCAGTGGCGGCCGATGCTCAGCACAAATTCTTCCGTCTGTTGCTCAGCGCGGCAGCCTATTCCGACCCGCACATGCAGGCGATGTCGGCGGTGACCCTGAAGCCGGGTGATGTGGCGGTATGCATTTCCCAGTCGGGCCGCTCCAAGGACCTGCTGATTACCGCCAACCTGGTCCGTGAGAGCGGCGCCAACCTGATTACCCTGTGCCCAAGCCAGACACCGCTGGCGGAGCTATCGACGGTAAACCTGGCGATCGATGTGCATGAGGACACCGAAATCTACACCCCGCTGACCTCTCGTATCGCCCACCTGGTGGTGATCGACGTGCTGGCCATGGGCGTAGCCATGGCGCGCGGGCCGAGCCTGGTCAACCACCTGAAGAGCGTGAAGCGCAGCTTGCGCAGCCTGCGCTTGTCGCCCAAGTCGATCAAGGCTACCGACGACTGATTGTCGTTGCTTGTGCCGGCCCTTTCGCGGGTAAACCCGCTCCCACAGGTACTGCACCGTCCTTGAGGCTGGTGAGCACCTGTGGGAGCGGGTTTACCCGCGAAGAGGCCGACACAGGCGCTATAAATTTCACTGTTTTGTCACCATTCCACAGCCAAACCGTAAACCACTCAAGCCAGTATGAAACTCCCGCATCCTATCTGGGAGACAGGCAATGGCTCGTGACTTCGACGGTACGTACCAACCCAGCGCCAAGGCTCGCAAGCAGCAGGAAAAGGATCAGCGCCGCATGGAATACCGCCGCGCGATCGAGAGCTATTGCGACCAACGTCAACTGCTCCGCGAACTAGTGGACTACCCCGAGCTGCAAGAGCTCACGGTCTGGCAGGCGTCGGCAGCAGCTTCCCCGAAAAACGCTCAACCAGCGCGCTGATCAGCGCACGTTCGCTGCGGATGAATGCCAGAAAGGCCAAGGCCACCGGCGACTGCCGTTTGGCCTTGGACTGCACCACGCACCAACTGCGGTACAGCGGCAGTTCTTCCACCGGCAGCTCCCTCAATACACCGGTAGCCAGCTCCAGGTTGACCGCATGGCGGGTAAGCATGGCAATCCCCAGCCCGGCAATTACGCACTCGCGCTGGGCGTCGGCCGAGGCCACCTCCAGGGTCTGGGTGAAATGCACGCGCTTGTCCTTGAAGTATTCCTCGCAAGCCTTGCGCGTGCCCGAACCCTGTTCGCGGACCAGCAGGGTATGAGGCTCCAGGTCCTGCAGGCGCAGTTGCTCCAGCTTGCACAGCGGGTGCTCGGGCGGCGCCACCGCGATGATCGGGTTGTTGAGGAACGGCAGAAACTCCAGCCCCATGTCCTGCGGCACCATGGACATGATGATCAGGTCGTCGCGGTTGTCCGACAGGCGGCGGATGGCCTGGGCGCGATTGACCACTGTCAGGGTCAGGTTGACCTCCGGGTGACGCTGCTTGAAGGCCGCGAACAGGTGTGGCACGAAGTACTTGGCACTGGACTCGATCGCCAGTTTCAACTGCCCCTGCAATGAGCCCTGCATGTCCGAAAGTTGCATGTCCAGGCTCTCCAGGCGCCCGAAGATATCGCGGCTGGCGCGTTGCAGGGCCTCGGCAGCTTCGGTCAGGTAGAGTTTCTTGCCCACGTACTCGAACAGCGGCTGACCGATCAGCTCTTCGAGCTGACGGATCTGTAGACTAACGGCGGGTTGCGTAAGCGCCATCTCTTCCGCCGCACGGCTGTATGAACGCAAATCGCAGACCTCGTTGAAGATCTGCAGTTGACGCAAAGTCATACGCATCAAGGACTTACGCATTTTTATCCGCCCTTCGGCAACACCTTGTTACCGCACTATAAGCTTTTGCTAATACAGCCCCTAACAAATATTGATTTTTGTTTATTAACCTACAGCGCTAGGGTGAATGTGCGACTGGCCAGCAACGTCTGGTCACGCGCCGACCGGGAGAACCGGCTCGACTGTTCCTACGGCTTTGGGAAGACTCCAGTGATAAAAAAAATCCTGATCGCCAACCGAGGTGAAATTGCAGTTCGGATCGTGCGTGCCTGCGCCGAGATGGGCATTCGCTCGGTGGCGATCTATTCCGACGCCGACCGCCATGCGTTGCACGTCAAGCGCGCCGACGAAGCCCACAGCATTGGTGCCGAGCCGCTGGCCGGTTACCTGAACCCGCGCAAGCTGGTGAACCTGGCTGTGGAAACCGGCTGTGATGCCCTGCACCCAGGTTATGGTTTCCTGTCGGAAAATGCTGAACTGGCAGAGATTTGCGCCGAGCGCGGGATCAAGTTCATCGGCCCTGCCGCCGAGGTCATCCGCCGCATGGGCGACAAGACCGAAGCGCGTCGCACCATGATCGCCGCTGGTGTGCCGGTAACCCCGGGTACAGAAGGCAACGTTGCCGATATTCACGAAGCCCTGAGCGAAGGTGACCGCATCGGTTACCCGGTCATGCTCAAGGCCACCTCTGGTGGTGGCGGCCGTGGTATTCGCCGTTGCAACAGCCGTGAAGAACTGGAACAGAACTTCCCCCGCGTCATCTCCGAGGCTACCAAGGCCTTTGGTTCTGCGGAAGTGTTCCTGGAAAAGTGCATCGTCAACCCCAAGCACATCGAGGCGCAGATCCTCGGTGACAGCTTTGGCAACGTCGTGCACCTGTTCGAGCGCGACTGCTCGATCCAGCGCCGCAACCAGAAACTCATCGAAATCGCCCCGAGCCCACAGCTCACCCCCGAACAGCGCGCCTACATCGGCGACCTGGCGGTGCGTGCGGCCAAGGCAGTGAACTACGAGAACGCCGGTACCGTGGAGTTCCTGCTCGCCGATGGCGAGGTGTACTTCATGGAAATGAACACCCGGGTGCAGGTGGAACACACCATCACCGAGGAAATCACCGGTATCGACATCGTCCGTGAGCAGATCCGCATTGCCTCGGGCCTGCCGCTGTCGGTCAAGCAGGAAGACATCCAGCACCGCGGTTACGCGCTGCAGTTCCGCATCAACGCCGAAGATCCGAAGAACAACTTCCTGCCCAGCTTCGGCAAGATCACCCGTTACTACGCACCCGGCGGCCCGGGCGTGCGTACCGACACGGCGATCTACACCGGCTACACCATCCCGCCGTTCTACGACTCCATGTGCCTGAAACTGGTGGTGTGGGCGTTGACCTGGGAAGAAGCCATGGACCGCGGCCTGCGGGCCCTGGACGACATGCGCGTGCAAGGGGTGAAGACCACCGCCGCGTACTACCAGGAAATCCTGCGCAATCCGGAATTCCGTAGCGGCCAGTTCAACACCAGCTTCGTCGAAAGCCACCCGGAACTGACCAATTACTCGATCAAGCGCAAACCCGAAGAGCTGGCCCTGGCCATCGCCGCCGCCATCGCCGCCCACGCAGGCCTGTGAGGAACCCCATAATGTCCAAGAAAATTCACGTAACCGACACGATCCTGCGCGACGCCCACCAGTCCCTGCTGGCCACCCGCATGCGTACCGAAGACATGCTGCCGATCTGCGACAAGCTCGACAAGGTCGGCTACTGGTCGCTGGAAGTCTGGGGTGGCGCCACCTTCGACGCCTGCGTGCGCTTCCTCAAGGAAGACCCGTGGGAGCGCCTGCGCAAGCTGCGCGCCGCGCTGCCCAACACCCGCCTGCAAATGCTGCTGCGCGGCCAGAACCTGCTGGGCTACCGCCACTACAGCGACGACGTGGTCAAGGCGTTCGTCGCCAAGGCCGCAGTCAACGGTATCGACGTGTTCCGTATCTTCGATGCCATGAACGACGTGCGTAACCTGCGCGTGGCCATTGAAGCGGTCAAGGCTGCCGGCAAACACGCTCAGGGTACCATCGCCTACACCACCAGCCCGGTGCACACCATCGAAGCCTTCGTGAACCAGGCCAAGCAGATGGAAGCCATGGGTTGCGACTCGATCGCGATCAAGGACATGGCCGGCCTGCTGACCCCGTTCGCCACCGGCGAACTGGTCAAGGCGCTGAAAGCCGAGCAGTCGCTGCCGGTGTTCATCCACTCCCACGACACTGCCGGCCTGGCCGCAATGTGCCAGCTGAAGGCTGTGGAAAACGGCGCCGATCACATCGACACCGCCATCTCCAGCTTCGCTTGGGGCACCAGCCACCCGGGTACCGAGTCGATGGTTGCCGCGCTCAAAGGCAGCGAATTCGATACTGGCCTGGACTTGGAACTGCTGCAGGAAATCGGCCTGTACTTCTATGCCGTGCGCAAGAAGTACCACCAGTTCGAAAGCGAGTTCACCGCCGTGGACACCCGCGTGCAGGTCAACCAGGTACCGGGCGGCATGATTTCCAACCTGGCCAACCAGCTCAAGGAGCAGGGCGCCCTCAACCGCATGAATGAAGTGCTGGCTGAGATCCCGCGCGTGCGTGAAGACCTTGGCTTCCCACCGCTGGTGACCCCGACCTCGCAGATCGTCGGTACCCAGGCGTTCTTCAACGTGCTGGCCGGCGAGCGCTACAAGACCATCACCAACGAGGTGAAGCTGTACCTGCAAGGCGGTTACGGCAAGGCTCCGGGCGTGGTCAACGAGCAGCTGCGCCGTCAGGCGATCGGCAGTGAAGAAGTGATCGACGTGCGCCCGGCCGACCTGCTGAAGCCGGAAATGGCCAAGCTGCGTGCCGATATCGGCGCCCTGGCCCGTTGCGAAGAAGACGTGCTGACTTTCGCCATGTTCCCTGACATTGGCCGCAAGTTCCTCGAAGAACGCGAAGCCGGCACCCTGACTCCCGAAGTCCTGCTGCCAATTCCTGAAGCGGGCGCAGTGGCGTCCCATAGCGGTGAAGGCGTACCGACCGAGTTCGTCATCGACGTGCACGGCGAAACCTACCGTGTCGACATCACCGGTGTGGGCGTGAAGGCCGAAGGCAAGCGCCACTTCTACCTGTCGATCGACGGCATGCCGGAAGAAGTGGTGTTCGAGCCGCTCAACGAATTCGTCGGCGGCGGCAGCAGCAAGCGCAAGCAGGCCAGTGCCCCGGGCCACGTCAGCACCACCATGCCAGGCAACATCGTCGATGTGCTGGTCAAGGAAGGCGACATGGTCAAGACCGGCCAGGCCGTGCTGATCACCGAAGCCATGAAGATGGAGACCGAAGTGCAGGCGGGTATCGCTGGCAAGGTGGTGGCCATCCACGTGGCCAAGGGCGACCGTGTGACTCCGGGCGAGATCCTGATCGAGATCGAGGGCTGAGATAAGCCCTCATCTACAAGCGGTTAACCTCTGGGGAGCGGATGCTCCCCTTTTTTTCGCGTTGAATCTGCCGGCCTCTTCGCAGCACAAGGCTGCTCCTACAGGCCCCCGCAAGCCTGAGGTCAGTACCTGTGGGAGCGGGTTTACCCGCGAAGAGGCCGGCTGATCTAACACAACTCTCAACCTTTACGGCATGCCTCAAGTGTTTCTACCTGACCTCCAGGTTGTTGGTTGGTATCGCTCAACCACCGCTCGAACCCAGCAGCCACCGCTGGCCACTCATCATCGGTAATCGAATACCACGCCGTATCCCGATTGTGGTCCTTCACCACCAGGTGCTTGCGGAACACTCCTTCATGGACAAAGCCAAACCGCTCCGCCGCGCGCTTGGAGCGGGCGTTGGCGTTGTTGCACTTCCACTCCAGCCGGCGGTTGCCCAGCTCGAAGCCCAGCTTGCCCAGCAGGTACACTGCCTCGGTGCCCTTGGGTGTACGCTGCATGGCGGCGCCGAAGGCGATGTGGCCAATTTCGATGCGACCGTGGTCGGGCACGATCGACATCAGGCTGAGGATGCCCTGGGCCTGGCCGCTGGTGCGGTCGATGACGGTGTAGAACAGCGGGTCGCGGCCGGCGGCGTTGCCTTCCAGCCAACGGTCGAAGGCGGCACGCTCGGCAAATGGGCCATAGGGCAAGTAGTCCCACAGTGCCGGATCGGCAGCCGGGCCTTGCAACACCTCCCAGAGGTCGTCGCCATGTCGCGCCGGGTCAAGCTTTTCGAGGCGGATGAAACGGCCGTCGATAGGCTCGGCCTGTGGGACTGCGGCGGGCTTCCAGTTCAATGCGTCGGTCATGTTCGGCCTTAGAACTCTTTGCGGAATTGGATGAAGCCCGAGCGCTCGGCAACCTGTTGGTACAGGCTGATGGCGGTGGCGTTGGTCTCATGGGTCACCCAGTACACCTTGATGCAGTTGTCGGTCTTGGCTTGGGCGTAGACGTGCTCGATCAGCTGGCGGCCGATGCCCAGGCCGCGCTGCCCGCTGTCCACGTACAGGTCCTGCAGGTAGCAGGCGTTGCCAATGCTCCAGTTGGAACGATGGTGGATGAAGTTGACCATGCCCACCGCCTTGCCATCGACCCAGGCCAAGGCTGAATGGGTCGGTTCGTTTGGGTCGAGCAGGCGTTGCCAGGTGCTGAGGCTGACCTCTTCGGCCAATTCGGATTCATAGAAGTGCAAGTAGGCCTGCCACAGGGCAAGCCAGGCAGCATGGTCTTGGGTGGTGACAGGACGCAGGGTGACGCTGGACATGGGCTATTCCTTCAGAGTTGGCGCATATGCGCCGCGAGTTGGTTATCCAGGTAATCGGGGCTGGCGCTAAGGCCTTCACGCACGCCGGCAATGTCTTGCTCAGAGCGGTTCTGGCTTAGCTTGCGCGCGCCTTGCAGGCGGGTGATGGGCAAGCGAACACCGACGATGGCGCGGAGCATGCCATCGAGGTAATCACGCGGGGCGTCGGTGACTTTCCACGGTTCGCCGCGGCCTTGTTCGTGGCGCTCGGTCAGTCGGCTGACAATGGCCAGCAAGGGTTCGGCTTCGTGGATCACTTCGGCTGGGCCATAGGCGTGCACGGCCAAGTAGTTCCAGGTTGGCACCACCTTGGGGTTGTCGGCCTTGCTCGGGTAGTAACCGGGGCTGACATAGGCATCGGCGCCGGGGAACACCAGCAGGGCTTCGCCACCTTGCCTCAGGTCGTGCCATTGGGGGTTGGCCCGCGCCAGGTGGGCATAGACGGTGCCGAATTCGCCTTCGGCAATATCGACCAGCACTGGCAGGTGCGTGGCCAGCAGGCCTTGTTCGCCCTGGCTGACCAGGATGGCCAGACGGGTGTCGAGCATGTGCTGGTGCAGGCGCCCGAGGTCGTGTTCCTGATGGGGTTTGCTGTTGTACATGCTCGGTTTCCTTGTGCGATGGCTCCATCCTAGGCAGGCTATTGGTTCATAGTAAGAGCCATTAACAGCTGTTTTTATAGGTCCAATGCCATGAACGAGCGCCCCCTCGTGTTGCCTTTCGACCCTGCCGGGATCGACCTCGATCGCCGCCGCGGGCTCAGCCAGCAGCTGTACCAGGCGCTACGTGCGCGGGTGCTGGACGGGCGCCTGAGCAGTGGCACACGGCTACCGGCCACTCGTGATCTGGCCGCCATGCTGGCGCTGTCACGCAACAGTGTGGTGCGGGCCTATGACCAGCTATATGCCGAGGGCTACATCGAAAGCCGGGTAGGCGACGGCACCTATGTCAGCCAGTTACCGAAGCTCTCCAGTGCAAAACTATCCACACAAGTATCCACAGGGTTATCCCGTGGGTTATCAACAGACTTATCCACATCTCCCTCAGAAAATACTGAGGATTTATCCAGCAAGCGTCGTTCCAGCGAGCCTTTGCAGCGCCTGAAAAGTAACCATCTGCCGCCCCCAAGAAGCGGTGCACCGCGTGCTTTTCGCGTCGGTATTCCGGCGTTCGACCTGTTCCCCTTCGACGTCTGGGCCAAGCTGCAGGCGGGTTTCTGGCGCAACCCGGCTCCGGCGCAGTTGGGTTATGGTGACCCGGCAGGCGAGCCGCTGCTGCGCGAACTGATCGCGGCCTACCTGCGTCGCTCGCGTGGACTGAGTTGTACCGCTGAACAAATTGTGATCACCAGTGGTGCGCAGCAGGCAATCAGCCTTTGTGCACAGTTGCTGTTGCAGCCGGGCGACGGTGTGGCTGTGGAAAACCCGGGTTACCGCGCAGCCGGGCATGCCTTTGCGCTGGCCGGTGGCAGGTTGTGTGGCGTGCCGGTGGACGAGGATGGCATGGACTGTCGCCGGCTCGGGCAACTGACGGATTGCCGGCTGGCCTACGTCACGCCAGCCCACCAGTACCCGACCGGGGTGACCATGAGCCTGGCGCGACGCCTGGAACTGCTGGCATGGGCCGAGCGCAGCGAAGGCTGGATCATCGAAGACGACTACGACGGCGAGTACCGGTACAGCGGTGCGCCCTTGGCCCCGCTAGCGGCGCTCGACCGGCACGGGCGGGTGCTGTACGTCGGTACCTTCGGCAAGATCGCCTTTCCGGCGTTGCGCCTGGGCTATCTGGTACTGCCACCACAACTGGCGCAGCCGTTCAGCCAGGGCAGGGCGCTGGCGGTGCGGCATTCAGAGGTCAGTAGCCAGTGCGTGATGGCCGAGTTCATGGCCCGGGGGCACTTCCAGCGGCATATTCGGCGCATGCGCAAGGCGGCGTTGAGCCGGCGCAATGTGCTGAAGGCTGGCTGGCCCGTGGATATTCCGGGTTTGAGCGGCATGCCGGAGGTGGCGGCCGGGCTGCATGTGAAGGTCGATGTGGATAACTTTGCGCGGGAGCAGGAGTTGGTGGCCAAGGCTGAAGCGGTGGGGGTTGAGGTGACGCCGCTTAGCAATTTCTGGCTGGCTGACAGCGAGGTGCCTGTGGATAAAAGGGCAGGGCTGGTGCTGGGGTTTGCAGCGGTGCCGGAGGGGGAGATTGCCGAGGCGTTGATGCGCTTGCGCAAGGCCTGGAGAAAGTGAATGGGGCCGCCTAGCGGCCCCGGCTCTAAATCAGGTACCAGACTTGATCCGTGTCCAGGCCCTGGTCCGAGCTCGCTCGACATCCCGCGCCAAGGGCTTGAGGGTATACAGCTTGGCCATCGCCTCCGCTGTCGGATACAGGTTGGGGTTGTTGCGAATCGCCGGGTCGACCTTGTCGGTCGCATCCTTGTTCGGGTTCGGGTACCCGACAAAGTCGCTGATAGGCGCAATCACCTCAGGCCGCAGTAAGTAGTTGATGAACGCGTGGGCATCTTCCGGGTTGGTCGCATTCTTCGGAATCGCCAGCATGTCGAACCAGATCGGTGCACCTTCCTTGGGCAGGCGCATGTCCACCACCACGCCATTCTTCGCCTCGCGGGCGCGGTTGGCTGCCTGAGAGAAGCTACCGCTGTAGCCCACTGCAACGCAGATATCGCCGTTGGCGATGTCAGCCATGTACTTCGAGGAATGGAAGTAGGTGATGTGCGGGCGAATCTTCAGCATCAGCGCTTCGGCTTTCTTGTAATCAGCCGGTTTGTCGCTGTTCGGTGGCAGGCCCAGGTACTGCAGGGCCAGCGGCATGATCTCCGACGGCGAGTCGAGCAGGGCCACGCCGCATTGCTTGAGCTTAGCGATGTTCTCTTCCTTGAAGATCAGGTCCCAACTGTCCACCGGGGCGTTGTCGCCGAGCGCAGCCTTGACCTTGGCCGGGTTGAAGCCGATCAACACTGTGCCGTACATGTAGGGTACGGCAAATTTGTTGCCGGGGTCGTTGGCTTCGATCAGCTTCATCAGCGCCGGGTCCAGGTGCTGCCAGTTCGGCAGCTTGCTGCGGTCCAGCGGCTGGAACACACCCGCTTCGATCTGCTTGGCGAGGAACACGTTGGATGGCACTACCACGTCATATCCGGAGTTGCCGGTCAGCAGTTTCGCTTCCAGCGCCTCGTTGGTGTCGAAGATGTCGTAGACCAGCTTCACTCCGCTGTCTTTCTGGAACTCGGTGAGAGTTTGCGGAGTGATGTAGTCGAACCAGTTGAACACCCGCAGGGTGCGCTGTTCGGCCTGGGCCTGCAGGGCACCAGTGAACAGGGTAGCGGCGATGAACGGGGCGAGCAGACGCTTGAGTCGAACCATTATCGGGCTCCTGGCTGGGCCTGCTGGAAGCCTTCCAGCACATTGACCGCGTTGATACCGATTTCTTCCACAGCGTAGCCGCCTTCCATCACGAAAAGGGTCGGCTTGCCGAGCTGGGCGATGCGCTTGCCCATTTCCAGGTAGTCCGGGCTGTCCAGCTTGAACTGCGAGATCGGGTCGTCTTTGAAGGTATCCACACCCAGCGAGATCACCAGTACTTCAGCGTCATAGGCGGCGATGCGCTGGCAGGCGTCCTCCAGGGCGGCGTTCCAGGCGGCCCAGTCGCTGCCAGCCGGCAGTGGGTAGTTGATGTTGCAGCCTTCGCCGGCACCCTCGCCGGTTTCATCGGCATAGCCGAGGAAGAACGGGAACTCGTCGCGCGGGTCGCCATGGATCGAGGCGAAGAACACATCGTTGCGGCTGTAGAAGATGTCTTGGGTGCCGTTGCCGTGGTGATAGTCGACATCGAGAATTGCGACCTTGCGCCGGCCCTGGTCAAGGAAGGCCTGGGCGGCGATGGCGGCGTTGTTCAGGTAGCAATAGCCGCCCATGACTTCGCCAGCCGCATGGTGCCCTGGCGGGCGGCACAGGGCGAAGGCGGAATGGGCGCCTTGCTGGATCGCCGCCTGGGCGGTGAGGGCGACCTGGGCGGCGCTGTAGGCAGCCTGCCAGGTCCCGGCGGTGATCGGTGCGCCGGCGTCGAAGCTGTAGTAGCCCAGCTCACCGTGCAGGCCGGTGGGTTTTATCTGGCGCAGGGAGCGTGCGGGCCAGGTGAATGGCAGCAGGTCGCCTTCCTGGCCCAGTGCGGCCCAGCGCGCCCAGGCACCTTCGAAGAAATCCAGGTAGTCGGCACTGTGGATGCGCAGCAACGGTGCACGGCCATAGTCGGTGGGGCCCTGGATGTCGCCAAGGTTGCGCTTTTTCACCTGGTCGAGCACATGGTCGGCGCGTGACGGCATTTCGAAACAGGGCATCAGCTTGCCGTCGATCAGCTCGCAGCGGCCATGGTGCAGGCGGTGGTCATCGGAATAGATCGTCAGCATTGTTGTTCTCCATTGGATACTGGCGTGGGCCCATTTTCATGGGCGAGCCAGTGGGGGAGAACGACGCATACGGCCAAAAGGGGATCGATGTGGCCAAGCTTCATTGGCAGAATTTGTTGGTGGCCTGTACTGGCCCTTTCGCGGGTGAACCCGCTCCCACAGGTACAGTGTTGCACCTGAGTGGGTGCAATCCCTGTGGGAGCGGGTTCACCCGCGAAAGGGCCGGTACAGTTCAACCGCGAAAATGGCTTGGCGCTACACCACTCCAGCGCTGGAAGGCATGCCGAAAACTGGCGGTCTCGCTGAACCCCAGGGACTCGGCAATCCGGTAGATCGGCATCTGCGCATCAGCCAGCAACTGTTTGGCCCGCTCGAACCTCAGTTCATCCAGCAGCTGTTGATAACTGCTGCCCAACGCCTGCAAATGCCGGCGCAGGGTGCGCGATGAGCAGTTCATCTGCCGTGCCAGCCCTTCCAGCCCGGGCGCTGCATCCAGTTGCTGCGCCAGCAGTTGGCGAATCCGCCCCAGCCAGGCCTGGCGGCCGGTGAATTCCAGGTTCAGGCGCCGGCAGCGTTCGCTCATTGCCTTGTGGGTAATCGGGTCGGCCAGCGGCAGTGGCGTGTCCAGCCAGCGCCGTTCGAAGGCAAAGGCATTGTCCTCGGCGTCGAAACCGACCGGGCACTGGAATGCCCCGGTATAGAGAGCATGGTAACCGGGCCGTGGGTGTTCAAAACGAGCACCCAGCAGGGGCAGCGGGCGGCCGAGCAGGTCGTCGCAGATGACCTTCAGCGACACCAGGCAGAACTCTGCATTGAAGGCGGTCAGCGCCGGGCTGTCGTGGTAATCGCTGGCGCTGAACCAGACACGCTGACCGTCATCGAGCAAACGCAGCTTGAAGATTGTTCCCAGCAGTGCCGGATACTGCAGTGCCAAGCGCAAGGCGTCACCCAAAGTGGCACTGGAGAGCAGGGCGTAACCAAGCATGCCGTAGCACGACACATGCATGCGCTGGCCCAGCTCCAGGCCTATATCTTCGCGTCGGGCAACGGCGTTGGCGCACACCTGCAGTTCCTGCTGGGTGGTGATACGCGCATCGGCATGGCCCAGGTCTGCCGGGCCGATGCCGCTGCCGGCCAGCAGCGCCGACGCCTCGCAACCGTCTGCCTGGAAGACGTTGAGGATCAGCGAAACCGCGTTGAGGGTGGTCAGGTGGCTGTGCAGCATGCTGGGTAATCCCGTTGGCCTGGGACGCATTATGGAGCAAGTTGTGTGCCGATGTTCGGGGGGCCGAAAAGCAGCCCCAAAATCCTTCAGGCAAAAAAAAGGCCCGAAGCATAGGCTCGGGCCTTTGAAAGGTTGAGAGGTGTCTAGTCCCTCGACCTGGTGAGACTGTTTACAGCAGCCTGGTTACGCCTTCAGCGGAACCAGACGGGGAGCGATCATGTTTTCCGGACGCAGGATGTCGTCGAGCATCGCGTCGTCCAGCAGCTTCTCTTCGCGCACCAGTTCCAGTACGCCGCGGCCGGTTTCCAGGGCAACGCGGGCGATACGGGTGGCGTTTTCGTAGCCGATGTACGGGTTCAGGGCGGTGACCAGGCCGATCGAGTGCTCGACCAGTTCACGGCAGCGCTGTTCGTTGGCGGTGATGCCGACGATGCAGTGCTCGCGCAGCATGTCCATGGCACGTTGCAGCAGGCGGATCGAGTCGAAGATCTTGTAGGCGATCAGCGGCTCCATCACGTTCAGCTGCAGCTGGCCACCTTCGGCGGCGACGGTCAGGGCCAGGTCGTTGCCCATGATGGCGAAGGCCACCTGGTTGACGGCTTCCGGGATAACCGGGTTGACCTTGCCTGGCATGATCGAGCTGCCTGGCTGACGCGCTGGCAGGTTGATCTCGTTGATGCCGGTGCGTGGGCCGCTGGACAGCAGGCGCAGGTCGTTGCAAATCTTCGACAGCTTGACTGCAGTACGCTTGAGCATGCCGGAGAACAGTACGAAGGCGCCCATGTCGGAGGTGGCTTCGATCAGGTCGGCAGCCGGTACCAGCGGTTGGCCGCTGATGGCAGCCAGGCGCTGTACGGCCAGGGCCTGGTAGCCAGGGTCGGCGTTGATGCCGGTACCGATGGCGGTACCGCCCAGGTTGATTTCGGTCAGCAGTTCCGGGGCCAGCGAGCGCAGGCGCTGCAGGTCCTCGGTCATGGTGGTGGCGAAGGCACGGAATTCCTGGCCCAGGGTCATCGGTACCGCGTCCTGCAGCTGGGTACGGCCCATCTTCAGTACGTGGTCGAACTCTTTACCCTTGGCAGCGAAGGCCTGGATCAGGCTGTCGAGGCTGGCCAGCAGCGCGTCGTGGCCCAGCAGCAGGCCCAGGCGGATAGCCGTCGGGTAGGCGTCGTTGGTCGACTGCGCCATGTTCACGTCGTTGTTCGGGTGCAGGTACTGGTACTCACCCTTCTGGTGGCCCATGGCCTCCAGCGCAACGTTGGCGATCACTTCGTTGGCGTTCATGTTGGTAGAAGTACCAGCACCGCCCTGGATCATGTCCACCACGAACTGGTCGTGGTAATCGCCTTTGATCAGGCGGGCGCAGGCTGCGGTGATGGCAGCGTGCTTGGCATCGCTCAGGTGGCCCAGCTCACGGTTGGCGTCAGCAGCAGCCTGCTTGACCATGGCCAGGGCCACGACCAGCTTCGGGTAGTGCGACAGCGGAACACCGGAGAGGTGGAAGTTGTTGGCAGCGCGCAGGGTCTGGATGCCGTAGTAGGCATCTGCAGGAACTTCAAGGGTACCCAACAAATCTTTTTCGACGCGGAACGATGCAGCGGAGGACATGATGTATATCATCTCGATTTTGACCCGGCACATGCCGGAATGGCGCCAATCCTAGGCCTGAAGGTGATTTTGCGGCCAATGCTGTTGCACGCTAACCTATGCACAAACGGCATAGTGTTTCATGTGACGCCAATTGATATTCGAGCGTGTTCCATTTTGGTGCACGCCAGGAGATGTGCTTCGTGAACCTTGAAAGCAAATGGCTGGAAGACTTCAGCGCGCTGGCTGCGACCCGCAGTTTTTCCCAGGCGGCAGAGCGGCGTTTCGTTACCCAACCTGCCTTCAGCCGGCGTATACGCAGTCTGGAAGCAGCTTTGGGCCTGCAATTGGTGAATCGTTCCCGCACGCCGATCGAACTGACCGAGGCCGGGCAGCTGTTTCTCGTCACCGCGCGTACTGTTGTCGACCAATTGAGCGAAATTCTCCGCCATTTGCATCACCTGGAGGGCGGGCAGGGTGAAGTGGTACAGGTGGCCGCTGCACACTCGCTGGCGTCGGGCTTTTTCCCGCGTTGGGTGGCCCAGTTGCGCAACGATGGTTTGAACATCGCCACCCGCCTGGTTGCGACCAACGTCGGAGATGCCGTACATGCATTGCGTGAAGGTGGTTGCGACCTGATGCTGGCCTTCTATGACCCGGATGCCGCCTTGCAGATGGATGCCGAAATCTTCCCGTCGCTGCACATGGGCACCACTGAAATGTTGCCGGTGTGCGCCGTGGATGCCGACGGCAAGCCGTTGTTCGACCTGGAAGGCGAGGGCAGTGTGCCGCTGCTGGCGTATACCGCCGGCGCTTTCCTCGGTCGGTCGGTCAATTTGCTGCTGCGCCAGCGAAACCTGCGCTATACCACCGTCTACGAAACCGCCATGGCCGACAGCCTCAAGAGCATGGCGTTGGAGGGCATGGGCATCGCCTGGGTGCCGCGCCTGTCGATGCGTGGCGAACTGGAGCGTGGCGAACTGGCTATCTGCGGCGGCAGCCAGTGGCATGTGCCACTGGAAATTCGTCTGTACCGCTGCGCACTGGTGCGCAAGGCCAACGTCCGCTTGTTGTGGCGCAAGCTTGAGTCGTCAGGCGCACAAGGTGAGGCTTCAGTTTGAGTTGTATTTCAAGTAGTCCGCGATATTCGCGCGATTCTTGTCGCTATAGCGGTAGCAATTGGATCGGGCCGGTACACGGGGGTGGGTGTACGTTTCACACACCCAGCCATTGAATTTCAGCTCCGCATCTTCGTGCGTGGCGCCTAGCAAATGACCGATTTCATGGGCTGGAGCACCGTATGCACCTGCCGACGCAATAGCCGTGTTTTGCTTCTGATAGGCAAGGCCTGCGTTGTAGTTCAGGCCGCTGTGATCATAGCTGTTGCGCGTCAGCAGCAGCTGTTTATCCATAAAGGAAAAGGATGGGTGGCGCTGTTGTTCATGCAGTTGCCGGGCGAAGGCCTCGAGTAGTTGAGCGGACGGCATTCCTGCATAAGCAATATCGGTAATGTGTTCTACCTCGCGTTGAAATATGACCTCGATGGACTGTTGGCTGAAACTGCGCATCTCGTCCAGCCAATGCTGAAAGAAGTCCTTGTTCAATTGCTCATCGCTCATGTCGGCAAGGTCGTCGTGAACATAGACGGTGACGGTAAGCGAGCGGGCAGCAGAAGCAGCTGGCAGTTGCAAGCTGAGTACCAGGCCACACGAAAGCGCGAAGAGGCGTGAAACACTCATATGTACGTACCTGAATTTTCGAGATCGGGGATACAAGCGTCTGGTATTCGTCAACCCAGAGGCGGCAGGAAAAAGTTGTCCTGCGAGACAGCTTGCCCTTTGATCAGACATGTGCTTGCGGGGGTGGGCGCAGGGCCTTGAAATACGCTACAATCCCGCGCCTTCGGCCGACCTGGTCGATTTAGAATCCGTATGACAAGCCACGCCGGCCCACCTGCGTGGCTTGTTGCTTTTAGCGCGCCAGAAGGCGCTTGCAGGAGAGGCTCGACGATGAGTGCACTGGTTGGCGTGATCATGGGCTCCAAGTCCGATTGGTCCACCCTTAGCCACACCGCCGATATGCTGGAAAAACTCGGCATTCCCTACGAGGTGAAGGTGGTTTCCGCCCACCGTACCCCGGATCTGCTGTTCCAGTATGCCGAGGAGGCTGAGGGTCGTGGCATCGAGGTGATCATCGCCGGTGCCGGTGGCGCTGCCCACCTGCCAGGCATGTGCGCCGCCAAGACCCACCTGCCGGTGCTGGGTGTGCCCGTGCAATCGTCGATGCTGTCGGGTGTCGATTCGCTGCTGTCGATCGTGCAGATGCCAGCCGGCGTGCCGGTTGCCACCCTGGCCATCGGTCGTGCCGGTGCGGTCAACGCGGCGCTGCTGTCGGCCAGCATCCTCGGCGCCAAGTACCCGCAGTACCACGCGGCGCTCAAGCAGTTCCGCACGGAACAGACCGACACCGTGCTGGACAACCCAGACCCGCGCCAGGCTTGAGGCTCAACCCATGAAGATCGGTGTAATCGGTGGCGGCCAGCTGGGCCGCATGCTGGCTCTGGCGGGTACCCCGCTGGGCATGAACTTCGCCTTCCTCGACCCGGCGCCGGACGCCTGCGCTGCGCCGCTGGGCGAGCACCTGCGTGCCGACTACGGCGACCAGGACCACCTGCGCCAGCTGGCCGACGAAGTCGACCTGGTCACCTTCGAGTTCGAAAGCGTCCCGGCCGAGACCGTGGCCTTCCTCTCGCAGTTCGTGCCGGTGTACCCCAGCGCCGAAGCGCTGCGCATCGCCCGTGACCGCCTGTTCGAAAAGAGCATGTTCCGTGACCTGGGTATCCCTACCCCGGCCTTCGCCGACATCCTCTCGCAGGCCGACCTGGACGCCGCGGTGGCCAGCATCGGCCTGCCGGCCGTGCTGAAAACCCGCACCCTGGGTTACGACGGCAAGGGTCAGAAGGTGCTGCGCACGCCTGAGGACGTGGTCGGTACCTTTGCCGAGCTGGGCAGCGTACCTTGCCTGCTGGAAGGCTTTGTGCCGTTCACCGGCGAAGTGTCGCTGGTAGCCGTGCGTGCCCGTGATGGTGAAACCCGCTTCTACCCGCTGGTGCACAACACCCACGAAAGCGGCATCCTGCGCCTGTCGGTCGCCAGCCAGGCGCATCCGCTGCAGGCCCTGGCCGAAGACTACGTCGGCCGTGTGCTGCAAAAGCTGGATTAC
This sequence comes from Pseudomonas sp. PNPG3, assembly GCF_023093815.1. Taxonomy (NCBI): domain Bacteria; kingdom Pseudomonadati; phylum Pseudomonadota; class Gammaproteobacteria; order Pseudomonadales; family Pseudomonadaceae; genus Pseudomonas; species Pseudomonas sp. PNPG3. The sequence goes on from NZ_JALLKV010000006.1 coordinate 65,977, forward strand.
GTAGGCGTCATGGCCTTCGAGTTCTTCGAAGTGGACGGTGGCCTTAAGGCCAACGAAATTGCCCCGCGCGTGCACAACTCAGGGCACTGGACCATCGAAGGCGCCGAATGCAGCCAGTTCGAGAACCACCTGCGCGCCGTCGCCGGCCTGCCGCTGGGCTCGACCGCCAAGGTCGGCGAGAGCGCGATGCTCAACTTCATCGGTGAAGTGCCGGCGGTGGAAAAGGTAGTTGCCATCGGTGACTGCCACCTGCATCACTATGGCAAGGCGTTCAAGGCCGGTCGCAAGGTTGGCCACGCCACCCTGCGCTGCCACGACATGGCCACCCTCGAGCGCAAGATTGCCGAAGTAGAAGCCCTGATCGGCAACTGATCGAACTTCTACCAGCGGCTTGCCCTCTGAAATGGCAACGAGCCAAAGCGCTGTCTAGGCTTTGGCTTGTTCCATCTTCACTGCAGAGGGATTGCCATGGGTATCATTGGAACCATCTTCATCGGCCTCATCGTTGGCCTGCTGGCCCGCTTCATCAAGCCGGGCGACGACAGCATGGGCTGGATCATGACCATCTTGCTGGGGATTGCCGGCTCCCTGCTGGCCACCTACGGCGGCCAGGCACTGGGCATCTATCAGGCCGGGCAGGCTGCGGGATTCCTTGGCGCGCTGGTCGGTGCCGTGATCCTTCTGCTGATTTACGGATTCATCAAGAAGCGCTGATTAGTGGTTAGAATGCCCGGCAATTCATTGGAGTTGCCGAGCATTTTCATGCGTGCCTTTTTCCTCGCCCCACTGTTGCTGGCCAGCGCCCTGGCCCATGCCGAACTGCCTGAAACCGACTGGCTGGAGCTGATGCCCGAGTCTGATCAGCAGGCGCTCGAGCAAATGCCCGAAATCGACCACAATTCGCCGGAAGCCATGGGTACCTTTATCGACAAGGGCGGCCTGAAGCAGAGCAAAGGCCTGCCGGCGGTGATGTACTCGACCAAGACGGTGGCGGCCATGAATGGCAAGGATATTCGCCTTGGGGGCTACCCGGTGCCGCTGGAGAGCGATGCCAAGGGCAACAGCACGCTGTTCTTCCTGGTGCCGTACCCGGGCGCGTGCATCCATGTGCCGCCGCCACCGCCGAACCAGCTGGTGCTGGTGCGCTATCCGAAGGGTCTGAAGATCGATGATATCTACACACCGCTGTGGGTCAGCGGCAAGCTGAAGGTGGAGAAGGTCAGCAATGACCTGGCCGATGCGGCCTATGCGCTGGATGCCGGGAAGGTGAGGGTGGTGGAGGACGCAGACCTCTGATCGCCTGTACTGGCCTCTTCGCGGGCAAGCCCGCGAAGAGGCCAGCATAGGCACTGCAAGACTCAGATCATTTCACAGCCAATCCTGACCGCCAGCGAGCTGCTGCCCCCAGGCTTCAATTCCACCAAGTCATCCCACACATTCGCCGTCTCGATGCACAGCATCCGCTGCCACCCATCGTCGGCCATGTCTGGCAGTTCCCTGGCCCGTTCAGTCCAAGGGTTCCAGATCACCGCTGAGCGCGACCCACTGCTGGTCAAGGTAATGCGCCGCTTCCAGTGCGGGTCGACGATGCTCAGGGTTTGCGGGGTCGCCAGGTAGATCCGGTCAGTCTCCCCGGCAAACGCCAGCGGCCCCTTCTGCTGGCACTGCTCCCAGTCAGCCAGGGTCTCGATATAGCTCAGCCCCTCCACCCCTTCGACCCGCGCCTGGCGAACGTCACTGACCGCGAAGTAGCTGTGCAGGGCCTGGCTGATGGTCACGGGGGTATTGCCCATGTTGCGGCTGGTCAGGTTCAGCCGCAGGTCCTCGCCCAGCTCCACTACCAGCTTCAGCTCGACGTCATGAGGCCAGCCAGGCAGGTCACCCTGCGCTTCCGGCAGTTCGAATTCGATGCGCAGGCCTTCGCCCGCCTCCTCGATACCCAGCAATTGCCAGTCGCGCGCGCGCGCCAGGCCGTGGGCGGGGGCCTGTTCGCCGTGGTACATGGCCTGCACGGCCTGGGGGTTGCGCTGCAGGTTGCCGAACCACGGCCAGCACACCGGCACACCGGCGCGTACCGACTTGCCCTTACGGAAGATGGCCTGGTCGCTCAGCCACAGCAGCGGTGGCTGGCCAACGCGCTGGTAGCTGAGAATCTGCGCGCCCTGCTGGGCGATCAGTAGTTCGGCGTGGTCACTGCTGATACGCCAACAGTTGAGTTCGCCATGTTGCTCGGTTATGACCTGGAAGGTAGCCATTGCATTCATCTCATTGATTGCCAGTGGGCCTTGGACCCGGGCACATGCAATGAGTTTACCGCCGGCGTGGCTCAGCGACGAGGTACGGAGCGGGTGCGGCCACTGCCGTCGATAGCGACGAAGACGAAGACTGCTTCGGTGACCTTGCGCCATTCGCTGGACAGCGGGTCGTCGCTCCACACTTCGACCATCATCTGGATCGAGCTGCGGCCGATTTCCAGGGTTTGGGTATAGAACGATAGCTGCGCGCCGACGGCGACCGGGACCAGAAAGGCCATGCGGTCGATGGCCACGGTGGCCACGCGGCCGCCGGCGACACGACTGGCCATGGCGGTGCCGGCCAGGTCCATCTGGGCGACAAGCCAGCCGCCGAAGATGTCGCCAAACCCGTTGGTTTCGCGCGGGAGTGCGGTGATCTGCAAGGCCAGGTCGCCTTGCGGGATTGGATCTTCTTGTTCGAGCTCAATCATGCGATGGGGCCTCTGACCCGTGACGCTTTTCGTTGGTGTGGCGCAAAGGCCGGGTAAACGATTCAGCTTGAAACATACTACGCCGATTTCGTTTCACTGGGCGGCCGTAGGGAAACTCTGCGAAACCGCCTGACAGTAATGACCGGCGTTTTCGCACAACATCCCACGTTAGGAGCAACCTTTTCCTACGAAGTGCCAGTATATAGAGCATAACGGCCAGCGACGACCGCGCATTCATGAATATGTGTAGGGATTTTGTATCGCTTTCGGCGCAGCTCAGCAATTTGCTATCTTCGCCTGTCTCCCAATCCAGAAGCCGCATGCCAAGCGGCCTGCATGCCACAAAGAGAACAATGAGCGATGACCTCCGTGCCGAGCAGTATCGAGCAGCCTTCGCGGCCGCTGACCCGCAGTGACTACAAGACTCTCTCACTGTCCGCCCTGGGCGGCGCGCTGGAGTTCTACGACTTCATCATTTTCGTGTTCTTCGCCACAGTGGTCGGCAAGCTGTTTTTCCCGGCTGACATGCCCGAATGGCTGCGCCTGATGCAAACCTTTGGCATTTTCGCCGCCGGCTACCTGGCGCGGCCGCTGGGCGGCATCATCATGGCCCACTTCGGTGACCTGCTCGGGCGCAAGAAGATGTTCACCCTGAGCATCTTCATGATGGCCCTGCCAACGCTGATCATGGGCCTGCTGCCCACCTATGCACAGATCGGCATGTGGGCGCCGATCCTGTTGCTGCTGATGCGCGTGATCCAGGGCGCAGCCATCGGAGGCGAGGTACCGGGCGCCTGGGTATTCGTGTCCGAGCACGTGCCAGAGCGCAACACCGGCTACGCCTGCGGCACCCTCACCGCAGGCCTGACCGCGGGCATCCTGCTTGGTTCGCTGGTGGCGACCCTGATCAACAGCGTCTACAGCGCACAGGAAGTGGCCGATTACGCCTGGCGTATCCCGTTCCTGCTTGGCGGTGTATTCGGCCTGTTCTCGGTGTACCTGCGCCGTTGGCTGCACGAAACCCCGGTGTTCGCCGAGATGCAGCAGCGCAAGGCGCTGGCCGAGGAGCTGCCGTTGCGCGCGGTGCTGCGTGACCATCGCGGCGCGATCATCCTGTCGATGCTGCTGACCTGGATGCTGTCAGCCGCCATCGTGGTGCTCATCCTGATGACTCCGGCGCTGCTGCAGAGCATCTACCACATCAGCCCCACCGACTCGCTCAAGGCCAACAGCCTGGCCATCGTGCTGCTCAGCTTCGGCTGCATCGGCGCTGGCAGCCTGGCCGATCGCTTCGGCGCGGGCCGGGTGTTCGTGATCGGCAGCCTGCTGCTGCTGGCGACCTCCTGGACCTTCTACCACAGCCTGCCGACCCGGCCCGAACTGCTGTTCCCACTGTATGCAGTGACCGGCCTGTGCGTGGGCGTGATTGGCGCGGTGCCTTATGTGATGGTCAAGGCGTTCCCGGCGGTGGTGCGCTTCAGCGGGCTGTCGTTCTCGTACAACGTGGCCTACGCGATCTTTGGCGGGCTGACGCCGATGGTGGTGACTGCGCTGTTGAAAGTGAGCCCGATGGCGCCGGCCTACTATGTGGCGGGGCTGTGTGCCGTTGGTCTGGTTGTTGGCCTGTACCTCCTGGCCAACAAGCGTTAAGGCTGCTGGCCTCTTCGCGGCTAAAGCCGCTCCTACAGAAATCGCACCGGCTTCAAGGCAATGCCGCACCTGTGGGAGCGGCTTTAGCCGCGAAGAGGCCAGACCTGCTTTTGATGATGGCCTTTCATCCAATTGTCATATTCAAGTCATATCGTATTCATGCGGCCTGCAGATACTTGGGCCCGTTCCATCCAACACCCCAATATTCCTGCTAGGAGCAAGGCATGAAACTGAAGCGTTTGATGGCGGCCCTCACCTTTGCCGCCGCTGGCGTTGCAACCGCCAACGCGGTAGCCGCTGTCGATCCTGCGATCCCGACCTACACCAAGACCACTGGTGTTTCGGGCAACCTCTCCAGCGTCGGTTCGGACACCCTCGCCAACCTGATGACTCTGTGGGCCGAGGCCTACAAGAAGGAATATCCGAACGTAAACATCCAGATCCAGGCTGCCGGCTCCTCCACCGCGCCACCCGCGCTGACCGAAGGCACCGCCAACCTCGGCCCGATGAGCCGCAAGATGAAGGACGTCGAGCTGCAGGCCTTCGAGCAGAAGTACGGCTACAAACCGACCGCCATCCCGGTCGCCGTAGACGCCCTGGCTGTGTTCGTGCACAAGGACAACCCGATCAAAGGCCTGACCATGGCCCAGGTCGACGCCATCTTCTCTTCCACCCGCCTGTGCGGTGGCAAAGCCGACGTCAAGACCTGGGGTGACCTGGGCGTGACCGGCGACCTGGCCAACAAGCCAGTACAGCTGTTCGGCCGTAACTCGGTATCGGGCACCTACGGCTACTTCAAGGAAGAAGCCCTGTGCAAAGGCGACTTCAAGCCTAACGTCAACGAACAGCCTGGCTCGGCTTCGGTCGTGCAGTCGATCAGCTCCTCGCTGAACGGCATCGGCTACTCGGGCATCGGCTACAAGACCGCCAGCGTCAAGACTGTGGCCCTGGCCAAGAAGGAAGGCGGCGAGTTCGTTGAAGACAACGAAGCCAACGCTCTGAACGGCACCTACCCGCTGTCGCGCTTCCTGTACGTCTACGTCAACAAGGCTCCGAACAAGCCTCTGGCTCCGCTGGAAGCCGAGTTCGTCAAGCTGGTGCTGTCGCAAGCCGGCCAGCAGGTCGTGGTGAAGGATGGCTACATCCCGCTGCCGGCCAAAGTCGTCGACAAGACCTTGGCTGACCTGGGCCTGTCCCACGCAGGTAACGTCGCAAAGAAGTAAGTAACTGAGGGGGAGGCCGGCGCTGATGCCCGGCCTCTTCCACGAAATTTCAGTCCGAAGCCAGGTTTCCTGTGCGGCGGGCTTTCGTGCGTCACCAATTTGTAATGTTTTTGTCACACGGGACCGCTAGGGTGTGCGCATGAATGATCTGGCCAATTCCAACATGACCCAAAACTCCCAGCCCGTGCGGATTGATTTCAATACGCCGGAGTTGCAACGCAAGCGCCGCATGCGCGCGCTAAAGGACCGCCTGACCCGCTGGTATGTACTGGTGGGCGGGCTTGCCGTATTGGCGGCTATCACCCTGATCTTCTTTTATCTGGCCTATGTGGTGCTGCCGCTGTTCCAGGGCGCCGAGCTGACCAGCAAGAAAGCCCTGGAGCCGAGCTGGCTGCAACAGGATGCCGGCAAGCCGCTGATGATCGCGCTTGAAGAGCAGAACCTGGTGGGCATGCGTGTTTCGGACAAGGGCCAGGCACTGTTCTTCGATACCAAGACCGGTAACGAGCTCAAGCGTGTCGACCTGCCACTGCCGGCAGGCACCCAGGTCACTTCGATCAGTGCCGACCAGCCGGGTAGCCCGCTGGTGGTGCTGGGCTTGTCCAATGGCCAGGCACTGGTGTTTCACCACACCTACAAGATCACCTACCCGGACAACAAGAAAACCATCGCCCCCGGCATCGACTACCCGTACGGCGAGCAGCCGTTCGTGCTCGACGAGCAGGGGCGTGCGCTGGATCATGTCAGCGTAAACGTCAATGGCGACACCCTGCTGCTGGCTGGTTCCACCGGCGCGCACCTGCAGGTGGTCGAGTTGACCCGCACCGAAAACATGATGACCGAAGAGGTCACGACCGAGCAGAACCGCATCGAACTGCCGCAGATGACCGAAACGGTGAAGAACATCTTCATCGACCCGCGTCAGCAGTGGCTGTACGTGATCAACGGCCGTGCCACCGCGGACGTGTTCAACCTGCGCGACAAGAGCCTCAACGGCCGCTACAAACTGTCTGAAAGCGCCGACACCGAAATTACCGCCACCGCCCAGCTGGTCGGCGGCATCTCGCTGATCATTGGTGATTCCAAGGGCGGCCTGGCCCAGTGGTTCATGGCCCGTGACCCGGATGGCGAATCGCGCTTCAAGCTGATCCGCACCTTCCAGATGGGCAAGGCCGCGGTCGTACAGATCGACGCCGAAGAGCGCCGCAAGGGCTTCGTCGCCCTCGACGCCGCAGGCGAGCTGGGCGTGTTCCACAGCACCGCGCACCGTACCCTGCTGGTCGAGCCGGCCGCCGAAGGCCCTGGCATTCTGGCCCTGTCGCCACGTGCCAACCGCATCATCATCGAAGAAGGCGGCAAGCTGCTGCCACTTAGCCTGCGCAACCCGCATCCGGAAATTTCCTTCAGCGCGCTGTGGGGCAAAGTTTGGTACGAGAACTACGACGAGCCGAAATACGTCTGGCAATCGACCGCTTCGAACACCGACTTCGAGCCCAAACTGAGCCTGTCGCCGCTGACCTTCGGTACCCTCAAGGCTGCGTTCTACGCCATGATCCTGGCGGCCCCGCTGGCGATCGCCGCGGCCATCTACACCGCCTACTTCATGGCCCCGGGCATGCGCCGCAAGGTCAAGCCGGTGATCGAACTGATGGAAGCGATGCCGACGGTGATCCTCGGCTTCTTCGCCGGCCTGTTCCTGGCCCCGTATCTGGAAGGCCACCTGCCGGGCGTGTTCAGCCTGTTCCTGCTGATGCCGCTCGGTATCCTGCTGGCCGGCTTCGCCTGGACCCGCCTGCCCGAGTCGATTCGCCTGCGTATCCCGGATGGCTGGGAAGCGGCGATCCTGATCCCGGTCATCCTGTTCACCGGGTGGTTCGCCCTGACCATGAGCCCGCACCTCGAGAACTGGTTCTTTGGCGGTGACATGCGCCTGTGGATCACCAACGACCTGGGGATAACCTACGACCAGCGCAATGCCCTGGTCGTGGGTATCGCCATGGGCTTCGCGGTCATCCCGAACATCTACTCCATCGCCGAAGACGCCGTGTTCAGCGTGCCGCGCAGCCTGACCCTGGGCTCCCTGGCCCTGGGAGCGACGCCATGGCAGACCCTGACTCGCGTGGTCATCCTCACCGCCAGCCCAGGTATCTTCTCGGCGCTGATGATCGGCATGGGCCGTGCGGTGGGCGAGACCATGATCGTGCTGATGGCCACCGGCAACACCCCGGTGATGGAGCTGAACCTGTTCGAGGGCATGCGCACCCTGGCCGCCAACGTGGCGGTGGAAATGCCGGAATCGGAAGTCGGCGGCAGCCACTACCGCGTGCTGTTCCTGGCCGCGCTGGTGCTGCTGATGTTCACCTTCATCATGAACACCTTGGCCGAGCTGATTCGCCAGCGTCTGCGCAAGAAATACTCGTCGCTTTGATAGAAAGGTAGCGATCCGTGAAAAAGGATTCCCTCAAAGGCTGGTTCAAGAGCGGCGCCCCAGGCGTCTGGATGAGCGGCGGCGCGGTGGCCATGGCAGTGATCATGACCGTTGGCCTGCTGGCGGTGATTGCCGTGCGCGGCCTGGGCCACTTCTGGCCGGCCGATCTTGTCCAGGCTACCTACAAGGTGCCGGGCCAGGCCGACCATGTCGTCATTGGCGAAGTGGTGCAAAAGGAAGAAGTACCCCGTGCCCGTCTGAAGGGCGCCGGCCTGCCAGTGCCTGACCAAGGCCCGGAGTTCATGACCCGTGAGCTGATCAAGGTGGGCAACCGCGACCTCAACGGCAGCGACTTCACCTGGGTGGTCGGCGACTGGCTGGTCGACGAAAGGCACCCGACCGACCTGGTCGCCCTGGAGCGCCGCGAGTGGGGCAACTTCTACGGCTACCTGGTCAGCATCAAGGAAGAAGGCCGCGTGGTCGCCGAAGGTGCTGCGGCCTGGGTCGAACTGCAGGCCCGCCTCAAGCGCGCCAACCAGCTCAACAGCGAACTGCAAAGCCTCGAAAAGAAAGACATCGGTGCCATCAACCATGGCCTCGAGCGCCTGCGTCTGCAGGCGCGCAAGCTGGAGCTGGACGGCAAGCTGGACGCCGCCGCCCAGGCTGACATGGACGCCGAGCGCGCCGGGCTGAACAGCCGATACAAGGCCATCGAAGACCGCCTGACTGGCCTGCACCAGGCCTTCGCTCGCGACAGCCTGGTGGCCCGCGATGGCAACGGCCGTGAAGTGGAAATCAACCTCAGCAAGGTGGTACACGCCATCCAGCCTAACGCCATGTCGGGGTTCACCAAGCTGGGCACCTACTTCACCAAGGTCTGGGAGTTCCTCAGCGATGACCCGCGTGAAGCCAACACTGAGGGCGGTATCTTCCCGGCCATCTTCGGTACCGTGATGATGACTCTGATCATGGCCGTGATCGTCACCCCGTTCGGTGTGCTGGCTGCCGTGTACCTGCGAGAATACGCCAGACAGGGCCCGGTGACCCGCTTGATCCGCATCGCGGTGAACAACCTGGCTGGTGTGCCCGCGATCGTCTACGGCGTGTTCGGCCTGGGCTTCTTCGTCTACGTGCTGGGCGGCTCGATCGACCGCTTGTTCTTTCCCGAAGCACTGCCGGCGCCAACCCTGGGTACCCCAGGCCTGTTGTGGGCATCGCTGACCCTGGCGCTGCTGGCCGTGCCGGTGGTGATCGTGGCCACCGAGGAAGGCCTGGCGCGTATCCCGCGCACCGTGCGCGAAGGCTCGCTGGCCCTGGGCGCTACCAAGGCCGAGACCCTGTGGAAGATCGTCCTGCCGATGGCCAGCCCGGCGATGATGACCGGCATGATCCTCGCCGTGGCCCGCGCCGCCGGTGAAGTGGCGCCGCTGATGCTGGTGGGTGTGGTAAAGCTGGCTCCATCCCTGCCGGTGGACGGGAACTACCCGTACCTGCACCTGGACCAGAAGATCATGCACCTGGGCTTCCATATCTATGACGTCGGCTTCCAGAGCCCCAACGTAGAAGCCGCGCGGCCGCTGGTATACGCCACGGCGTTGCTGCTGGTGCTGGTGATCGCGGCCCTCAACCTCTCGGCCGTGTGGATCCGTAACCACCTGCGCGAGAAGTACAAGGCCCTCGACAGCTGATCCTGATTGCAAGCGTGCCGCCCGTGAAACGGGCGGCCCTTAGAAACGAATTGTTAGCGTATGGAGTTGACCATGCAGCAAGAATCCCATACCCACGGCATCGACATGTCTGCCCTGGGCCGCGACAAGCAGAGCCTGCGCCTGGCCGAAGAAACCGTAGCCATCGAAGTGCCGGGCCTGAGCCTGTTCTACGGTGACAAACAAGCGCTGTTCGATGTGCAGATGAACATTCCCAAGCAGCGCGTGACCGCCTTTATCGGCCCGTCCGGCTGCGGCAAGTCGACCCTGCTGCGCACCTTCAACCGCATGAACGATCTGGTTGATGGTTGCCGCGTGGAAGGCGCCATCAACCTGTATGGCAATAACATCTACCGCAAGGGCGAAGACGTGGCCGAGCTGCGCCGTCGTGTGGGCATGGTGTTCCAGAAGCCCAACCCGTTCCCAAAGACCATCTACGAAAACGTGGTCTACGGCCTGCGGATCCAGGGCATCAACAAGAAGCGCGTGCTGGACGAAGCGGTCGAATGGGCGCTGAAGGGCGCGGCACTGTGGGACGAGGTCAAGGACCGCCTGCACGATTCGGCACTGGGCCTGTCCGGTGGCCAGCAGCAGCGTCTGGTCATCGCCCGTACCATCGCCGTGGAGCCGGAAGTGCTGCTGCTCGACGAACCGTGCTCGGCACTGGACCCGATCTCGACCCTGAAGGTCGAGGAACTGATCTACGAATTGAAATCCAAGTACACCATCGTCATCGTGACCCACAACATGCAGCAGGCGGCCCGTGTTTCGGACTACACCGCGTTCATGTACATGGGCAAACTGGTCGAATTCGGGGATACCGACACCCTGTTCACCAACCCGGCGAAGAAACAGACCGAAGACTACATCACCGGTCGCTACGGCTAATCGCCGCTCCGGATAGGTGCCTGGCCGCTGTGGGAGCGGGTTTACCCGCGAAGCAGGCGCCGCGGTGTCTGGCACCGGCTTCGCCGGTGTTCGCGGGTAAACCCGCTCCTACAGGCCAGGGAACGAGACGAACAAATTGAAGCTTGCAGCTTCTTCGCGGAGCGAACGATGATCAACAAAGAAAGCCTTACGCATCACATTTCCCAGCAGTTCAACGCCGAGCTCGAAGAGGTGCGTAGTCACCTGCTGGCCATGGGTGGCCTGGTCGAAAAGCAGGTCAACGATGCAGTCACTGCGCTGATCGAAGCCGACTCGGGCCTGGCCCAGCAAGTGCGCGAAGTCGACGAGCAGATCAACCAGATGGAGCGCAACATCGACGAGGAGTGCCTGCGCATCCTCGCCCGTCGTCAGCCGGCGGCCTCCGACCTGCGTCTGATCATCAGCATCTCCAAGTCGGTGATTGACCTGGAGCGCATCGGTGACGAGTCGACCAAGATCGCCCGCCGCGCCATCCAGCTGTGCGAGGAAGGCGAGTCACCGCGCGGCTATGTCGAGGTGCGCCACATCGGCGACCAGGTACGCAACATGGTCCGCGACGCGCTGGATGCCTTTGCCCGCTTCGACGCCGACCTGGCGCTGTCGGTGGCCCAGTACGACAAGACCATCGACCGCGAATACAAGACCGCCCTGCGTGAGCTGGTGACCTACATGATGGAAGACCCGCGCTCGATCTCGCGGGTACTGAGCGTTATCTGGGTCCTGCGTTCGCTGGAGCGTATCGGCGACCATGCGCGCAATATCTCCGAGCTGGTGATCTATCTGGTGCGCGGCACCGACGTGCGTCACATGGGCCTCAAGCGCATGACGGCAGAAGTGCAAGGCACTGCTGTTTCCGACGGCGAAAACGCTAATGTTCCGGCCGAACCTGACGATAAGTAAGGTTGCTCCCGAGCATCGACGCCCGGCCTTGGCCGGGCGTTTTCGTTTGCGGTCGAGGAGCCGGCAGGCACCCGCGAACGATGTGAAGAAGTCCCGGCGTGACCAGGTTGTAGCAAGTGGCCATTATTCGGCGGTAGGCTAGTCGGGATTCAGAAGGAGTATCGATGAGTAAAGTGAATGTGCTGGTCGTGGATGACGCCCCGTTTATCCGTGATCTGGTCCGCAAATGCCTGCGCAATGCCTTCCCGGGCATGACCATCGACGACGCCGTCAACGGTCGCAAGGCAATGGCCATGCTGGGCAAGGAAGCGTTCGACCTGGTTCTGTGCGACTGGGAAATGCCGGAAATGTCCGGCCTGGAACTGCTCACCTGGTGCCGCCAGCAGCCTGAGTTGAAGAACCTGCAATTCATCATGGTGACCAGCCGTGGCGACAAGGAAAACGTCATCCAGGCGATTCAGGCGGGCGTTTCCGATTTTGTCGGCAAGCCATTCACCAACGAGCAATTGCTGACCAAGGTGAAAAAGGCCCTGACCAAGATCGGCAAGCTCGACAGCCTGATGTCCAGCGGCCCGGCACGGGCCAACTCGGCGTTCGCCAATGACTCGCTGAATGCGCTGACAGCCGGCAAGCCTGAAGCGGTGAAGGTCGCGGCGCCAGCTCCGGCACCTGCAACCGCACCCGCCAGGCCAGTGGCCAATGCCCCCCGGCCCGCCACTCCCGCGCCGACCGGTCGTGGCCAGGGCCAGTTGCGCCTGGCCGGCGGCATGCAGCCGTGCGTGATCAAGGCGCTGAGCCTGAAAGAGGCGCTGCTGGTGGTGCGCCGTGGCGAAGCGCTTCCCCAAGTACTGGAAGGCGCAGTGTTGGACCTGGAACAGGGCGAGAACGCCGAAGTTGCGCGCCTGAACGGCTACCTGCATGCCGTCGCGGCACTGGAACCCAAGCCTGACAGTGACTGGTTGCAACTGACCTTCAAGTTCGTCGATCAGGATGCCCAGAAGCTCGACTACCTGTCGCGGCTGATTGCCCGCGGGACGGCGCAGAAGCATTTCACCCCGGGCGCCTGAGTAATGACTACTGGCTCCATTGCGGGCAAGCCAGCTCCCACAGGTACAGCGTCAACTTCTGGCCTTGTGCATTTCCTGTAGGAGCTGGCTTGCCGGCAATGGGGCCAGTCCTGTTGACGCCATCCGACCAACTGTCATACCCGTCACAAAACCCCCTGCTAGGCTTCGACAGATCGCAACTGTCAAAAAGCCACTATCATGCCCGCCCGCCTGCTGCTGTTCTGTGCATTGCTCATGGCCTCGGCGTCGAGCCTGGGCATGACCATTTACGAGATCACCGATGATGGCCGTGTGACCTCCTATTCCGACCGGCCCGGCCCCGGTGCCAAAACCTTTGTGCGGCGCGTACCTATGGTCGAGGTGCCCGAAGGCCAGGTTCTGCTGAACGCGATAACCTTCAACGGCGGCGTGAGCTTTTCGGCCCGCAACCAGCTACACGTGCCAGTGGAGGTGGAGTTGCGCCTGGACAACCTGGTGAATGCACAAGGTGGCAATGCCCCGCGTACCGTGCGCCGGGTACTGCCGCCGCGCACCACGCAAATGCTAAGCGTGCTCAGGGGGCGCCCCGGGATGCTGCTGAACTACCGCTCGACCCTGCTACAGGCCATGGGCGACCCGGGCAAGCGGCCCCAGGGCTTCCGCTATGCATTCCCCTGGATTGGCGGGCCGTTCCGCGTGACCCAGGGCCCCAATGGCCGGGTCAGTCATTTTGGGCCCAAGGGGCGTTACGCCATGGACATCGCCATGCCCGAAGGCACCACCATCATCGCGGCGCGGGAAGGGGTGGTGGTGAAGACGGAGAACAGCCAGAGCGGGCGCGGCCCCAACCCCTCGGGCAATTTCGTCAGGATCCTGCACCCGGACGGTACCATGGGCGTCTACCTGCACCTGATGCGCGGGTCGGTGGTAGTGGCGGAGGGGCAACGAGTGCGGCAGGGGCAGATGCTGGCCAAGTCGGGCAATACCGGCAACAGTACCGGGCCCCACCTGCATTTCGTGGTGCAGCGCAATGTGGGGTTGGCGCTGGAGTCGATACCTTATCGGTTCGACAGGCCGATTGGTGGGTTGCCTGACTTTACCGCGGGTAACCCCTGAGATTTTTGGGGCCGCTTTGCGGCCCTATCGCGACACAAGGCCGCTCCTACAGGGATACGCGAACCCCTGTGGGAGCGGCCTTGCGTCGCGATGGGCTGCAAAGCAGCCCCCTGGCCCTCAATCCAGCTTGAGTACCTTGGCCAGCACGATCTTCGGCCCTTTCATCTTCTTGATGATGATGCGCAGCCCTTCGACCTCCAGCACTTCCTCTTCTTCAGGCACGCGCTTGAGCGTCTCGTAGACCAGACCGGCGAGGGTTTCCGCCTCGATATGGTCAAGGTCGACGCCCAGCAGGCGCTCGACCTTGAACAGCGGCGTGTCGCCACGCACCAGCAGCTTGCCCGGCTGGTAGGCGAGGATGCCGCGCTCGGTCTTGCGGTGCTCGTCCTGGATATCGCCCACCAGCACTTCCAGCACGTCTTCCATGGTCAGGTAGCCAATCACCTTGCCATCGGCTTCCTCCACCAGCACGAAGTGCGCGCCGCCCTTGCGGAACTGCTCCAGCAACTGTGCCAGCGGCATGTGCCGCGACACGCGCTCCAGCGGCCTGGCCAGGTCGTCGAGGTCGATGGTTTCGGGCAAGTGCTCGAGTTCGGCCAGTTCCAGCAGCAGGTCCTTGATATGCAGCAGGCCGGTGAACTCCTCACGCTCGGCGTCGTACACCGGGTAGCGGCTGAACTTGTGGCGGCGTACCAGCGCCAGGATCTGCTTCAACGGCGCATGGGCGTCGATGCTGACCATGTCCTCGCGCGAGTTGGCCCAGTCGACCACCTCCAGCTCGCCCATTTCCACGGCAGAGGCCAGCACGCGCATGCCCTGGTCGCTCGGGTCCTGGCCACGGCTGGAGTGCAGGATCAGCTTGAGTTCTTCACGGCTGTAGTGGTGCTCGTGATGCGGGCCGGGCTCGCCCTGGCCAGCAATGCGCAGGATGGTGTTGGCGCTGGCATTGAGCAGGTAGATGGCCGGGTACATCACCCAGTAGAACAGGTACAGCGGCACGGCGGTCCACAGCGACAGCAGTTCTGGCTTGCGGATGGCCCAGGACTTGGGCGCCAGCTCACCGACCACGATGTGCAGGTACGAAATGACGAAGAAGGCGACGAAGAACGAGATCGCCTTGATCAGCTCGGGCGTGTCCACGCCAAGGTATGCCAGCAGCGGCTCGAGCAGATGGGCGAACGCCGGTTCACCGACCCAGCCAAGGCCCAGCGAGGCGAGGGTGATGCCCAGCTGGCAGGCCGACAGATAGGCGTCGAGCTGGTTGTGCACCTTGCGCAGGATGCTGCCACGCCAGCCATGCAACTCGGCGATGGACTCGACGCGGGTAGCGCGCAGCTTGACCATGGCGAACTCGGCGGCAACGAAGAAGCCGTTGAGCAGCACCAGGAGCAAGGCAAAGATGATCATGCCGAAATCGGCGAATAACGAGGTGAGGCTGATACCAGGGGAAGGGTCCATGATGGAGTTTTTACGGGGTCCGTCTTCGAGATAGAGAGAAAAAAAGTGCCAGCTCTTGCTGGCACAGGGGGTCCAATGTAGCGGCTGGTGCGGTAAAAGCAAAGGGTGGCGGACTTATTGCGGTCCCTGTGGGAGCGGGCGTGCCCGCGAAGGGCTGCGCAGCAGCCCCGATCTCAAGCCTTGCCGTTGGCCAATTGTGCTGGTGCGAAGTGACAGGTAAACGTACTGCCATGCCCTGGCACGCTGCTGATCTCCAGTTTGCCGCGGTGGCGCATCAGCACATGCTTGACGATCGCCAGCCCCAGCCCGGTGCCCCCGGTATTCGACGCACGGCTGGAGTCGACCCGGTAGAAGCGCTCGGTCAGACGTGGCAGGTGCTTGGCATCGATGCCCACCCCCGAGTCCTGCACCGACAGGTGTGCGCCCTGGGCATCGGCCCACCAGCGAATCCGGATGCTGCCTTCGTCCTGGGTGTACTTGACCGCGTTGAACACCAGATTGGAAAAGGCACTGCGCAGCTCTGACTCGCTGCCCTTCAACTGCACACCGGGCGCGGCTTCAAGGGTGATGCGCTGTTTGCGGGGCCCGGACAGAGCCTGGGCGTCGTTCTTGATCGCGCAGAGCAAGGCATC
This sequence comes from Pseudomonas sp. PNPG3, assembly GCF_023093815.1. Lineage (NCBI taxonomy): Bacteria > Pseudomonadati > Pseudomonadota > Gammaproteobacteria > Pseudomonadales > Pseudomonadaceae > Pseudomonas > Pseudomonas sp. PNPG3. The sequence goes on from NZ_JALLKV010000006.1 coordinate 81,788, forward strand.
GACCGCCACCGGGTGGTTGTCCGACGGATAGTCGGTGGCCTCAAGCTTGGCCAGCAGCAACAGGTCGTTGAGCAGTGTCTGCATGCGTGAGCCTTGCTGGCTCATCTGTTGCAGGGCTCGGCTCCAGCGCGGGTTCACGTCCTCGACGTTGTCCAGCAGGGTTTCCAGGTAGCCGGTGATGACCGTCAGCGGCGTGCGCAGCTCGTGGGACACGTTGGCGACGAAGTCCTTGCGCATCTGCTCCAGCTGGTGGATGCGGGTAACGTCGCGCACCAGCATCAGGTGCTCGTTGTTGCCGTAGCGGGTGATGTGCAACTGCACGCGCATGCGGTCGTTGATCGGCGAAGGGATTTCCAGCGGCTCGAGGTAGTTTCCTGCCTCGAAGTACTCCTTGAAGCGCGGGTGGCGCACCAGGTTGGTCACCTGCTGGCCGCCGTCCTGTGGGGTCTTGAAGCCCAGCAGGGTCTCGGCGGCGCGGTTCCACCATTCCAGGTTGCCATCGCTGTCGAGCATGATCACTGCGTCTCGCAGTGCGGCAGTAGACTCCTGCACCCTGTCGATCACCGCCTGCAGGCGGCCGCGTACACGCTGGTCGCGGCGTTGCAGGTGGTAGATGCTGTCGAACACCTCGCCCCACAGCCCGTAGCCATCGGGCGGTGCTTCGTCGGGTTGGTGGTTGCGCAGCCAGTCATGCAGGCGCAGCAGTTGCTTGAGGGTCCAGCCCAGGTAGAGCGCCAGGCCGATGGCCAGGCTCCAGCCATAGTAGTCACTGACCAGCCCACCGATCAGGCAGACGGTAATCAGCAGCAGCAGGTGGCGAATCAGGGTCGCGTGCCAGTTCTGGTTCAATTGACGGTCCTTGTACAACGACGTGCAGCTTGGCGCCTTTCAGCTCGATCAGCTCTTGGTCGAGAAGCGGTAGCCGGTGCCCCGGACGGTTTGTACCAGATTTTCGTAGGCTTCACCCAGCGCCTTGCGCAGGCGGCGGATGTGTACGTCGACGGTGCGTTCCTCGACATAGACGTTACCGCCCCATACCTGGTCCAGCAGTTGGCCACGGGTGTAGGCGCGCTCCTGGTGGGTCATGAAGAACTGCAGCAGACGGTATTCGGTAGGGCCCATCTCGGCTGGCTTGCCGTCGATGGTCACGCGGTGGCTGATCGGGTCGAGCAGCAGGCCACCGACTTCGATCGGTGCCTCGCTATCGCTCGGGCCGGTGCGACGCAGCACGGCTTTCAGGCGGGCGACCAGCTCGCGTGGTGAGAACGGCTTGGTGATGTAGTCGTCGGCACCCACTTCCAGGCCTTGGATCTTGTTGTCCTCTTCACCCTTGGCGGTGAGCATGATGATCGGGATGTCGCCGGTCAGCTCGTCGCGCTTGAGGCGGCGGGCCAACTCGATGCCGGAGGTGCCTGGCAGCATCCAGTCGAGCAGGATCAGGTCCGGTTTGCGGTCGACGATGATCGCGTGGGCCTGTTGGGAGTTTTCCGCTTCCAGGCAGTCATAGCCGGCCATTTCCAGGGCAACGGCGATCATCTCGCGAATTGGTGCTTCGTCGTCGACGATCAGAATGTTCCTGCCAACCATGCTCAAAACCTCTCCTGGATACGGTGTCTTGGCCCGCATTAGATAACGGAATTATTGCAGCTGTGTGACAGGGTGTTGGCCGTTCTGGCGACATTCCATGACTGAACTAGGCTTGAAAGGGCCGTAGTTGTGGCAACCAGAACTCAATCCCCCCGAAACAATGGTGAATCCAATGACACGACAAACGCTGAGCTGGATGGCCCTTTTCACTGCGCTGGCGCTCCCGGGGGTGGCCTTGGCCGACCATGCGATGGAGAAGGGCGGGATGTTGGTCGATCATGCCGGCATGACCCTGTACACCTTCGACAAGGATGCGGGCGGCAAGTCGATGTGCAATGGCGAATGCGCCAAAAACTGGCCGCCGCTGATGGTCCAGGCCAATGACGAACCGGCCAAGGACAAGTGGACAGTAGTGATGCGCGATGATGGCAGCAAGCAGTGGGCCTATGACGGCAAGCCGCTGTATACCTTCATCAAGGACAAGAAGGCCGGCGACATGACCGGTGACGGCATGAAGGACGTCTGGCACGTTGCCAAGCCTTGAGATTGCCGGGGCCGCTTTGCGGCCCATCGCCGGCAAGCCAGCTCCCTCAGGTTATGTGCAAGCTGTGAAGGCAGCGCTGCACCTGTGGGAGCTGGCTTGTCGGCGATAGGGCCCTCAGCTTCAACGCAGTGCGTAATCCAATACTACCCCGATAAACACCAGCATCCCCGCCCAGTGATTGTGCAGAAACGCCTTGAAGCACGACTCCCGGTCCAGCTTGCGCGTCGACCAGTACTCCCAGGCAAAGCACGCCGCCGCGCCCAGCAGCCCCAGGTGGAACCAGCCACCCAGCTCGAAGCGGCTGCCGGCCAGCAACAGGCAGCCCAGCGACAGCAGCTGCAAGGTGAGGATGATGGTGCGGTCGGCATCGCCGAACAGGATGGCGGTCGACTTCACGCCAATCTTCAGGTCGTCATCACGGTCGACCATGGCGTAGTAGGTGTCGTAGCCCACCGTCCACAGCAGGTTGGCGATGTACAGCAGCCAGGCGCTGGCTGGCAGCTCGCCACCCGCTGCGGTGAAGGCCATGGGAATGCCCCAGGAATACGCCGCCCCCAGCACCACCTGCGGGTAATAGGTGTAGCGCTTCATGAACGGGTAGCAGAACGCCAGAGCTACCGCACCGAACGACAGCCACACCGTGCGGCTGTTGGTGCACAGCACCAGCAGGAAGCTCACTCCGACCAGGATGGCGAACAGCGCCAGTGCTTCGCGCGGGCGGACCCGGCCGCTGGCCAGGGGGCGGTCGGCGGTGCGTTTGACGTGGCCGTCCACCTTGCGGTCGGCAAAGTCGTTGATGCAGCAACCTGCGGCGCGCATCAGCACCACACCGAGGCCAAAGATCAGCACGTTGGCCAGGGTTGGTGAACCATTGCCAGCAATCCACACCGCCGACAAGGTCGGCCACAGTAGCAGGTAGATACCAATTGGCCGGTCCATCCGACTGAGCTGGACAAAGTCCCAGGCCCGCGGGTGCAGGCGGTTGAGCGACTTCAGCAGTTGCATGTACATCAGCGGTTTTCCTCCTTGGCCGCTTGCCACAATGCCGGCAGGAACACCTCTGCCACCAGTAGGTCCAGGCCGCCACGTTCGAAGCGCGACCGGCGGCCCCACAGCGCAGTATGGGCGGCTTCGCTCGGCAGCCAGGCCTGTGGATAACTGCACACCTCGATGGGGTGGCGGATAAATGCCTGGTCGCAGAACAGCAACTCGCCCAACGAACGGCTGCCCAAGGTTTCAAGGTCCAGCCCGCCGCGCTCCAGGGCGCTGCGGCTGGCGACGCTGCGAGCGAACACCCAGGGTTGGCCATGGCCGCGCAGGTACACCTCGCGCACCCAGCCTTCGGCACCGGCGGCGATGCCCAGTGCCTGGCATTCGTCATCGCGCAGCGGTTGCCAGCCCTCGAACAGCGGGGTAACGGAGAAGTGATCGTTGGACAGGCGGGTCAGGCGGCGGGTCAGCGAGCCCTCGTCGAACAGCCAGTCAAGGGTGGGCTGGTCGATGTCGGTCGCCAGCCGTGAATACGGCAGCCACGCGACAGCGGCTGCTTGCGGGGATTCGTACGACACGTCGGTCTGCTTGTTACAACCAGAGAGGCGGCGAGCTTAGCATGATTGCCCGGACTGCTTGCATACTGCTGACAGGGCCGCTACAAAGCCCCACGAATTGCCCGCAGGCTTCGTCGCGGGTAAACCCGTTCCCACAGGCTACGCAGTCGCTGTAGGAGCGGGTTCACCCGCGAAGAGGCCATCAGCAGCAACACAAAGCTCCAGCTTGAACCGAGGAAAAAGACCTGATGAAGAAGTGGCAATGTATTGTCTGTGGCCTGATCTACGACGAAGCCGAAGGCTGGCCCGACGACGGCATCGCCCCCGGCACACGCTGGGAAGACGTGCCTGAAGACTGGCTGTGCCCCGACTGCGGCGTGGGCAAGAGCGACTTTGAAATGATCTCCATCGGCTAATCGAGGAAAGCACGACATGACGTCCCCTGTGGTAATCATCGGTACCGGCCTTGCGGGCTACAACCTGGCCCGTGAATTTCGCAAGCTCGATGCGCAGACGCCGCTGCTGCTGATCACCGCCGATGACGGTCGTTCCTACTCCAAGCCCATGCTGTCCACCGGCTTTGCCAAGCAGAAGGACGCCGACGCCCTGAGCATGGCCGAGCCGGGCGCCATGGCCGAGCAACTGAATGCCGAGATTCGCACCCATACCCGCATCAGCGGCATCGACCCGGGTCACAAGCGTTTGTGGATAGGTGAAGAGGCGGTGGAATACCGCGATCTGGTGCTGGCCTGGGGTGCGCAGACGGTGCAGGTGCCGATCGAAGGTGATGGCGGCGATCAGGTGTTCCCGATCAATGATCTGGAAGATTACGCGCGCTTCCGTGCCGCTGCCGTCGGCAAACAGCGCGTGCTGATCCTCGGTGCCGGCCTGATCGGCTGCGAATTCGCCAACGACATGAGCCTGGGCGGCTTCCAGGTCGATGTGGTGGCGCCGTGCGAGCAAGTCATGCCGACCCTGCTGCACCCGGCCGCTGCCACTGCCGTGCAGGCCGGGCTGGAAGGCCTGGGCGTGCGCTTTCACCTCGGCCCGGTACTGACCCGCCTGCAGCAGGTGGCCCAGGGCCTGGAGGCGCACCTGTCCGACGGCAGCGTGATCGCCTGCGACCTGGTGGTTTCGGCCATCGGCCTGCGCCCGCGCACCGACCTGGCTGCCGCCGCTGGCCTACAGACCAACCGCGGCGTTTGCGTGGACCGCCAGTTGCGCACGTCCCACGCCAACATCTTTGCCCTTGGCGACTGTGCCGAAGTCGATGGCATCAACCTGCTCTATGTGATGCCGCTGATGAGCTGTGCCCGGGCCCTGGCGCAAACCCTGGCCGGCAAGCCGACAACGGTCGCCTACGGGCCGATGCCGATCACCGTGAAAACCCCGGCCTGTCCGCTGGTGGTCTCGCCGCCGCCCCAAGGCCACGAAGGCACCTGGCAGGTAGAGGGGCAGGGCAGTGACCTCAAGGTGCTCTGCCTTGATGCAGAGGGCACGCTGCTGGGCTACGCCCTCACCGGGGCGGCCGTGATGGAAAAGCTGGCCCTGAATCGCCAGCTGCCGGCCGTTATGGCGTAAATAGCTGGCGTTCTGTCGGATTTATCCTGTTGTTGCTTGCACAATGGCCGCCCAGATACTGGCGCGGCCCCTGTGCACGTGCCATCCTCACTTCCGTCTGCCGCAGATTAGAGCCTGCGGTGCCTTGAGCGCTGCTCCCAGGGCAGCACGGCATAACAACAAGAATTCCGTCAAAGAGGCTTCACTATGCGCAAACCAGAACTCGCCGCCGTCATCGCCGAAAAGGCCGATCTGACCAAGGAAAAGGCCAATCAGGTTTTGAACGCGATTCTCGACAGCATCACGGGTGCCCTGGACAAGGACACCGTGACCCTGGTCGGTTTCGGCACCTTCGAAAAACGTCATCGCGGTGCGCGTACCGGCAAGAACCCGCAAACCGGTGAACCGGTCAAGATCAAGGCCAGCAATACCGTGGCTTTCAAGCCAGGCAAGAATTTGCGCGACAGCGTCAACGCCCCCGTCAAGCCGGCCAAGAAAGGCAAGTGATCGCTCCCTGACAACCCCAGTGTCAGCCAAGCGGGCGCCTCAGGGCGCCCGTTGTGCTTTCTGCAGGCAAAATGTTTCGAACTTGCATAAATAGTTCTGGAAAAGGATAGACTGCGCGCCTTAGTCACTTTTAATTCGAGGCGCGTTGATGAAGTTCCGCTTTCTTCTCTGGGCCATGGGGCTGTTGATGGCCAGGGCCAGCCGCAACAACCCGGCTTTCCAGCAGCAGCTCAAGGGCAAGGACCTGGTGTTCCAGATGCAGACCCTGGACGGCAAGGTCGCCCGGCACTTCATAGTCAACAACGAACGCATCAGCAGCAAGGGCGGTGCGCACCCGCAGCCAGCGTTCGCCATCGCCTTCAAGGACGCTGCCTATGGTTTCACCACCATGCAGGCAGGTAACAAGCAACTGGCGTTCATGCAGGGGATTCAGGACAAGCACATCCAGATCAAGGGCAACCCGGCGCTGGTGATGTGGTTCCAGGGGTTGATGAAGTACCTGAAGCCGAAGAAGAAGGGCTGAAACTCAATAGGCCTGCTGACTCATACCCTGTGGGAGCGGGTTTACCCGCGAACACCGGCAACGCCGGTGCCATGCACCGCGTCGCGATCTTCGCGGGTAAACCCGCTCCCACAGGGGCCAATCATGTCAGTGAGGTGCGTGGAACTGCGAAGCCAGCTCACGCAGCAGGCTCTCTGCCTCGAGCACCTTGTTCACCACATCCTCGGCCTTTTCCCGGGTAATCCCCAGCCGTTCCAGCAATTCGTCTGGAATCTCCTGCTGTGGCCCCGAGCCAATCCCCCGCGAGCGTAGCAATCGTGTAGCCAGGCACACCAGGTTGGGGAACGCAGAAAACTCGCCGTCATAGGCCGGGTCGTGCTGGAAGCGCAGTGCGGCAGACAGTTCTTCCGGCATGTCCCACAGCTTCATCAACCAGGCACCGATCTGCTCGCGGCTGATGCCCAGCAGGTGTTGTTCCACATAGGTGTGGCACAGGTGCGGGTTGACCTCCAGGTGGCGGCAGATCAGCGAGAAGTGCGGCGGGAAAACGTGCGCCAACAGCAGGTAGCCAAAGTTGTGCAGCAGCCCGGCCAGGTAGGTCAGGCCGGCCTCAGGGCGCTCGGCCCGTGGCATGGCGCGGGTCAGGCCTTCGATGATCGCGGCGGTGTAGATCGACTGCTGCCAGTACGGCGTGGCTTGCTGCGGGTGGTCTTTCGGCAGGCTTAGGGTCTTGCCCAGCGCCAGGCCCAGGGCCAGGTTGATCACCAGGTCGAAGCCCAGCACACGCACGATGGCGTCTTCCACCGAGCGGATCTTGCCAGGTGAGGCGTAGTAGGGCGATGCCGCCCAACTCACCACCTGTGCCGCCAGCGCCGGGTCGGTTTCGACCACGCCGGTGATATCGTCGATGCTGGCGTTGGGGTCTACCCGTAGCTTGATGATCTTTTGCGCGGTGTCGGCCAGCGGCGGGATTTCGATGGTTTCTTCCAGGCGCTTCTGGATGCGCCGGGCAGTGAAGGCCTGGACGGCGTTGGTGATTTCCCGGGTGTCATCATCGGGGCGGTCGAGGTTGGGGCTGATTGCCTCGACTTCCTGGCCGAAGCTGCTGGCGCTGGCCTTGACCAGCATGCGCTTGAAGTGCGCGCGTTCGATTTCCAGCAGCAGGCCGGCTTCGCCAGACTGGATAAACACGGTTTCGGCGTCGAGCAGGCTCTTTTCGTACTGGCACGGCGAGCTGGTCAGCGCCGGAATGCCTGGCAGGGCCTTGAGCTGGTGCTTGTCCAGCATCTGCTTCAGGCGCGGCACCGACACCGCAGTGAGCTTGCGACCGGTCAGTTCGGCCAGGCGGTTGAGGTCCAGCAGCTGGCTCTGCGGGAATAGCACCATCAGGGCGCCGACCTCGTCGTCGAGCAGCACGGCCTGTACCCGCGACGCTGCCGGCAGGTGCGGATGTTCGACCACCTCGCGGTAGGCCACGCCGAGTTTGTCGAGCAGCAGCCGGATGACCGAGGGAGCGTGTGGGGTTGCGGTGTCCAGGGCAACTTCAGTCATGGTCCGTATCCACTGATTCCTTTAAACGCGAAGTATAACCAGCCTCTGGGCAAATCTGGATCCATTATGGGACCAGCGTCACACTTGGCCATATTGCTGGCCATGACGCAGCCAGCGATCGAGCAGCGGGCTGACGTGCTCCGGCCAGCGTGCGATCAGGGCCTGGGCGGCGTCGCGCACGGCCGGCAGCAGGTCGGCGTCACGCATCAGGTCGGCGACCTTGAACTGCAAAAGGCCTGTCTGGCGGGTGCCGAGCATCTCGCCCGGGCCACGCAGCTCCAGGTCCTTTTCGGCGATGATGAAGCCGTCGTTGGTTTCCCGCATGATCCCTAGCCGCTCGCGGCCGATCTGCGACAGTGGTGGGTGGTACAGCAGCACGCAATGGCTGACGGCGCTGCCCCGGCCAACCCGGCCACGCAACTGGTGCAGCTGTGCCAGGCCCAGGCGCTCTGGGTTCTCGATGATCATCAGGCTGGCGTTGGGCACGTCCACGCCCACCTCGATGACCGTGGTGGCGACCAGCAACTGCAAGTTGCCGGCCTTGAACTCAGCCATGATCTCGGCCTTTTCCGCCGGCTTCATGCGCCCGTGGATCAGCCCCACCCGCAGCTCGCCCAGGGCGCTGCCCAGCTCCTCGTAGGTACTTTCGGCGGCCTGGCAGGTAAGCTCTTCGGATTCTTCGATCAGGGTGCACACCCAGTAGGCCTGGCGCCCTTCGGCGCAGGCGGCGCGCACCCGCTCGACCACTTCGAAGCGGCGGCTATCGGCCACCAGCACGGTGTTCACCGGGGTGCGTCCGGGAGGCAGTTCGTCGAGCACCGAGGTGTCCAGGTCGGCGTAGGCGCTCATGGCCAAGGTGCGCGGAATGGGTGTGGCGGTCATGATCAGCTGGTGCGGGCACAATTCCCCGGCCACGCCCTTCTTGCGCAGGGCCAGGCGTTGCTGCACGCCAAAACGGTGCTGTTCATCGATGATCGCCAGGGCCAGGTGCTTGAACTTCACCTCTTCCTGGAACAGCGCATGGGTGCCGACCACCATTGGCGCGCCATTGGCGATCTGCTCCAGGGCGGCTGCCCGGGCTTTGCCCTTTAGCTTGCCGGCCAGCCACGCGACTTCGATGCCCAGCGGCTCGAGCCAGCGCTTGAAGGTAATGAAGTGCTGTTCGGCGAGGATCTCGGTGGGCGCCATCAGGGCCACCTGGTAGCCAGCTTCCAGGGCCTGCAGCGCGGCCAGGGCGGCGACCACGGTCTTGCCGGCACCCACATCGCCCTGCACCAGGCGCATCATCGGCTCTTGCTGGCTGAGGTCGTAAGCAATTTCGTTGGCCACTCGCTGCTGTGCGCCGGTCGGCTGGAAACCCAGGTTGGCAAGGTACTGTGCCTGCAGGCGCTGGGCCTTGGGCAGCACTGGCGCGCGCAGGCTGCGCAGGCTTTCACGCAGGCGTTGCTGCGACAACTGGTGGGTCAGCAGCTCTTCGAAGGCCAGGCGGTGCTGGGCCCAGTGCTGGCCTTCGGCAAGCTCGTCGAGGTCGGCGTCGGCCGGCGGGTTGTGCAGGTAGCGGATGGCATCGTCCAGCGGCGCCAGCTGGTAGTCCCGGGCCAGTTCGTCGGGCAGCCAGTCCGGCAGGCTGCGCGGGCCGAGCAGACCCAGGCTCTGCTGGCACAGCAGCCGCAGGCGTTGCTGGGTAAGGCCTTCGGTGGACGGATAGATCGGCGTCAGGGTCTGCTCGACCGGTGGCGGCGGTTCGTCGCCGTTCAGCGCCCGGTATTCCGGGTGGTAGATCTCCAGGCCCGAAGCGCCGGGGCGTGCTTCGCCGTAGCAGCGCAGGTGGGTGCCACGCTTGAGGCCTTCCTTCTGCGCGTTGCTGAAGTGGTAGAAGCGCAGGCTCAGCACACCGCTGCCGTCACCCAGGCGCACCACCAGGCTGCGGCGCTTGCCCATGGTCACGTCGGCGCCGCTGACCACGCCCTCGATCACCGCGTCCTGGCCAGGGCGCAGTTGACCGATCGGCACCACGCGGGTGCGGTCCTGGTAGCGCAGGGGCAGGTGGAACAGCACGTCCTGCAGGTTCTCCAGGCCGACCTTGGCGAGCTTCTCCGCCATGGCCTCGCCAACCCCCTTGAGTACCGTCACCGGGACTTTCGACAGCTCACTCATGACTCAGGCCGGTTGTTCCGCAGGGGCTTTGGCGACCGAGCACAGGCGGATCGAGTCGGCGAGGATCTCGATGGCTTTCGGCCGCGGGAAGCTGGCGCGCCAGGCGATGGCTACGGTGCGGAATGGTGCCGGTGCGGTCAGTGGGCGAACCTCGATGACACCGGGGGCGTAGTGGTGGCTGTGCACCGCCGACAGCGGCAGGATCGACACGCCAAGGCCCGAGGCCACCATGTGACGGATGGTTTCCAGCGAGCTGGACTCCACCGTGGTGTGCTTGGAGCCTTCACCGCCCTTGTTCAGCGTTGGACAGGCCTCCAGTACCTGGTCGCGGAAGCAGTGGCCTTCACCGAGCAGCAACAGGCTCTTGTCGTTGAGCATTGCGGTGTCGATGGTCTTTTTCGCTGTCCACGGGTGGTCAGCCGGCATCAGGGCGCAGAACGGCTCATCGTAAAGCGGCAGGGTCAGCACGTCGGCTTCGTTGAACGGCAGGGCGATGATCACCGCGTCCAGTTCGCCGTTGCGCAGCTTTTCGCGCAGTACGTGGGTGAAGTTCTCTTCGATGTAGAGCGGCATCTGCGGTGCCACGCGGTGCAGCTGCGGAATCAGGTGCGGGAACAGGTACGGGCCGACGGTATAGATGGCACCGACCTTGAGCGGGGCGGTCAGCTGGTTCTTGCCGGCCTGGGCCAGCTCGCGAATGCCTTGGGCCTGCTCCAGTACCTTCTGCGCCTGGGCGACGATGCTTTCGCCGACTGGGGTCAGGCGGACCGCGCTCTTGCTGCGCTCGAAGATCAACACGCCAAGCTCATCCTCGAGCTTCTTCACACCGACCGACAGGGTCGGCTGGCTCACGTGGCAGCGTTCGGCGGCATGCCCGAAATGCTGTTCCTGGGCGAGTGTGACGATGTAGCGTAATTCTGTGAGGGTCATAACGTGCGTCCATGAAGTTGCGAGCCCAGCATAGCGGCTGCAATCGATAGACGCACGTTATCAGACTTGCCGATTTGTGACAGAAACAAAAGTCTCAGCGGCGGTCCAGCGAGTAGACGAACGGGGCCACGACTTCGATCGTGCCATTGTTCAGCAACTCGGGTGGCGGCTTGGGTACCGTGCCGGCCCGACGGATCATTTCCAGGGTCGCCCGGTCCAGAGCGGCACTACCCGAACCTCCGGCCATGGAGTACGACACCACCTTGCCTTCGGCGTCGACCACGAAACGTAAGCGGTTTATGCCCTGCAGCCCGCGACGGCGCGCGTCTTCCGGGTAACGCTTGTACTTGGCCAGGTGACGCAGCAGGTCGCTCTGCCAGGTCGGCAGGGCTTTGCTGTTGGACGCAATGCTCGGTGCCGGTGCCGCGGACTTCTGCGGTGGCGTGTTGCTGGGCGGTGCGTCTACCGTTTGTTCGGTCGGCGGTGCTTCCTTCGGCGGCTCAGGCTTTTTCTCGGGCTTGGGCGGCTGTGGCTTGGCCTTTGGCTTGGGCGGCTTGGGAATGGCGATCTTGGGCTTGGGTGCCTCGGCCAGCTTCGGCAGTGGCGGTTCCTCGACCGGTGCCGGTGGCTGCGGCGCCGCTTTCGGGGGCGGTGGTGGCGCAGGCTCCGGCAACGGCGCCAGCTCGACCATCATGGCTGCCGGTGGCAGTTCGATGGCCTGGGGCACCGACCAGTTGAGCGTCAGCAGCACGGCGACCACGTGCACGCCCAGCACGATCGCCAGGCTGCCACCGTAGCGCGCCATGTTCGAGCGCGTTCTTGTCATTTCTTGGCTGCCGTCTCTAGACCTACCAGACCGACTTTCAGGTAGCCGGCCGCGCGCATGTTGTTCATCACTTCCATCAGGTCACCGTAATCCACGCCTTTGTCAGCCTGGAAGAAGATGGTGGTTTCCTTGTCGCCCTTGGTCTTGGCATCGAGCATCGGGCCAAGCTGGTCGGGGGCAGGGACCTGATCGTCACCGACGTACAGCTTCTGGTCGGCCTTGACGCTGACGAACACCGGTTTCTCGGGCCTCGGCGCCGGCTTGGCGGTCGAGGCCGGCAGGTCGACCTTGATGTCGACCGTGGCCAAGGGGGCTGCGACCATGAAAATGATCAGCAGCACCAGCATCACGTCGATGAACGGCGTAACGTTGATTTCGTGGTTCTCGGCGAGGTCGTCGCCACCTTCGTTGAGATGCAGGCCCATGGCTTACCCCACTTTCACCATGTGCGGGGCAACACGCTCGCTGCCCTGGTGGTCCAGATCACGGCTGACCAGCAGCAGCACCTGGGCGGAGGCGTCGGACACCTGGGCCTTGTAGCCGGCGATGGAGCGGGCGAAGACGTTGTAGATGACCACGGCCGGAATTGCGGCGACCAGACCCAGGGCGGTGGCCAACAGGGCTTCGGCGATACCTGGGGCAACCACGGCCAGGTTGGTGGTCTGGGTCTTGGCGATGCCGATGAAGCTGTTCATGATGCCCCATACGGTACCGAACAGGCCGACGAATGGCGCAGTGGAGCCGATGGTGGCGAGTACGCCGGTGCCGCTGCTCATGGTGCGACCGCTGGCGTGTACCAGGCGCTCCAGGCGGAAGCTGACGCGCTCCTTGATGCCCTCTTTTTCGCGGGCGTTGGCCGATAGGCGCATCTCTTCGAGTGCGTCGTGGACCAGGGTGTGGGCCAGGGTGCCTTCCTTGTTGGAAACGTCGCTGGCTTCCTTGAGGCTGGCGGATTTCTTCAGCAGGGCGATTTCACCACGCAGGCGACGCTTGGCGCCCATCAGCTCGAAGCCTTTGGCAATCCAGATGGTCCAGGTGATGATGGAGGCGATGGCCAGGCCGATCATCACCGCCTTCACCACCACGTCGGCGTTCTTGTACATGCCCCAAGGGGACAGGTCGTGGGCCATGCCCAGCGAGGTGTCTTCAACCAGAGCCTCGACGCTCGGGTCTGCAGCGACCGGGGCATCAACCGGGGTGGCGGCAACTGCACCGCCAGCCGGTGCTGCGGCTGGAGCAACTGCCGGAGCAGCCGGTGCGGTAGCGGCAGCAGGCGCGGCAGCATTGGCGGTTGGCTCATCGGCCATGGCCACCGGGGCCAGCACCAGGCTGAGTGTCAGCGCGGCGATGGCGCGCCAGGCGCGCGACGGGGTTGGCGAAGCGGAAGGTTGAGTACGTGTCATGCTGGCCGGACCTGATGAAGAATGAAGTTAACGTTCTCCAAGGCCTCGAGGTAGGCCGAGAACAATTTGGCGGCCATTATTGCAAGTAATTCTTGTTAACAAAAGTAATCTTGTTGCTTTTTTCGCCTATGGTCTAGCCATCCATCGTGTAGCGTGGTCGGGCTGATCAATTGGTCTAGGGAGTTTAGAGATGTCAGACCTTTCCGTGATGGTGGTGGGATGTGGTGATGTAGGCGGGCGTCTTGCCCGGCAGATGCTTGCGCGCGGCTGGCAGGTGAGCGGCCTGCGTCGCTCGGTCGGGCAGTTGCCTGCGGGGGTCGTGCCGGTGGCAGCGGACTTGTCCGAGCCATCGATTCCCGACACCTGGCCGCAGCGCGCGCCGGACTACCTGGTGTATTGCGTGGCGGCCAGCCAGCACGACGAAGCGGGTTACCAGGCAGCCTATGTCGACGGTTTGCGCCATGTGCTGGGTTGGCTGGCCGAGCGCGGGCAATGCCCACGACGGCTGCTGTTCGTGTCCAGCAGCAGCGTGTATGCACAGAAGGACGGCGAATGGATCGAAGAAGGCGCGGCCACCGAGCCTGAAGGTTATTCCGGGCGGTTGATGCTGGAGGCTGAGCGGCTGGCGCTGGCCAGCGGCATCCCGGCCAGCGTGGTGCGCCTGACCGGCATCTATGGCCCCGGCCGCGAGTGGCTGCTCAGTCAGGTGCGCCAGGGCTATCGCGTGGCCGAGGAGCCACCGCTGTATGGCAACCGCATCCATGCTGAGGATGCTGCCAGCCTGTTGGCGTTCCTGTTGCAGGCCGATGCCGACGGCAAGGTGCTCGACGACTGCTACATCGGCGTCGACGACGACCCGGCGCCGCTGGCCGATGTGGTGGCCTGGCTGCGGGCGTACATGGGGGTAACCGAGTGGTCGGATGAGCAGCGGGTGCGGCGTACCGGCAGCAAGCGCTGCAGTAATGCCCGGGCGCGGGCGTTGGGCTGGGCGCCGGTGTATCCGAGTTACAGGGAAGGCTATGCCGCAATCCTGAAAGGCGTGCGCTGAGTCTACCGGCCTCTTCGCGGGTAAACCCGCTCCCACAGGTGCTCCGCTGGATTCAAGCCTGGCGGTGTGCCTGTGGGAGCGGGTTTACCCGCGAAGAGGCCGGTGAGTTCGACCACGATTTCAGCAGGCTTCAGTCCAGTTCCAGCACCCACTGGCGCTTGCCGGCCGCCAACACTGGCATTTCATCCGGCTGCGCACGGTTCACCGCCTGGAAGATCTCCAGCTTGTCGCCATCGCGCTTGAGGATGAACGGCGCGCCACGCTGGTTGCGCTCCAGCCACAGGCTGTCATTGCTGCCACCCATGGTCGCGCAATCACCCGCCAGGCACAGGGCGAAACGGTCTGGCCCTGGCAGGCCGGTGACATTGCCGGTGTCGCCGAAGCGCACGCTGGCACCTTTGCCCTGGCCTTCGACGATCTTCCAGTTGCCGCCCAGGTAGGCCTGGTAAAGCGCCTTCTCGAAGCTGCCGCCTAGCGGTGCATTTGCTACAGGTGGTGATTTGACGCGCACGAAAGTCTGTTCACCCAAGGTTGGGTTTGCCACTTTCAATTCGTCGCCACGCAGCGTCAATCGGGCAGGTTCTGCACCGTCGGTACTAATCTGCCATTGGTCTTCATTGATGATCAGTTGACCATCCGCGCCTTCGAAGCCGTTACTGAAGCTCGCTTTCTGGCTTGCAACGTCCAGCTTCCATTCGAGCTCAATGCCGTGTTTGTTCAGGGTTTGAGTAACGCGGCCGCTTTCGACCACCTCATCGATGGCTTTCTGGTTGATCCAGGTGCCGTTCAGGTCTTCAGGTTTGTGGCTGGCGCAGCCGCCCAGAAGCAGGGCTGCCAGCGCGAGGGGCAGTGCTTGACGCATGACGGGGTAACCTTGCAGAGAAGGGAAGGTGACGGGCAGGGCGCCCGTCACCGGGGCATCATTCGATGACCAGAATGGCGTCCATTTCGACCTGGGCGCCTTTCGGCAGCGCGGCAACACCGATGGCGGCGCGGGCCGGGTAAGGCTGCTCGAAGTAGCGGCCCATCACCTCGTTGACCTTGGCGAAGTGGCTCAGGTCGGTGAGGAAGATGTTCAGCTTGACGATGTCCTTGAACGAACCGCCAGCGGCTTCAGCCACGGCCTTGAGGTTCTCGAACACCTGTACGGTCTGGGCTTCGAAGCCTTCGACCAGCTCCATGGTCTTCGGGTCCAGCGGGATCTGGCCCGACATGTACACGGTGTTGCCGGCCTTGATCGCCTGCGAGTAGGTGCCGATGGCGGCAGGGGCCTTGTCGCTGTTGATGACGGTCTTGCTCATGATGACTCCTTGCGGTTGGCGGACTACGTACGCATGCGGGTGATGCGGACCACACCGGTCAGGGTACGCAGCTTCTTGATCACACGCGCCAGGTGCACGCGGTCGTGCACGCTGACCACCAGTTGGACCACGCTGATACGGCCGTCGCGTTCGTCCATGCTGATCTTCTCGATGTTGCCGTCGGCGGCGTTGACACTGCTGGCCAGCAGGGCAATCAGGCCGCGCTGGTGCTCCAGTTCGACACGCAACTCGACATTGAACTCACCGGTGATGTCCTTGGCCCAGGAGAGTTGTACGCACTTTTCCGGGTTGTGGCGGATTTCACTGATGTTGCGGCAGTTTTCCAGGTGCACGACCATGCCCTTGCCGGCTGACAGGTGGCCGACGATCGGATCGCCCGGGATCGGTGTGCAGCACTTGGCGTAGCTCAGCACCAGCCCTTCGGTACCACGAATCGCCAGCGGACCTTCCGGTGCCGGCAGCTGCTCGCCTTCGGCCGACAGCAGGCGGCGCGCGACCACGTAGGCCATGCGGTTGCCCAGGCCGATGTCTTCGAGCAGGTCTTCGATCAGCTCCAGGCGGTACTCGGCGAGAATGGCCTGGATACGCTCCTGGGGGATCATTTCCAGGCTGCTGTCGAAGCCGGTGAGCACCTTGTTCAGCAGGCGTTCGCCCAGGCTGATGGACTCGGAGCGACGCTGCTGCTTGAGCGCGTGGCGGATGTGCGTGCGCGCCTTGCCGGTAACCACGAAGTTGAGCCAGGCCGGGTTCGGCCGCGCGCCCGGGGCGCTGACGATTTCCACTGTCGAGCCGCTTTGCAGCGGTTCGGACAGCGGCGCCAGGCGGCGGTTGATGCGGCAGGCGATGCAGCTGTTGCCGACGTCGGTGTGCACCGCGTAGGCGAAGTCGACGGCCGTGGAGCCTTTGGGCAGTTCCATGATGCGGCCTTTGGGCGTGAACACGTAGACCTCGTCCGGGAACAGGTCGATCTTCACGCTCTCGATGAATTCCAGCGAGTTGCCGGCACGTTGCTGCAGCTCGAGGATGCCCTTGACCCACTGGCGGGCGCGGGCGTGGCTGCCCTTGGGTTGCTCGTCGTCGTTGGACTTGTACAGCCAGTGCGCGGCAATGCCGTTGTTGGCCATCTCTTCCATCTCGCGGGTGCGGATCTGGATTTCGATGGGCACGCCGTGCATGCCGAACAGCGTGGTGTGCAACGACTGGTAGCCGTTGGCCTTGGGGATCGCGATGTAATCCTTGAAGCGACCGGGCAGCGGCTTGTAGAGGTTGTGCACCGCACCGAGTACGCGGTAGCAGGTATCGACCTTGTCCACGACGATGCGGAAGGCGTACACGTCCATGATCTCGTTGAAGGCGCGGCGCTTGCCGCGCATCTTCTTGTAGATGCCATAGAGGTGTTTCTGCCGGCCACTGACTTCGCCCTCGATGCCGTCGGCGGCCAGGCAGTTGGCCAGCGAATGTTCGATCTTGGCGACGATCTCCTTGCGGTTGCCGCGTGCGCTTTTCACCGCGCGGTGGATCAGCGACGAACGCATCGGGTGCATGGCCTTGAAGCCGAGGTCCTCGAACTCAACGCGCACGGTGTGCATGCCCAGGCGGTTGGCAATGGGGGCGTAGATCTCGAGGGTTTCCTTGGCGATGCGCCGGCGTTTTTCGCCGGACAGCACTTCCAGGGTGCGCATGTTGTGCAGGCGGTCGGCCAGCTTGACCAGGATCACGCGGATATCGCGGGCCATGGCCATGGCCATCTTCTGGAAGTTTTCGGCTTGCGCCTCGGCCTTGGTCTCGAAGTTCATCTGGGTCAGCTTGCTGACCCCATCGACCAGTTCGGCCACGGTCTCGCCAAACTGCTGGCTGAGGGCTTCCTTGGCGATGCCGGTATCTTCGATCACGTCGTGCAGCATGGCCGCCATCAGGCTCTGATGGTCCATGTGCATGTCGGCGAGGATGCTGGCCACGGCCAGCGGGTGGGTCACGTAGGGCTCGCCACTGCGGCGGCGCTGCCCATCGTGGGCCTGTTCGGCGTAGAAATAGGCGCGCCGGACCAGGTTGACCTGTTCGGGGCCAAGGTAGGTCGACAGCCGTTCGGCCAAGGCTTCTATACCCGGCATGGGTTCACCTCCTGCCGAGGAAGGGGGCCTTGCGCCGTGCGACGTCGACCTGGCATCAATCAGACAGCCTCGTTGTTCTCGTCCTCGAACGCGGCGAACACCGGATCCTCGGTGACGATCTCTTCAGCGGCGATGAACTCGTTGGTGACGATGCCTTCGGCGATTTCACGCAGGGCAACAACGGTCGGCTTGTCGTTTTCCCACGCAACGCGTGGCTCTTTGCCGCCGGTCGCCAGCTGGCGAGCGCGCTTGGTCGAGAGCATGACCAGCTCAAAGCGGTTATCCACGTGTTCCAGGCAGTCTTCAACAGTTACGCGGGCCATGGTCTTCCTCAGTAGCAATTGCGGTGGGCGTGCAGCCCGATAATGGGCAGGCGGACTCGATAGTTTAAAAAATCACCAGCCAATAGGGAAGCGCTGTTTTGTCGGGTGGTTACCCTCAAGCCCTGTGTTGCCTTCTTCGCGGCTAAAGCCGCTCCCACAGGGACCGCATTGCCCTCAGGTTCATCACCGCACCCTGTGGGAGCGGCTTCAGCCGCGAAAGGGCCGGAACAGACACCCTATCGCTTGAACCTGACGATAACCTCAGAGCATCGCGTCACGCAACCGCGGGGTCAGTTCCTCGAACAAGGTCTGCACCGAGCGCAACGCCCGGCAGTCCGGCCGGGTCAGCAGCCACAGCTGGGTGTCGCAACCCGGCAGCGGCCCGCTCAGCGCATCCACCCCGGGCAGAGCATGCACCATGTAGTCCGGCAGCGCTGCCACGCCGAGCCCGGCCGTGACCAGTTGAGCGATGGTCGACATGCCGCTGCACTGGTAGCGCGGGCTCAACCCCGGGTGCTGCTGGTTGCGCCAGACCACCGTAGGGTGGTCCTGCATCGAGTCGTCGGGGGCGATCCACGGCACGCTGGCAGGCGACTCGGCCAGACGTTCGCGCCACTGCGGCTGGCCGCAGACCACGTAGGAGGTGGACCCCAGGTTGCGGCCCACCAGGTGCTCCGGTGGCGTGTTAGTCAGGCGCAGGGCAATGTCGGCATCGCGCCGGCTGAGGTTGGCGAATGTGTTGGAAGTGCCCATCTCCAGCGACAAGGCCGGGTAGTTGGGCATGAATTCGGCCAGCGCCGGCAGCAGCAGGCTGTGCATCACCGCTTCGGTACAGGTCAGTCGTACCGTGCCGCTTACAACCTGCTCGCCACTGGTCATGGCGATGCGCGCCGCCTCCAGCGCCTGCTCGGCGCGTTCGGCCTGCTCGGCCAGGGCCTGGGCGGTGTCGGTCGGCAGGTAGCCTTTGCGGCTCTTGACGAACAAGGCGGTGCCCAGCGCCGACTCCAGCCGGCGGATCGAGCGGAACACCGTCGAAACATCGACCTTGAGCAACTCGGCAGCCTTGGCCAGCGAGCGGCCACGTTCCAGGGCCAGGACCAGGGAGAGGTCGGCATGGGTAATCTGATATTGCATTGGTGCACGCTCTGCTTGCCGAATTGCCAATGTCTGTTGCGTTTTGGCCATTTTATAGTGAAACGGCCCCCGGGAATCAATGCGCCCGGTCGGGTAACCAATCCCCACGATGGGAAAGTGAAAAGAACAACAGCTGCAACCATCGTCGCCCGTGAGGCGCCAGCCGTATCCCCCACATCGCCGCAGCAAATCAAAGGATGTACAGCCATGACGTCGGTAACCCCGTGCGCCAGTTCTTCCAGCGAGATGAATGACTTCCTCCAGGCCCATCCGGACACGCAGTACGTCGACCTGCTGATCTCCGACATGAACGGCGTGGTACGTGGCAAGCGCATCGAGCGGGCCAGCCTGCACAAGGTGTACGAGAAGGGCATCAACCTGCCGGCATCGTTGTTCGCCCTGGACATCAACGGGTCCACCGTCGAGAGCACCGGCCTTGGCCTGGACATCGGCGATGCCGACCGCATCTGCTTCCCGATCCCCGGCACGCTGTCGGACGAGCCGTGGCAGAAGCGGCCCACCGCCCAGCTGCTGATGACCATGCACGAACTGGATGGCCAGCCGTTCTTCGCCGACCCGCGCGAAGTACTGCGCCAGGTGGTGAGCAAGTTCGATGACCTGGGCCTGGATATCTGCGCCGCGTTCGAGCTGGAGTTCTACCTGATCGACCAGGATAACCTCAACGGTCGCCCGCAGCCGCCGCGCTCGCCGATTTCCGGCAAACGCCCGCAGTCGACCCAGGTGTACCTGATCGACGACCTCGATGAATATGCCGACTGCCTGCAGGACATGCTCGAAGCGGCCAAGGAGCAAGGCCTGCCCGCCGACGCCATCGTCAAGGAAAGCGCCCCGGCACAGTTCGAGGTCAACCTGCACCACGTGGCTGACCCGCTGAAGGCCTGCGACTACGCGATCCTGCTCAAGCGCCTGATCAAGAACGTTGCCTATGACCATGAGATGGACACCACCTTCATGGCCAAGCCCTACCCGGGCCAGGCAGGCAATGGCCTGCACGTGCACATTTCGTTGCTGGACAAGAAAACCGGCAAGAACATCTTCGCCAGTGACGACCCGCTGCAAAGCGACGCGCTGCGCCATGCCATCGGTGGTGTGCTGGAGACCATGCCGGCGTCGATGGCCTTCCTCTGCCCGAACATCAACTCCTACCGCCGCTTCGGCGCGCAGTTCTACGTGCCCAATGCGCCAAGCTGGGGCCTGGACAACCGCACCGTGGCCGTGCGCGTGCCCACCGATAGCAGCGATAACGTGCGCCTCGAGCACCGCGTGGCCGGTGCCGACGCCAACCCCTACCTGATGCTCGCGGCGATCCTCGCCGGTGTTCACCACGGCCTGACCAACCAGGTCGAGCCGCAGGCACCGATCGAAGGCAATTCCTACGAACAGCTGGAGCAGAGCCTGCCGAACAACCTGCGCGATGCCCTGCGCGCGCTGGACGACAGCGAAGTCCTCAACCAATACATCAGCCCGGATTACATCGATATCTTCGTGGCCTGCAAGGAAAGCGAACTGGCCGAGTTCGAAGTGTCGATTTCCGATCTCGAGTACAACTGGTACCTGCACACGGTGTAAGCCCATGAGCGCAAATGCGGTCCCCTTGATCGGTGTCAGCGCCTGCCGCCAGCAGGTGGGGAAGAACTCGTCGCATACGGTAGGCGACAAGTATGTCGAGGCGGCCGGCTTTGCCGGCTTGCCATTGATCTTGCCGGCCCGTGACGGGGGCAGCGACACGCAGGCGCTGCTGGCCCGTCTGCACGGCATTGTTTTTACCGGCTCACCTTCAAATATCGAACCGCATCATTACAATGGCGCCCCCAGCGCGGCGGGTACCCGGCACGATCTGGCACGCGATCGCCTGACCCTGCCACTGTTGCAGGCGGCCATTGCCGCCGGTGTGCCGGTGTTCTGTATTTGCCGTGGCTACCAGGAATTGAACGTGGCCCTGGGCGGCAGCCTGCACCAGCGCGTGCAGGAACTGCCCGGCTACCTGGACCACCGTGAACCAGAGGACGCACCTCTGGAGGTGCAATACGGCCCTCGTCACCTTGTCGGCATCGAGCCTGGCGGGTTGTTCGAGCGCCTGGGCCTGGCGGCGCAGTTCGAGGTCAACTCGCTGCACAGCCAGGGCATCGACCGTCTGGCCCCAGGCCTGCGCGTCGAGGCACGGGCCCCGGATGGCCTGATCGAAGCGGTGTCCATGCCTGCCGCGCCGGGCTTTGTGCTCGGCGTGCAGTGGCACCCGGAGTGGCGATTTACCGAAAACCCGGTCTCGTTGCGCCTGTTCCAGGCGTTTCGCGAGGCCTGTTTTGCTTATGCAAGACGGGAGGGCGCACGGCAGGAGGCACTCTGACGTCACCCGAAGGTCTCGGATGACTTGTTCCCGGCAGCAAGCTTTCAATGAGTGAAAGCGGGCCTTGTACGCAAGGCCTGTGAAAACAATTCCAAAATTTACGGCAAATACTCATGAGCAATTACACAGAAGCCGGCCGCCCACCCGACGTGGCGGCCGACGCGGGCAACACCCAGCGCAGCAAGGGCCTGGCCACCGGCCGGCTGGGCTTGCTGGCCAGCGTGGTGCTAGGCATTTCCACCATCGCCCCGGTCTACACACTGACCGGCGCCCTTGGGCCGACCGTGCGTGAAGTGGGCGCGCACCTGCCAGCGGTATTCATCGTCGGCTTCCTGCCGATGCTGTTGGTAGCCTTGGGCTACCGCGAACTGAACTCGGCGGAGCCGGACAGTGGTACTTCGTTTACCTGGTCGGCGCGTGCCTTCGGTCCGATGATCGGCTGGATCGGTGGCTGGGGCCTGGTGGTCGCCACCACCATCGTGTTGTCGAACCTGGCAGGGGTGGCGGTCGACTTCTTCTATCTGTTCCTTGGTCAGATTACCGGCAAGCATGAACTGGCGGCATTGGCCGACAACCTGCTCATCAACATAACCACCTGTTGCGTGTTCATCGCCCTGGCGGTGTGGATCTGCTGCCGTGGCATGACCACCACCATGACGGTGCAATATGGCTTGGTGGCCCTGCAGTTGCTGGTGCTGATCGGCTTTGCCTTTGCCGCTTTCGGCGAAACCACAGCGCCGCCACCGCTGGAATTCGATTTCGCCTGGTTCAACCCGTTCGGCGTCGAATCTTTCTCGGCCTTTGCCGCCGGGCTGTCTCTGTCGATCTTCATCTTCTGGGGCTGGGACGTGTGCCTGACTGTCAGCGAGGAATCGGTCGGCAGTGACGAGGTGCCGGGCAAGGCGGCCACCTGGACCGTGCTGCTGATCCTCGGCCTGTACCTGTTCACCGCCATTGCCACCCTGCAGTTTGCTGGTATCAGCGAACAGGGCCTGGGCCTGAACAACCCGCGCATCCAGGAAAACGTCTTCGCTCACCTGGCCGGCCCGGTCATGGGGCCGCTGGCGATCCTGATGTCCATCGCCGTGCTGGCCAGTACCGCGGCGTCGCTGCAGTCGACCTTCGTGTCGCCGGCGCGCACACTGTTGGCCATGGGTTACTACGGCGCGGTGCCGCAGAAGTTCGCCAGCGTCTGCCCACGTTCGCAGACCCCGCGTTACGCCACCATCTGCGCCGGCGTGGCCGCGGGCCTGTTCTACGTGACCATGCGCACCCTGAGCGAGAACGTGTTGGCGGATACCATCACTGCACTGGGCATGATGATCTGCTTCTACTATTCGCTGACGGCCTTCGCCTGTGTCTGGTACTTCCGCCACAGCCTGTTCGACAGCCTGCGCCACTTCCTGATGCGCGGCTTGTGCCCGCTGGTGGGTGGGGTGATCTTGTCGGTTATCTTCGTGCGTACCGCCATCGACAGCGCCTCGCCGGACTTCGGCAGCGGCTCGCATGTGGGCGGGCTGGGGCTGGTGTTCGTGATCGCCGCGATCATCTCGGTGCTGGGGATCGTGCTGATGATGCTGTCGCGGCTGCGCGCGCCGGCGTACTTCCTGGGGGCTACCCTGCGTCAGCAGGCTACCTTGCCATTGCAGGAATAAATGATTGGGGCTGCAAAGCAGCCCCATGGGTCTTTCAGGAGAGCAGTTCTTTCAGAAGCCCGCTGTTGCGCTGTTGCTGCTTCTTCAGCAGCAGGCGGTTCGAGCGGAACACTGCCTTCAAGTCCTCCAGCGCCTCGTCGAAGTCATCGTTGATGATCACGTAGTCATACTCGTCGTAGTGCACCATCTCGCTGACCGCTTCCTTCATGCGCCCGGCGATGATTTCTTCGCTGTCCTGCCCGCGGCCGTCCAGGCGCTCGCGCAGTGCCTGCTGGCTTGGTGGCAGGATGAACACCGACAAAGCCTGCGGCATCAGCTTGCGTACCTGCTGGGCGCCTTGCCAGTCGATTTCCAGGATCAGGTCGTAACCCTGGTTCAGGGTCTGCTGCATGGCGCTGCGCGAGGTGCCGTAGAAGTTGCCGAACACCTCGGCATGCTCCAGGAAGTCGCCTTGGTCGATCAGAGCCTTGAATTCCTCGTGGACGACGAAGTGGTAGTTCACCCCGTGCTGCTCACCCGGGCGCATGGCGCGGGTGGTGTGCGAGACCGAGACGCGGATTTGCGAGTCGTCCTGGGTCAGGGCAGTGACCAGGCTGGTCTTGCCGGCGCCCGAAGGGGCCGAAACGATGTAGAGAGTGCCGCTGCTGTGCTTCATGGTCGGGGTGGCCTTACTCGATGTTCTGTACTTGTTCACGCATCTGTTCGATCAATACCTTCAGGTTGACCGCCGCTTGCGTGCTGCGTGGGTCAAAGGCTTTGGAGCCGAGGGTGTTGGCCTCGCGGTTGAGTTCCTGCATCAGGAAGTCGAGGCGCCGCCCGGCAGCACCGCCACCCTTGAGCACGCGGCGCACTTCGGTGACGTGGGTGCTGAGGCGGTCGAGCTCCTCGGCCACGTCGCTCTTCTGGGCCAGTAGCACCATCTCCTGCTCCAGACGTTGCGGGTCGAGTTCGGCCTGCATATCGCCGAAGCGGTCGAGGATCTTCTGCCGCTGTGCTGCCAGCATCTGCGGCACCAGGGCGCGCAGGGTGGTGACTTCGCTGGCCATGTTGTCCAGGCGTTCGTTGATCAGCCGGGCCAGTTCCAGGCCTTCACGCTGACGCCCGGCCTTGAGCTCGGCCAGCGCCTCATCGAACAACGCCATGGCTTCGGTATTCAATGCCTGCGGATCGTTGGCGTCGGCCACCAACACGCCTGGCCAGGACAGCACCTCCAGCGGGTTCAGTGGTGCCGGCTGCTTGATCAGGCCGGCCACTTCCTCGGCGGCGGCAACCAGCTGCGCGGCGCGCTCGCGGTCCACCTTCAGCAGTTTGCCGTTGCTGTCTTCGTTGAGGCGCAAGGTGCATTCTACCTTGCCCCGCGACAGGCCTTGGCGCAGCCCTTCACGCACGGCGCCTTCGAGGTCGCGCAGGGCCTCGGGCAGGCGCAGGTGCGGCTCCAGGTAACGGTGGTTGACCGAACGCAGCTCCCAGACCAGGGTGCCTTGGCTGCCGGCGCGCTCGACACGAGCAAAAGCGGTCATGCTGTGCACCATGGGGAGTACCTCGCGTATATGAATGAACGGTGGGAGCCTCTCGGCTGCAAGGCGCAGGATTGTAGCGCAGTGGGGCCTTGGCGCCCAATCCACCCATGTTACCGACGGGTGGCCTGGCCGGCAGGAAAAGGCGACGGGCTGTGTCGGGCGCGACAATAGGCATGTCTTCCCCGGGCCGTGGGCTCTATAATGCTCGGCAGATTCAAAGTCCCAGTACAGGTATCCCAGATGAAACGTCCAAGTGGTCGCGCCGCCGATCAGCTCCGCTCGATCCGCATTACCCGCAACTACACCAAGCACGCCGAAGGGTCGGTACTGGTCGAGTTCGGTGACACCAAGGTCATCTGCACGGTCAGCGTGGAAAACGGTGTGCCGCGCTTTCTCAAAGGCCAGGGCCAAGGCTGGCTGACTGCCGAGTACGGCATGCTGCCGCGCTCCACCGGCGAGCGTAACCAGCGTGAAGCCAGCCGTGGCAAGCAGGGTGGCCGCACGCTGGAAATCCAGCGTCTGATCGGCCGTTCGCTGCGCGCCGCGCTGGACATGAGCAAGCTCGGCGATATCACCCTGTACGTCGACTGCGACGTGATCCAGGCCGATGGTGGCACCCGTACCGCGTCCATCACCGGTGCAATGGTCGCTCTGTGCGATGCCTTGGCGGTGATCAAGAAGCGCGGTGGCCTGAAGGCCGGCAACCCGCTCAAGCACATGATCGCCGCAGTGTCGGTGGGCATGTATCAGGGCGAAGCGGTGCTCGACCTGGACTACCTGGAAGACTCCGCCGCCGAAACCGACCTGAACGTGGTCATGACCAGCGCCGGTGGTTTCATCGAAGTGCAGGGTACTGCCGAAGGTGCGCCGTTCCAGCCTGAAGACTTCAACGCCATGCTCGCCCTGGCGCAGAAGGGCATGAGCGAGATCTTCGAACTGCAGCAGGCGGCACTGGCCGACTGAACCCAGCCAGGGAGGTGCGGGGCATGAGCGAATCGAACCTGTCGATCACCCCGCCCAATGCCGAAATCCGGCAGTGGGCGATGTTCTGCCACCTCTCCGCGCTGCTGGGCCTGGTGGTGCCGCTCGGGCACTTGCTGGGCCCGCTGGTGCTTTGGCACCTCAAGCGCGAGCAAGACCCTTTCATCGACGCCCAAGGCAAAGAGGCGCTGAATTTTCAGATCAGCGTAACCATTGCCGGGTTCATCTGCTTCCTGCTGATGTTCGTGTTCATCGGGCTGGTGCTGTTCGCCATGCTAATGGTCGCGGTGATGATCCTGATCATCATTGCGGCTGTGCGGGCGAATGAGGGCAAGCCGTATCGCTACCCGATGATCTGGCGGCCGATCAAATAGCAGTTAGGGCCGCTCTGCGGCCCTTCGCGGGCGCGCCCGCTCCCACAAGTACAACACAAACCTCAAGGCAGTGATTAACCTGTGGGAGCGGGCGTGCCCGCGAAGGGCTGCAAAGCAGCCCCAATCGCATTCAGATGGTCAACGTCCAGTCATAGTCGACGATCAGCGGCGCATGCTGGGAGAAGCGCGGCTGACGCGGCAGGCGGGCATTGCGCACGAAGCGGCGCAGGCCCGGGGTGAGGATCTGGTAGTCGAACCGGTAGCCCAGGTTGAGCATCTCGGCCTGCTCGTTGTCCGGCCACCAGCTGTACTGGTCGCCTTCACGGCTGACTTCGCGCAGGGCGTCGACGTAACCCATCTCGCCGGTGATCGCATCCATCCAGGCACGCTCCGGCGCCAGGAAACCCGGCGACTGCTGGCTGTCACGCCAGTTTTTGATATCGAGCTTCTGCTGCGCCACGTAGAACGAGCCGCAGTAGATGTATTCGCGACGCTTGCGACGCTGTTTGTCCAGGTACTTGGCGAAGTCGTCCATCAACTTGAACTTCTGGTTCAAGTCTTCGTCGCCGTTCATACCCGAAGGCAGCAGCAGGCTGGCAATACTGACTTTGTCGAAATCTGCTTGCAGGTAACGCCCGTAGCGGTCGGCTGTCTCGAAGCCCAGGCCGGTGATGACTGCCTTGGGCTGCATGCGCGAATACAGGGCCACACCACCTTGGGCAGGCACCTCCGCGTCGCAGGCATAAAGGAAATAGCCATCGAGCTGGAAAGCTGGGTCATCGAGTTCAAAGGCCGAGGCGCGGGTATCCTGAAGGCAGATGACGTCGGCATTCTGGGCTTGCAGCCAGCTGAGCAAACCACGCTCGGCCGCAGCCTGAATGCCATTTACGTTCACACTGATGATCCGCATAAATGGCCCCAAAAATCTCGTGCGTGTATGATACCCGAGCTCAACCCATTTAGCTAAATCCGTGGTGTCCGGGACTATCCATGCAGCCGTATCAGCGCGACTTCATCCGTTTTGCCATCGATCGCGGGGTACTGCGTTTCGGTGAATTCACCCTGAAATCGGGGCGTACCAGCCCGTATTTCTTCAATGCCGGCCTGTTCAACACCGGTTCCGCCCTGGCCGAACTGGGCCGTTGCTATGCCGCAGCCATCGTCGACAGCAAGATCCCGTTCGATGTGCTGTTCGGCCCGGCCTACAAGGGCATCCCGCTGGCAGCGACAACTGCCGTGGCCCTTGCCGATCAGCATCAGCTCGATGTGCCATGGTGCTTCAACCGTAAGGAAGCCAAGGACCACGGTGAAGGTGGCAGCCTGGTCGGTGCACCGCTGGCCGGTGACGTACTGATCATCGACGACGTGATCACCGCCGGTACCGCCATTCGTGAGGTCATGCAAATCATCAATGCCCAGCAGGCCAAGGCCGCTGGCGTGCTGATCGCGCTGAACCGCGAAGAGCGTGGCAATGGCGAGCTGTCGGCGATCCAGGAAGTGGAACGCGACTTCGGTATCCCTGTGGTCAGCATCGTTTCGCTGACCCAGGTGCTGGAGTTCCTGGCCGATGACCCGCAGCTGAAGCAGCATCTGCCGGCGGTCGAGGCTTACCGGGCGCAGTACGGGATCTGATCCGGGCCTGTAAATGAAAAAGGCGACCTTCTTGTGAAGGTCGCCTTTTTTGTGTCGCCTGTTCCGGCCTCTTCGCGGGTAAACCCGCTCCCACAGGATCTCCACAGCCCTCAAAGGCGGTGCTGTACCTGTGGGAGCGGGTTTACCCGCGAATAGGCCGGGACAGGTTAACGATCAGCGCTGCTTGCGGTTGGTAATCAGGGTACCCACGCCGCTGTCGGTGAAGATCTCCAGCAGCACCGCATTCGGCACGCGGCCGTCGATGATGTGGGAGCTATTCACACCGCCCTGCACGGCATCCAGCGCGCACTTGATCTTCGGCAGCATGCCGCCGTAGATGGTGCCGTCGGCGATCAGTTCATTGACCTGCTCGGTGGTCAGGCCGGTCAGTACCTCGCCCTGCTTGTCCATCAGGCCGGCGATGTTGGTCAGCAGCATCAGCTTCTCGGCCTTCAGCGCCTCGGCTACCTTGCCCGCCACCAGGTCGGCGTTGATGTTGTACGACTCACCGTTGGCACCCACGCCGATCGGCGCGATCACCGGGATGAAGTCGCCCTTCACCAGCATGTTCAGCAGGTCGGTGTTCACACTCACCACTTCGCCCACGTGGCCGATGTCGATGATTTCCGGGGTGGTCATCTCGGGCGTCTGGCGGCTGACGGTCAGCTTGCGGGCGCGGATCAGCTCCGCGTCCTTGCCGGTCAGGCCGATGGCGCTGCCGCCGTGGCGGTTGATCAGGTTGACGATGTCCTTGTTGACCTGGCCACCCAGCACCATCTCCACCACGTCCATGGTCGCCGAGTCGGTGACGCGCATGCCGTCGATGAAGTGGCTTTCGATCGACAGGCGCTTGAGCAGGTCGCCGATCTGCGGGCCACCACCGTGGACCACCACCGGGTTGATGCCCACAGCCTTCATCAGCACGATGTCACGGGCGAAGCCGGTCTTGAGCTCCTCGCTCTCCATCGCGTTGCCGCCGTACTTGATCACCAGGGTCTTGCCGACAAAGCGGCGGATGTAAGGCAGTGCTTCGGACAAAACCTCGGCTACATGGGAAGCGGCATCGCGATCGAGGGTCATGCAGGGCTCCTGTAAGGAACAGATAGTCGGTCAGAACGGCAGTTGCAGCTCAGGCTCAACCCGCAGCAACTGGGTACGGAAAACATCCTTGATACGTTGCAATTCGGCGTTGCTGTCAGCCTCGAAGCGCAGCACCAGCACCGGGGTGGTGTTGGAGGCGCGAACCAGGCCCCAGCCGTGGGCGTAGTCCACCCGCACACCGTCGATGGTGGTCAGGTTGGCTTCGCCCCAGTCGGCGTCGCGTTGCAGTGCATCAATGATGCTGAATTTACCCTCGTCGGTCACATCAATATTGATTTCCGGCGTGGAAATATCGTTCGGGAACGCGGCGAACAGGTTTTCGGCACTCTTCCCGGCCTTGCTGAGGATCTCCAGCAGGCGCGCGGCGCTGTAGATGCCGTCGTCGAAACCGTACCAGCGTTCCTTGATGAAGATGTGACCGCTCATCTCGCCGGCCAGCAGCGAGCCGGTCTGCTTCATTTTCTTCTTGATCAGCGAGTGGCCGGTCTTCCACATCAGTGCGCGGCCGCCGTGCTGCTCGATCAGCGGGGTCAGGCGACGGGTGCATTTCACGTCGAAAATGATCTCGGCACCCGGGTTGCGCGACAGTACGTCCTGGGCAAACAGCATCAGCAGGCGATCGGGGTAGACGATGCTGCCGGTGTTGGTCACCACGCCGACGCGGTCGCCGTCACCGTCGAAGGCCAGGCCGATGTCGGCACCGGTTTCCTTGACCTTGGCGATCAGGTCTTCGAGGTTTTCCGGCTTGCCCGGGTCCGGGTGGTGGTTGGGGAAGTTGCCGTCGACTTCGCAGAACAGCGGGATCACTTCGCAGCCCAGGGCTTCGATCAGTTGCGGCGCGACCACGCCGGCGGCACCGTTGCCGCAGTCCACGACCACCTTGAGCTTCTTGGCCAGCTTCACGTCCTCGACGATCTGCTGGAAGTAGCGGTCAAGGATCTCGACCTTTTCCACGCGGCCTTCGGCGAGGGTCAGGTCGTTGGTTTTCAATCGGGTCAGCAGGGCCTGGATCTGTTCGTTGGCCAGGGTATCGCCAGCGATGACGATCTTGAAGCCGTTGTAGTCAGACGGGTTGTGGCTACCGGTCAGCATCACGCCGGACTTGCCGGCCAGCACGTTGGCTGCGTAATACAGGGCGGGGGTGGGCACCAGACCGACGTCGCTGACCTGGCAGCCGGCATCGACCAAGCCCTTGATCAGCTGTTCGACCAGCATCGGGCCGGACAGGCGGCCATCGCGGCCGACCGAAACCTGCGGTTCGCCCTGGGCCAGGCTCTGCGCGCCGATGGCGCGGCCGATCCAGTAGGCGGTTTCGGCGTGAAGGGTTTTGCCGACCACGCCGCGAATGTCATACGCGCGGAAAATGCTGTCTGGCAGTGCGGCGGGGACCAGGTGGGCCATGTCGTTCATCTCTGGAAGCTCCATTAGTCAAAGGCTTTCTGGGCAGGCGCAAACTGAACGCTTGGACGGTGGTTTCGCCAGAGAGTTCGCCATCCTTGGCCTGAACGGTCATTTCTCGGCTCAGTGGCTGCCGGAATGGCCGAAGCCGCCAGCGCCGCGCTGGCTTTCATCGAACGCTTCGACGATGTCGAAATGGGCCTGTACCACCGGTACCAGCACCAGCTGGGCAATGCGCTCGCCAACGGCGATGGTGAACGGTGTGTCGCCGCGGTTCCAGCACGACACCATCAACTCGCCCTGGTAGTCCGAGTCGATCAGCCCGACCAGGTTGCCCAGCACGATGCCGTGCTTATGGCCCAGGCCCGAGCGCGGCAAGATCACCGCCGCCAGGCCAGGGTCGCCGATGTAGATCGACAGGCCGGTGGGGATCAGCAGGGTCTGGCCTGGCTCGAGGATGGTGTCTTCCTTGAGCAGGGCGCGCAGGTCCAGGCCGGCGGAGCCGGGGGTGGCATACTGCGGCAGGGGGAATTCGGTGCCCAGGCGTGGGTCGAGGATCTTGGCTTGAAGAGCGTGCATGTAACTTATTGAACCTGATTGAGTCGTTCGGCGATGAAGGCGACCAGTTGCCGGGCAATCTTGCCCTTGCTGGTCTGCGCGAAGAGGGTCTGGTGCTGCTGGCGGTCGATCACGGTCAAGGCGTTTTCCTCGCTGTTGAAGCCGATGCTGGGGTTGGCCACATCATTGGCGACGATCAGGTCGAGGTTCTTGTCCTTGAGCTTGCGCGTGGCGTAATCGAGCAAGTGCTCGGTCTCGGCGGCGAAACCGACGCTGAACGGGCGGTCGGCGCGGCCAGCGATGGTGGCAAGGATATCGGGATTGCGCACCATCTGCAGCAGCATGCCGTCGCCGGTCGTAGGATCTTTCTTCAGTTTTTGCGTGGCAACGACTTCCGGGCGGTAGTCCGCAACCGCCGCAGAGGCGATGAACAGGTCGCACGGCATGGCCGCTTCACAGGCCGCGAGCATGTCCCGCGCGCTGACCACGTCGATACGGCTGACCCGGTCGGGGGTCGGCAGGTGCACCGGGCCAGTGACGAGGGTGACCCGAGCCCCGGCTTCGGCGGCCGCTTCAGCCAAGGCGAAGCCCATCTTGCCGGAGCTATGATTGGTGATGTAGCGCACCGGGTCGATGTTTTCCTGGGTCGGGCCGGCAGTGATCAGCACGTGCTTGCCGGTCAGGGCCTGGCGCTTGAAGCTTTCCGCGGCACACCAGGCCAGGTCGGTGGCTTCGAGCATGCGGCCCAGGCCGACGTCGCCACAGGCCTGGCTGCCGGACGCTGGGCCGAACACCTGGATGCCCCGGCTCTTGAGCAGTTCGAGGTTGGCCTGGGTGGCCGGGTCGCGCCACATGGCCTGGTTCATGGCCGGGGCCACGGCGACAGTGGCATCGGTAGCCAGTACCAAGGTGGTCAGCAGGTCGTCGGCCATGCCTTGGGCCATGCGCGCCATGAGGTCGGCGGTGGCCGGGGCGATCAGCACCAGGTCAGCCCACTTGGCCAGTTCGATGTGGCCCATGGCCGCTTCGGCGGCAGGGTCGAGCAGGTCCATGTGCACCGGGTGGCCTGACAGCGCTTGCAGGGTTAGCGGGGTGATGAACTCTGCACCACCACGGGTCATGACGACGCGCACCTGCGCGCCGTGCTCCAGGAGTCGGCGAATCAGTTCGGCGCTTTTGTAGGCGGCAATGCCGCCACCCACGCCGAGAACGATGCGCTTGCGATACAGCCGCTGCATAGGCTTGCCTTTTTCCAGTGAGAGCGGGCGACGACGTTTGAAAATGCCTGCGGCGGAACGTCGCATGTACGAGGCGAAATAGATTAACACAGGGCCGAAACGGGCCGCAGCAAGGGCAGAGGAGCGGGATGAATATCAGGGAGTGGCCGGCTGCAGAGCGGCCGAGGGAGAAGTTGCTGCAGCGCGGGGCCGGAAGCCTGACGGACGCGGAATTGCTGGCTGTATTTCTCGGTTCAGGTGTGCGAGGGCGCAATGTCGTGGAGCTGGCGCGAGGTCTGCTCGTGAAGTTCGGGGGGTTGCGCCAGTTGCTGGAGGCCGACCGAGAGGCCTTCGTCGGCGAGCTTGGGTTGGGCCCGGTGAGGTACAGCCAGCTGCAGGCGCTGCTGGAGATCGGGCGCAGGCACCTTGCAACTTCGATTGAGCGTGAATCCGCGATGGACAGCCCGGCAACGGTGAGGCGCTATTTGAAAGCGATGCTGCGACATGAAGTCAGCGAGGTGTTCGGGTGCCTCTTTCTCGATACCAAGCACAGGCCGTTGGCGTTTGAAATCCTCTTCCGAGGCACGATAGATCGGGCCAGCGTCTACCCGCGGGAAGTGGTGCGGCGGGCATTGCTGCATAACGCAGCGGCCTTGATCCTGTGCCACAACCACCCCTCGGGCAACAGTGAGCCCAGCCAGGACGATGTGCATTTGACCCTGTCGTTGAAGCGGGGGCTGGCGTTGATCGATGTGCGGGTGCTGGATCACATCATCATCGGTGACGGGGAGCCGCTGTCGATGGTCGAGCATGGGTGGATTGTGGCCTGATGGAAAACTGGAGCTTTGTGCTGCCAGTACCGGCCCTTTCGCGGGTAAACCCGCTCCCACAGGGATAGCGCCATGTTGAAAGTTGGCGCGGTCCCTGTGGGAGCGGGTTTACCCGCGAAGAGGCCGGTGCAGGCTTACTTGTTCACAGACACCTTGCTGAAATCCAACCGCCCGAACGGGCTCACCTGATACCCCTCGACCCCTTGGCGCAGCAGGGCCGCCGCCGTCGGGTGCGCCAGCGGCACCCACAGCGCCTGTTGCTGAATCAAGGTTTGCGCCTGCTGGTAAAGCCGGCTGCGCACACTCTGGTCGTTGGTGGTGCGCCCGGCGCTGATCAACTGGTCCAGGCGGCTGTCGCAGAAGCGTGCGAAGTTGGTCCCCGACTTCACCGCGGCGCAGGAAAACTGCGGGCTGAGGAAGTTGTCCGGGTCGCCGTTGTCGCCCGCCCAGCCCATGAACAGCAGGTCATGCTCGCCCGCCTTGGCGCGACGGATCAGCTCGCCCCACTCGATCACGCGGATCTCGGCCTTGATGCCGATCTTGGCCAGGTCGGCCTGCAGCATCTGCGCACCGAGGCTGGGGTTGGGATTGAGCAGGCTGCCCGACGGGCGGGTCCAGATCGTGGTGCTGAAGCCCTCGGCCAGGCCGGCCTTTGTCAGCAGGGCCTTGGCTTTCTTCAGGTCCAGCGGGTAGCCGGGCAGGTCCTTGGCGTAGCTCCAGGTATTGGGCGGGTAGGGGCCGTTGGCGGCCACCGCGGAGTCTTCGAACACGGCCTTGAGGTAGGCCTGCTTGTCGAAGGCCAAGTTGATGGCCTGGCGCACCTCCGGCTTGTCCAGCGGCGGGTGCTGGCTGTTGATGGCGACGAAGGCGGTCATGAACGCCGGGGTGGTGGCCACCTTGAGGTTGCCGTCCTTGCCAGCTTCGGCAATGTCCAGCGGCTTGGGCGACAACGCGACCTGGCACTCGCCGCGCTTGAGCTTCTGCAGGCGCACGTTGGCATCGGTGGTGATGGCGAAGATCAGCGGGTCGACCGCCGGCTTGCCGGCGAAGTAGTCAGGGTTGGCGCGATAGCGTACTACGGCGTCCTTCTGGAAGCGCTGGAAGATGAACGGCCCGGTGCCGATCGGCTGGCTGTTGAGCTTCTCCGGCGTGCCGGCCTTGAGAAGTTTGTCCGCGTACTCTGCGGAGTAGATCGATGCGAAGCCCATGCTCAACGTGGCCAGGAACGTGGCGTCCGGGTGGTTGAGGGTGAAGCGCACGGTGTTTGGCGCGGGTGCCTCGATCGCCTTGATCAGGCTGCCTAGTTGCAGCGACTGGGCATGCGGGTAGCCGCCCGGCGCGGTCTTGTGCCAGGCATGGGCGGGGTAGAGCATGCGCTGGAAGCTGAACAGCACATCGTCGGCGTTCAGTGGGCGGCTTGGCTTGAAGTAGGCGGTGGTGTGGAAGTTCACATCATCGCGCAGGGTGAAGTCGTAGATCAGGCCGTCGGCCGATACCGTCCAGCTGGCCGCCAGGCTCGGCACCACCTTGCCTTGCGCCGCGTCGAACTCCACCAGGCGGTTCATCAGCACATCGGCTGTGGCGTTGGTGGTGGTCAGTGAGTTGTACTGCACCACGTCGAAGCCTTCGGGGCTGGCCTCGCTGCAGACGCTCAGCGGGGCGGCCTGGGCAACGCTGGCGGCGATCAGGGCGCCTGCGGCGAACAAGGAGTTGAACAATAAGGAAAGGGCGGCGGCACGCATAGTGGCTCCTTGGCTGTCAGTGGCCCATCTGCCAGTGCAGTCTGGAAAAGGCCTACCCTAGTGTGCCCGTCGGGAAATGACCACACCCTTTTTTACAAAATTGGCGACGAGCGGTCGACGGCTGGCGGGGCCTGCCGCTATGCTGGCCCGGCGCGTCGGGGCTCGTGTCAATATTCATCTAATGTTGTTGCGGCCGAGTCTTTCTGGTATAAAGCAGCGCTCTTTTCTAGGGGCTCGGCCTGTCGCATCAGCGAATGCGGCCGATAAGACCTCCAGAATCACGGCGCCCAGGCGCCAAAGACTGAGAGATTAAGCGGCCAACCCATGCCGGGTTGGGCATGTGGTTTTAGAGGGCTGAGTCATGTCGAGAGTCTGTCAAGTTACTGGTAAGGGTCCAGTAACCGGGAACAACATTTCCCACGCAAACAACAAAACCCGTCGTCGTTTCCTGCCGAACCTGCAGCACCACCGTTTCTGGGTTGAATCCGAGAAGCGTTTCGTGCGTCTGCGCGTATCTGCCAAAGGCATGCGCGTTATTGACAAGCGTGGTATCGACGTAGTGCTGGCCGAGCTGCGCGCTCGCGGCGAAAAGTTCTAAGGAGAACGTCATGCGTGAATTGATCCGTCTGGTTTCGAGTGCTGGCACTGGCCACTTCTACACCACCGACAAGAACAAGCGCACCACTCCGGACAAAATCGAGATCAAGAAATACGATCCGGTTGTTCGCAAGCACGTGGTGTACAAGGAAGCCAAGATCAAGTAATTGATCGGCGACCTGAAAAAACCCGCCTCCGAAAGGATGCGGGTTTTTTTATGCCTGTTCGGGCCTCTTCGCGGGCTTGCCCGCTCCCACAGGTACATCACGGCCCCTGAGAGCAGTGAGTTCCCTGTGGGAGCGGGCAAGCCCGCGAAGAGGCCGGCACAGCCTCAGATCATTTCTGCTCGAACATCACATAGATCTTGCGGCAAGGCTCCAGCACCTCCCAGGTGCCCTTGAAGCCGGCCGGGATGACAAACCGGTCACCGGCACGCAGGGTCTTGGCTCCGCCGTCCTGGTCACGCAGCACCGAAACGCCCTGGACGATCTCGCAGTACTCATGCTCCGTGTAGTTCACCGTCCACTGCCCGACCTCGCCTTCCCACACGCCCGCGGCAAACTGCCCGCACGGGCTGGAATAATGATTGTAGACCGCCTGGTCTGGCTCGCCCTTGAGGATTTTTTCCGCCGCCGGGCGGTAGCGTTCGGCCTCGGTAATGACCTGCGCGAAGTCGATTATGCTGTCGATACTCATGGTTCGGCTCCTGTTGTTGTTTAATAAAATGCACATGAGTAGGCTTTTGAGCCTTTCGTGTCAAATATATTGATAGTTTACACCGGCTGGTTTAGGGTGTCGGTAGCCAAAATGCCCTCGACGCTGGGGCAGAATTCTGACAACGCCTGTGAGTCCTCAGTGCGGCGTTGCACCTAAACAAGAGGAGGAGTTTCGTATGACCACCCTGACTCGTGCGGACTGGGAACAACGTGCCCAGCAACTGAAGATCGAAGGCCGTGCCTTCATCAACGGCGAATACACCGATGCCGCATCTGGTGAAACCTTCGAGTGCCTGAGCCCGGTCGACGGACGCTTCCTGGCCAAGGTTGCCAGCTGCGACCTGGCTGATGCCAACCGCGCTGTGGAAAACGCCCGTGCCACCTTCAACTCCGGCGTGTGGTCGCAGCTGGCCCCGGCCAAGCGCAAGGCCAAGCTGATCCGCTTCGCCGACCTGCTGCGCAAGAACGTCGAAGAGCTGGCGCTGCTGGAAACCCTGGACATGGGCAAGCCGATCGGCGACTCCTCCAGTATCGACGTACCTGGCGCGGCCAATGCCATCCACTGGACTGCCGAAGCCATCGACAAGGTCTACGACGAAGTCGCCCCGACCCCGCATGACCAGCTCGGCCTCGTCACCCGCGAAGCGGTGGGTGTGGTCGGTGCCATCGTACCGTGGAACTTCCCGCTGCTGATGGCCTGCTGGAAGCTCGGCCCGGCCTTGGCCACCGGTAACTCGGTAGTGCTCAAGCCGTCCGAAAAGTCGCCGCTGACGGCCATTCGCATCGCCCAGCTGGCCATCGAAGCTGGTATCCCGGCTGGCGTGCTGAACGTGCTGCCAGGCTACGGCCACACCGTGGGCAAGGCCCTGGCCCTGCACATGGACGTCGACACCCTGGTATTCACCGGTTCGACCAAGATCGCCAAGCAGCTGATGGTTTACGCGGGCGAATCGAACATGAAGCGCATCTGGCTGGAAGCCGGCGGCAAGAGCCCGAACATCGTCTTCGCTGACGCTCCGGACCTGCAAGCTGCCGCCGAAGCTGCCGCCAGCGCCATCGCCTTCAACCAAGGCGAAGTGTGCACCGCCGGCTCGCGCCTGCTGGTCGAGCGTTCGATCAAGGACAAGTTCCTGCCGATGGTGGTCGAGGCCTTGAAAGGCTGGAAGCCAGGCAACCCGCTGGACCCACAGACCACTGTCGGTGCCCTGGTCGACACCCAGCAGATGAACACCGTGCTGTCGTACATCGAGGCTGGCCACAAGGACGGCGCCAAGCTGCTGGCCGGCGGCAAGCGCACCCTGGAAGAAACCGGTGGCACTTATGTCGAGCCGACCATCTTCGACGGCGTGACCAACGCCATGAAGATCGCCCAGGAAGAAATCTTCGGCCCGGTGCTGTCGGTGATCGCCTTCGATACCGCCGAAGAAGCCGTCGCCATTGCCAACGACACGCCGTATGGCCTGGCCGCTGGCATCTGGACTTCGGACATCTCCAAGGCCCACAAGACCGCCCGCGCCGTGCGTGCTGGCAGCGTCTGGGTCAACCAGTACGACGGTGGCGACATGACCGCGCCGTTCGGTGGCTTCAAGCAGTCGGGCAACGGCCGTGACAAGTCGCTGCATGCACTGGAGAAGTACACCGAGCTGAAGGCGACCTGGATCAAGCTGTAATCCAGGGGGCCGCCTAGCTGCCCATTCGCGGGTAAACCCGCTCCCACAGGTACTGCACCGCTCTCAAGGGCGGTGGTGTACCTGTGGGAGCGGGTTTACCCGCGAATGGGCCATGGAAAATTCTTGGCCTGGGAGGCTGCAATGCGTTGGGGTACCTACTTCGCCGTACTGGCATCGGTGCTAAGCGTCGGGCTGGCACTCGGCGTGAGCATGCCGCTGGTATCCCTGCGCCTGGAGGCCTGGGGCTACGGCAGCTTCGCCATCGGTGTGATGGCCGCGATGCCGGCGCTGGGCGTGCTGGTAGGTGCCAGTCTGGCCAGTCGCCTGGCCGGCTGGGTCGGTGTGCCCTCGGCCATGCGCCTGTGCCTGTGGGGCGGGGCGCTGTCGATCGGCCTGGTCGCACTGTTGCCCAGCTACCCGTTGTGGCTACTGCTGCGGTTGCTGATCGGTATGTCGCTGACCGTGGTGTTCATACTCGGCGAAAGCTGGATCAATCAGCTGGTAGTCGAGCAATGGCGTGGCCGCCTGGTGGCGTTGTACGGCAGCAGCTATGCCCTCAGCCAGCTCGCCGGGCCGCTGCTGCTGGGCTTTCTCGGCTCGGATGACGACTTCGGCTTCTGGGCCGCTACCGGCCTGCTGCTGGTGGCGCCGCTGATTCTCCTGGGCCGTGGCGGGGCACCCAGCACAGAGGCCTGCAGCGTCACCTTCGGCGACCTGTTCGCCTTCTGCCGGCGCTTGCCGGTGATCGCCTGGGCCATTGCCCTGTTTGCCTCGTTCGAGGCAATGATCCTGACCTTGCTGCCGGTGTATTGCCTGCAACAGGGCTTCAGCACCGAAATCGCCCTGTTCATGGTCAGTACCGTGGTGGTGGGCGATGCAGTGCTGCAACTGCCCATCGGTGCGCTGGCCGACCATATGTCGCGGCGCGCCCTGTTCACCGGTTGTGCGGTGACCCTGCTGGTGTCCAGCCTGGCGATTCCGTTGCTGCTGCATTCACCGGCGATCTGGCCGCTGTGGGTGCTGTTCGGGGCCAGTGCAGGGGGCTTGTTCACCTTGTCGCTGGTGCTCATTGGTGAGCGCTACCGGGATGATGCGCTGGTGCGGGCCAACGCCCATGTGGCGCAGCTGTGGGGTATTGGCTGCCTGCTCGGGCCGCTGCTGGCCGGGGCCGGCAGCCAGTGGATCAGCGGGCATGCGTTGCCGTTGCTGATGGCTGCGGGGGCTGCGGGGTTGGTGGTGTTGACCCGGCGGCGCGGGGCGTTTGAGCCGGCTTCTGCCTGATGGATTTTGGGGCTGCAAAGCAGCCCCAAAATCGCCGCTACAACATCTTCTCCAGGCCAACCGCCTTGCTGATCCAGGCATTGAACCGCCGCCACATCCCGCCCGGTTCGGACGTGAGCATGCGTCGCCTGCCATTTTCCTCGGTCACCCACACCATCTGGTTACCCACCAGCGTCGGCTGGTAGCTCAAGGCCGGGGCCATGCCCTGTACCGCCAGCGCGCGGGTGTACTCGGCCAGCTCCGGGCTGTCCACCAGTACCCCGACCTCGGTATTCCACAACACTGAACGCGGGTCGAAATTGAACGAACCGATGAAGGTCTTGCGCCGGTCGAACACGATCGCCTTGCTGTGCAGGCTCGAGTCCGAACTGCCATGGAAGCTCAAGCTGTGTCGGGCGCTGGGGTCACCGGGTTGGCGGCGCAGCTCATACAGTTGTACGCCATGCTCCAGCAGTGCCCGCCGGTATGGTGCATAGCCGCCATGCACTGCCGGCACGTCGGTGGCCTCCAGCGAGTTGGTCAGCAGCTTGACCGAGATACCCGCGTCGGCGCTGTGGGTGAGGTACAGCAGGCCGGACTCGCCGGGCACGAAGTACGCCGATACCAGGATCAGCTCGCGTTGCACCTTGCTCAAGTCAGGAGCCAGTTGCTGGGTCAGCAGTAGTTGCGGGTCCGGTTCGTCATCGGCCAGCACCTTGCTCGGCGCATCCCACAGCGCCTGGGCATGGGCCCATATCAGTTCGTTGCGCCACACATCCAGGCGCGGCTGCGACTGGTAGGCCATCAAGCGGTCATACAGGGCTTTGCGTTGGGTCCTGGCTTCGGCCAGTGAAATTTCCAGGCGGTGGCGGCTGGCGCGGAGGTCGCTGGCATCCGGGTCGCGCCAGAGAAAGTCGGTAATCGGCCGGCTCAGGGCGCTGTTCCAGTATTGGTCGAAACTGTGGCCGAGCTGTTCGGCCACCGGGCCGACACCCAGCAAGTCGATGTCGGTGAAGTTGAGGTTGGGTTCGGCATCGAAATACTCGTCGCCCAGGTTGCGCCCGCCGACGATGGCCATGCTGTTGTCCACCAGGAACAGTTTGTTGTGCATGCGCCGATGCTGGCGCGACAGGTTGAACAGGCGGCCCACCGCGCGCGTCACGCCGGTGCTGCGGCCCAGGTGTAGCGGGTTGAACACCCGTATCTGGATGTTCGGGTGGGCATCGAGGGTGCCCATGATGACGTCCAGGCCATCGCTGGTGGTGTCGTCGAGCAGGATGCGCACACGTACGCCACGGTCGGCGGCGCGCAGCAGTTCATGCACCAGGGCGCGGGTGCTGAGGCCATCGTGGACGATGTAGTACTGCAGGTCGATGCTCGCCTGGGCGTTGCGGATCAGTTCGGCACGGGCGCGGAACGCCTCGTTGCTGTTGGGCAGCAGGCGAAAGCCCGAGCGGCCGTCGTACGGCGCGGCCTGGCGCAGTACCGAGCGGCCGAAGGCCGAGTCGTTGGCGGGTAACGCCTGGCTGGTTTCGCGGGGCGTGCCGACGCTGGCACAGCCGGCAAGACCAAGCAGTAGCACCAGCAGCAGAGGCAGGGCTCGCTGGAGTCTCAAGGGTGGATCGTCCTGTGCAGCAAAGGCTTAAATGGTTGGACCGTGGCGGGCGGCGCAAAGTTACGCGCCGGCGCTTTCTTCTTCCAGTAGACGAAGGGCGGTTTCACCAACCCTGCGCACGGCAGCTTCGATCTGCGGCGTGGGCCGTGCGGCGAAGTTCATGCGCAGGCAGTGGCGGAACTTGCCCGAGGCCGAGAAAATACTGCCCACGGCAACCTGCACGTCCTGCTCCAGTAAAGCCCGGTTCAGGCGCAGCGTATCGAAATGTTCGGGTAATTCCACCCACAGCATGAAGCCACCTTGCGGTCGACTGACCCGGGTGCCCGCCGGGAAGTAGCGGGTCACCCAGTCGCTCATCAGGTCGCGGCCACGCTGGTACTGGCTGCGCATGCACCGTACGTGGGGCTGGTAGTGCCCGCCGGCGATGAAGTCGGCAATGGCCAACTGCGGCTGGCTGGCCGTGCTTCCGGTGCTGATGTATTTCATGTGAAGCACCCGCTCCAGGTAACGACCGGGCGCTACCCAACCAACCCGCAGGCCGGGGGCGAGGGTCTTTGAGAAAGAGCTGCAGAGCAACACGCGGCCGTCGTCGTCAAACGACTTGACGGTGCGTGGGCGCGGGTAGGTGTAGGCCAGGTCGCCGTATACATCATCTTCCAGGATGGCCACATCGTAGCGCTGGGCCAGGCTCAGCAGTGCCTTCTTGCGAGCCTCGGGCATGATGTAGCCGAGAGGGTTGTTGCAGCTGGGGGTGATCTGGATGAGCTTGATCGGCCACTGCTCCAATGCCAGCTCCAGTGCCTCCAGGCTGATGCCGGTAACCGGGTCTGTGGGGATTTCCAGGGCTTTCATGCCCAGGCCCTTGAGGGTTTGCATGGCGCCGTGGAAGCTGGGGGAGTCGACCGCGACGATATCGCCCGGCTCGCATACCGCTCGAATGCTGCAGGACAGCGCCTCATGGCAGCCAGTGGTAATCACCAGGTCAGCCGGGCCAAGGCGGCAGCCGGAGTCGAGCATCAGCCGGGCCACCTGTTCGCGCAGGGCCATGTTGCCGTGGATGTTGTCGTAGTACAGCCCGGGCATGTCCTGCCGCCGGCTCAGTTGGGCAAGGCTGCGCAGCAGTGGCTTGAGTGTGGGGCTGTCGATGTCAGGCATGCCGCGACCGAGTTGAATCACGCCCTGGCGTGGGGTACTGCGCACCAGCTCCAGCACCTGCTCCCATTGCGAGATGTCCACCGGGCGCTGGGCCGGGCGGCTGACGGCGGGCAGGGCCGGCAGGTGGCGGTGGTCGTTGACGAAGTAGCCGGACTTGGGCCGGGGCGAGACCATGCCGCTGTCTTCCAGCATGCGGTAGGCCTGCTGCACGGTGCTCAGGCTGACCCCGTGCTCCACACTCAGGGCGCGCACTGACGGCAGGCGCTGGCCGGGGCGGTAGAGGCCCTGTTCGATACGGGCACCGAGCAGTTCGGCGAGGTTCAGGTAAAGGGTCACGGCATACTCCTGCGCTGCAATAGTGTGGCGACCGGTACAGTTGCACTGAAAATACAGCATTCAGTCGGCCTGCGGCCAATTCTGTATGGGAATAATAAGGCTGTATTGGATCTGTATTGCCGGTGCTGTCGACGCGCATGCTTTCTCCACAGTATCAACTGAACGAGAGGATGCGGTGATGGGTGGCATGAGCGATGTGCGCTTGCAACTGTTGGCCAAGGAACTGGAAGCCGAGCAGCAAGCCAAGGTGTTCAACGCGCCGGAAGGGTTGGGGCGTTGGGGGCTGATGCTGCATCGCTGGCACACCCGCAGGGCGCTGCTGCAGTTGACTGATGACGAGTTGCGCGATATAGGGCTGAGCTGGGAGCAGGCTCGGGCCGAAGGGCGTAAGCCCTTCTGGAAGGACTGATGCGATCGTTGTGGGAGCGGCCTTGTGTCGCGAAAGGGCCGCACAGCGGCCCCAGGATATTTGCATCACTGCATGAATTGCCGGGGCTGCTTCGCAGCCCTTTCGCGACACAAGGCCGCTCCCACAAGGGGCAGTGCGCAGCTTTCAGATCAGCTCTTTCAGGCGATGCCACAGCATCCCCAACGCCAGCAGCGGCGAGCGCAGGTGCTGGCCGCCGGGGAAGGTGATGTGTGGCACCTTGGCAAACAGGTCGAAACGCCCGCTTTCCTGGCCGCTGATGGCCTCGCCGAGCAGGCGTGCAGCCAGGTGGGTGGCGTTGAGCCCATGGCCGGAGTAGGCCTGGGCGTAATACACGTTCGGCTGGCTTGCCAGGCGGCCAACCTGCGGCAGGCGGTTGGCGCCGATGCCGATCATGCCGCCCCACTGGTAGTCGATGCGCACGTCGGCCAGTTGCGGGAACACCTTGAGCATCTTCGGCCGCATATAGGCGGCGATGTCCTTCGGGTCGCGGCCCGAATAGTGGCAGGCACCGCCGAACAACAGGCGCTGGTCGGCGGACAGGCGGTAGTAGTCCAGTGCCACGCGCTGGTCACATACCGCCATGTTCTGCGGTAGCAGC
Organism: Pseudomonas sp. PNPG3; assembly: GCF_023093815.1. NCBI lineage: Bacteria > Pseudomonadati > Pseudomonadota > Gammaproteobacteria > Pseudomonadales > Pseudomonadaceae > Pseudomonas > Pseudomonas sp. PNPG3. Next base: position 124,593 of record NZ_JALLKV010000006.1, read on the forward strand.
GAACGGGCACGTTCTTCGCCCAGTGGCTCGGTGGCGATGATGTAGCTGCCGGCTGGCAGCACCTTGCCGCCCAACTCGCGGTTGAGGTCGTTATGGTAGGCGTTGCAGCACAGCACCAGGGTTTTGGCGCGTACCCGGCCTTGGGCGGTGTGCACCTGTACTTCCGGGCCGTAGTCGATGCGTGTGACCTCGGACTGCTCGAACAGCTTCACGCCCAGGCGGCTGGCCACGGCAGCCTCACCCAGGGCCAGGTTGAGCGGGTGCAGGTGCCCGGAGCCCATGTCGACCAGCCCGCCGACATAGCAGTCGGCGCCGACCACGCTGTGGATATCGTCCTTGCCGACCAGGCGCAGTTCATGTGCGTAGCCAAGGCTGCGCAGTTCTTCAGCATCCTCGGCAAAGCCCAGCAGCTCGGCGGGTTTGTTGGCCAGGTCGCAGTAACCCCAGGTCAGGTCGCAGGCGATGGCATGCCTTTCGACGCGCTCGCGGACGATCTGCACCGCTTCCAGGCCCATCAGTTTCAGGCTGCGCACGCCTTCCTCGCCGATGATCGGTAGGAATTGCTCCAGGCCGTGGCCGACGCCACGGATCAGTTGCCCACCATTGCGCCCGCTGGCGCCCCAACCGAGCTTGCGCGCCTCCAGCAGGATGACCGAAAAGCCGCGCTCGGCCAGTTCGATGGCGGTGTTCAGGCCCGAGTAGCCGCCGCCAACGATACACACATCGGCGCTGTGCTCGCCCTGCAGGAAGGAGTGGTCGGGGTGTGGCGCGCTGCTGGCGGCGTAGTAGGAGGCGGCGTGCTGCGCGCTGTGGATCATTGGGCAGGTCCTGAGGCTGGTGGGCTGAGGGGAGGAGGATAAGCCGGGGTAGGGTGGTGGGCAACAAGGCGAGGGCTGCGCCTGCGAATGGGCCTATAATCTGGCCAATTTCCTAGTTTTGAACCCAGCCATGTCCTGCAACCGCCACAAGATCCACTTCCTGCGCGAACTCATCCCTTCCTTCGAGTGCGAGCCCGGCTGCCACGACTGCTGCGGCCCGGTCACCACTTCGGCGGAAGAAATGGCCCGCCTGCCGCGCAAGTCCCAGGCCGAGCAGGACGCCGCCCTGGAGCGCCTGGACTGTGTGCACCTGGGCCCCAACGGCTGCACGGTGTATGAAGAGCGCCCGATGATCTGCCGCCTGTTCGGCACCACCCCGCGCCTGGCCTGCCCGCGTGGCCGTGGCCCTGAACAGATGATCGAGCCCGCTGCCGAGCAGCTGGTCCACCAGTTCATTGCCACCACCCGCCAAGTGCTGGTCTGACTTCAGTCCGGGATCGGCAGGCAAAGGCTCTCCTTCACCTCTTCCATCACGATGTAGCTCTTCGATTCGCGCACGTGCGGCAGCTTCAGCAGGATGTCGCCGAGCAGTTTGCGGTACGAGGCCATCTCGGAAATACGCGCCTTCACCAGGTAGTCGAAGTCGCCTGAAACCAGGTGGCATTCCAGCACGTGGGGCAGTTTCAGCACCGCGCGGCGGAACTCCTCGAAGGTGTCGCCCGATTTGTAGTCCAGGCTGATTTCCACGAACACCAGCAGGCTGCCCTTGAGGTGCTGCGGGTTAAGGCGGGCGTTGTAGCCCATGATGATGCCCTCGCGCTCCAGGCGGCGGACCCGCTCGGTGCAAGGGGTGGTGGAAAGCCCAACTTTCTCGCCCAGTTCGGTGAAGGAAATACGCCCGTCATTCTGCAGGATACGCAGGATGTTACGGTCGATCTTGTCCAGTTCACGCTTGCTCTGGTGCTGGGTTCTCATAGGGGATGCCCCTCCGTGAAAGGCGATTTTGCCGAGAATTCTCGCCAATAATAGGCTTTTATATAGTGAATTGCACTGCCTTCAAATTCCTATACTGCGCGCATTCATGCCATTTCAATAAAAGTCTGCGGCGCGCCGCGTGCGAGGGATAAAACGATGCGAGTTCTGGTACTTGGTAGCGGTGTGATCGGAACCGCCAGTGCCTACTATCTGGCCCGGCAAGGTTTCGAAGTAACGGTGGTCGATCGCCAGCCGGCGGTGGCCATGGAAACCAGCTTTGCCAACGCCGGCCAGATCTCGCCCGGCTATGCCTCGCCCTGGGCCGCCCCAGGCGTGCCGCTGAAGGCCATCAAATGGCTGCTGGAGCGCCACGCGCCCCTGGCTATCAAGCTCACCGGCGACGTCGACCAGTACCTGTGGATGGCACAGATGCTGCGCAACTGCACCGCCAGCCGTTACGCGGTGAACAAGGAGCGCATGGTGCGCCTGTCCGAGTACAGCCGTGATTGCCTCGACGAACTGCGCGCCGAAACCGGCATCGCCTACGAAAACCGCAGCCTGGGCACCACCCAGCTGTTCCGTACCCAGGCCCAGGTGGATGCCGCGGCCAAGGACATTGCCGTTCTGGAGCAGTCCGGCGTGCCTTACGAGCTGCTTGACCGCGACGGCATTGCCCGCGTCGAACCGGCCCTGGCTGGCGTCAAGGACATCCTGGCCGGCGCCCTGCGCCTGCCAAACGACCAGACTGGCGACTGCCAGCTGTTCACCACCAAGCTTGCCGAAATGGCCGTGAAGCTGGGCGTGGAGTTCCGCTTCGGCCAGGACATCCAGCGCCTGGACTTCGCGGGTGACCGCATCAATGGCGTATGGATCGACGGCAAGCTGGAAACCGCCGACCGCTACGTGCTGGCGCTGGGCAGCTACTCGCCGCAGATGCTCAAGCCGCTGGGCATCAAGGCCCCGGTGTACCCGCTGAAGGGCTACTCGCTGACCGTGCCGATCACCAACGCCGACATGGCCCCGACCTCGACCATTCTCGACGAGACCTACAAGGTTGCCATTACCCGTTTCGACAACCGTATCCGCGTCGGCGGCATGGCTGAGATCGCCGGTTTTGACCTGTCGTTGAACCCGCGTCGGCGCGAAACGCTGGAGATGATCGTCAACGACCTTTATCCTCGCGGCGGTGATCTGAGCCAGGCTAGCTTCTGGACCGGCCTGCGCCCGGCGACCCCGGACGGCACGCCGATCGTTGGTGCCACGGCGTTCCGCAACCTGTTCCTGAACACCGGTCACGGTACTTTGGGCTGGACCATGGCGTGCGGCTCCGGTCGCCTGCTGGCCGACCTGATTGCGCGCAAGAAGCCGCAGATCAGTGCCGAAGGCCTGGACATTTCCCGTTATGGCAACAGCCCGGAAGTGGCCAAGCACGGGCAGACTGCGCCGGCTCACCAGCAGTAATAGCCTGCACCGGCCTCTTCGCGGCTAAAGCCGCTCCCACAGGGATCGCATGTGCTTGGGCATTGTGCGGTCCCCTGTGGGAGCGGCTTTAGCCGCGAAGAACCCAACACCGTTTTCAACCTGTGAACCACCATAAGGCAGCCGCCATGCGTCCCGCCCGCGCCCTGATCGACCTCCAGGCCCTGCGCCACAACTACCGTCTGGCCCGTGAACTGACCGGTTCCAAAGCCCTCGCCGTGATCAAGGCCGACGCCTACGGCCACGGCGCCGTGCGCTGTGCCCTGGCCCTGGAGGCCGAAGCCGACGGCTTTGCCGTGGCCTGCATCGAAGAAGCGCTGGAGCTGCGCGCCGCCGGTATCAAGGTCCCGGTGCTACTGCTGGAAGGTTTCTTCGAAGCCAGCGAACTGGCCCTGATCGCCGAGCACGACCTGTGGTGTGTGGTGCACTCGCTGTGGCAACTGGAAGCGATCGAAAAGACCCAGCTGCACAAGCCGCTCACCGTCTGGCTCAAGCTCGACAGCGGCATGCACCGCGTCGGCCTGCACCCCAAGGACTACCACGAGGCCTACCAGCGCCTGCTGGCCAGCGGCAAGGTCGCGCGCATCGTGCTGATGAGCCACTTCGCTCGCGCCGACGAACTGGATGCCGACGCTACCGCCCAACAGATCGCCGTGTTCGAGGCCGCCCGCCAGGGCCTGGCCGCCGAGTGCAGCCTGCGCAACTCCCCCGGTGTGCTGGGCTGGCCGCAGGCCCCCAGCGACTGGGTGCGCCCGGGCCTGATGCTGTACGGTGCCACACCGTTCGAAGTGGCCCAGGCCGAGGCCGAGCGCCTGCAACCGGTGATGACCCTGCAATCGCGGGTGATCAGCGTGCGCGAACTGCCTGCCGGCGAGCCGGTGGGCTATGGCGCCAAGTTCGTCAGCCCACGGCCAACCCGCGTTGGTGTGGTTGCCATGGGCTATGCCGATGGCTACCCGCGCCAGGCGCCCAACGGTACCCCGGTGCTGGTCGCTGGCAAGCGCACACAACTGATCGGCCGAGTATCGATGGATATGCTCAGCATCGACCTGACCGACGTGCCGGAAGCCACCGTCGGCAGCCCCGTCGAACTGTGGGGCAAGCATGTGCTGGCCAGTGAGGTGGCTGCGCACGCGGGTACCATTCCGTACCAGATTTTCTGCAACCTGAAGCGAGTACCGCGGGACTACATCGGCGAATGACACGCTGAAGCGGACAGGTTGAAGGGCGGTGTGTTGTAAATACTGAACGGCATTGCCATGATATCGTTCACATCCACCCCCCTTTCCACCGTTTCAGGAGGCTCCAGCTTTGGACGTCGGCGAACGACTGCAAGCCATCCGCAAGCTCAAGGGCCTGTCCCAGCGTGAACTCGCCAAGCGTGCCGGCGTGACCAACAGCACCATCTCGATGATCGAGAAGAACAGCGTGAGCCCGTCGATCAGCTCGCTGCGCAAGGTGCTGAGCGGCATTCCCATGTCGATGGTCGAGTTCTTCTCGGTCGAACTGGAACCTGAAAGCCCCACGCAGATCGTCTACAAGGCTCATGAGCTGATCGATATCTCCGACGGTGCGGTGACCATGAAGCTGGTCGGCAAGTCGCACCCCAACCGTGCCATCGCCTTTCTCACCGAGGTGTATCCACCGGGTGCCGACACGGGCGCCGAAATGCTTACCCATGACGGTGAAGAAACCGGCATCCTGCTCGAAGGCCGCCTGGAGTTGGTGGTCGGCAACGAGATCTTCATCCTTGAAGAGGGCGACAGCTACTACTTCGAAAGCACCCGCCCGCACCGCTTTCGCAACCCGTTCGACCGGCCGGCGCGGCTGATCAGTGCGGCGACGCCTTCAAACTTTTGATCCAGCGCAGTGCATTGATTCGGCAATACCCCTTTCCCGTGTGGGGTCGTTTCACGGCATCTGGGTTCCCGCTATACTTTTCAACGCTCGCCGATCCGTGGCCGCGAGCGTGATTAGCCACCATGAGGGTGTTCGCGTGAACCAAATCAAGAAGATGCTGGCCGTACCAGCAGCCGTATTCGCCCTCTGGGCAATGAGCGCAACCGCTGCGACCAACGATGACATCGCCAAGCGCCTGGAGCCGGTTGGCCAGGTGTGCGTCCAGGGCCAGGAGTGCAAGGGCATGGAAGTGGCCGCCGCCGCAGGTGGCGGTGGTGCCAAGACGCCGGACGAGATCATCGCCAAGCACTGCAATGCCTGCCATGGCTCCGGCCTGCTCGGCGCACCGAAGATTGGCGATACCGCGGCGTGGAAGGAACGCGCCGACCACCAGGGTGGCCTGGACGGCATCCTGGCCAAGGCCATTACCGGCATCAACGCCATGCCACCGAAAGGCACCTGCGCAGACTGCTCGGATGACGACCTGAAAGGGGCGATCAAGAAAATGTCCGGGCTGTGAGAAACAGCTGAATTGCATGAGGCCCGCCATTGATGGCGGGCTTTGTTTTTGTGGTGCCTGTGCCGGCCCTTTCGCGGCTAAAGCCGCTCCCACAGGTACAGTGCAGGCTTCAAGGATTGTGGGGCCCCTGTGGGTACTCACAGGTGCAGCACAGGACTCAAGGGCAGTGAGGTCTCTGTAGGAGCGGCTTTAGCCGCGAAAGGGCCGGCACAGGCAACCAACCCACCAAAGCCCATGTCCAACCCCTGAACCCATGGATGTCTCAGGAGGCCCCGATGCACCTCTGCTCCATCGACCAGGCCGTCGAGCAAGTCCTGTCGCGCCTGCCAGCCCACATCCACATGGGCCTGCCGCTGGGCCTGGGCAAGCCCAACGCCTTCGTCAATGCGCTTTACGCCCGCATCCGCGAGCTGCCCGAACGGCGCCTTACTATCTACACCGCCCTGTCCCTCGGCCGCCCGCCACTGGGCGATGGCCTGCAGCGGCGCTTTCTCGAGCCCTTCGTCGAGCGCGTCTTCGCCGACTATGAAGAACTTACCTACCTCGCCGACCTGCGCAACGACAGCCTGCCGCCGAACATCCAGGTGGAACAATTCTTCATGCAGCCCGGCAGCCTGCTGCACAGCGATTCGGCCCAGCAAAGCTACATCAGCAGCAACTACAGCCACGCAGCACGTGACATCAACGCCAAGGGCCTGAACCTGATCGCGCAGTTGGTGGCCGCCACGCCCGAGAGACCGGTGCACCTGAGCCTGGCCTGCAACCCCGACATCACCCTCGACCTGCTGCCGATGATCGCCAAGCGCCGCGCTGCCGGCGAGACCATCCTCATGCTCGGCCAGGTGCATGCCGAGCTGCCTTACATGCCGGGTGACGCCGAGCTACCCATCGATACGTTCGACCTGCTGATCGATACAGCCGAGCAACGCCGCCTGTTCTCCACGCCGAACATGCCGGTCAACACCCAGGACCACTGCATCGGCCTGCACGCCAGCAGCCTGGTTCGCGACGGCGGCACGCTACAGATCGGCATTGGTGCCATGGGCGATGCGGTAGCTGCCGCATTGCTGGCGCGCCAGGGTGACAACGCCGGTTATCGTGCTGTGCTCGACGCGCTGGGTGTTGGCTCGTGGCAAGCGTTGATCGAACGGGAAGGGGGCCTGGATACCTTCGCCCAAGGCCTGTACGGCTGCAGCGAGATGTTCGTCAACGGCTTGCTGGCGCTGGCCGAAGCGGGCCTGTTGCGGCGCCCGGCGGACGAGCAGGTGGCGGCAGTGCTGCATGGCGGTTTCTTCCTCGGCCCCCAGGCGTTCTACCAGCGCTTGCGCGACATGCCGCTGGAACAGCGCGCACAGTTTGCCATGACTCGTATCAGCTTCATCAACGAGCTGTACGGGCAGGAGGAGCTCAAGCGCCGCCAACGCCGTGATGCGCGCTTCATCAACAGCGTATTCGGCATGACCCTGCTCGGCGCTGGGGTGGCTGACCAGCTGGAGGATGGCCGAGTACTCAGTGGCGTGGGCGGGCAGTACAACTTCGTTGCCCAAGGCCATGCGCTGGAGGGCGGGCGTTCGATCCTGCTGCTGCGCAGCTGGCGTGAGGCGGGCGGGGAGGTGACCTCGAACCTGTTCTGGAACTATGGCCATTGCACCATCCCCCGGCACCTGCGCGATATCGTGGTGACCGAGTACGGCATTGCCGACCTGCGTGGGCAGACCGACAGCGAGGTGATTGCGCGGTTGCTGGCGGTATGTGATTCGCGGTTCCAGCAGGGGCTGATCGAGCAGGCAAAGGATGCCGGCAAGCTGGCCAAGGATTTTCAACTGGAGGCGTGCTTTACCGACAATACGCCGCAGCGGCTGGAGGCGATCAGGGCGCGGCATTCGCGGTTGTTTCCGGAGTATCCGCTGGGCACGGACTTTACGGCTGAAGAGCGGGATTTGCTGCGGGCGCTGAACTGGTTGAAGAGCAAGTTCAAGCTGAGCGAGGTGCTGGAGCTGGGCAAGGCAGCGCTGGATGCGCCGGGGCCCGAGGGCTACGCGAGGCATCTTGTGCGGATGCAGCTGGATCAGCCGCAGGGGCTGAAGGAAGAGCTTTACCAGCGGTTGCTGCTGGCGGGTTTACAGGCTGCAAAATAAACACTCGGACATACTGTCCCCTGTGGGAGCGGGTTTACCCGCGAATGCGATGGCGCATCCCAAATCGCATTCGCGGGTAAACCCGCTCCCACAGAGATCGCGTAGCGGCCTTATTCGATGAAGGACACCACACCACCTTCCAGCGACTTCACCCGGGCCAGCGACTCGACGCGATAGCCCTGGCTGTCCAGCTCGGCACGGCCGCCCTGGAACGACTTCTCGATCACGATACCCAGGCCGGCCACGGTGGCGCCGGCCTGCTTGATGATCGAGATCAGGGCCTGCGACGCCTTGCCATTGGCCAGGAAGTCGTCGATCACCAGCACGCGGTCGCTGCTGTTCAGGTGACGCGGCGAGATGGCCACGGTGTTCTCGGTCTGCTTGGTGAAGGAATACACCGAGGCGGTCAGCAGGTTCTCGGTCAGGGTCAGCGACTGGTGCTTGCGGGCGAAAATCACCGGCACGCCCAGCTTCAGGCCAGTCATCACCGCCGGGGCAATGCCCGAGGCTTCGATGGTGACGATCTTGGTCACGCCCGCGTCGGCGAACAGGCGGGCGAACTCGTCACCGATCAGCTGCATCAGCGCCGGATCGATCTGGTGGTTGAGAAACGCGTCGACTTTGAGAACCTGATCGGAAAGCACGATGCCTTCTTCGCGAATCTTCTGATGCAGTGCTTCCACTTTGTTTTCCTCGATGTAGCAAAGGTGGCCGCAAATAGCGGCAAAGTTAAAGAGTAATGGTTGATCAGCGTTTGAGCATTGCCCGGATATCGGCCAAGGCGTTGTTGCCCCGTGCAGCCTTTACCTCGACCGGCGCATCGTCCAGGCCTTCCCAGGCCAGGTCGTCCGGTGGCAGTTCGTCGAGGAACCGGCTGGGCGTGCAGTCGATGATTTCACCGTACTGCTTGCGCTTGGCGGCGAAGGTGAAGGCCAGGGTCTGGCGCGCGCGGGTGATGCCCACGTAGGCCAGGCGGCGTTCCTCTTCGATGGTGTCGGCCTCGATGCTGGAGCGGTGCGGGAGGATTTCCTCTTCCATGCCCATGATGAACACGTATGGGAATTCCAGGCCCTTGGAGGCATGCAGGGTCATCATCTGCACACCTTCGGCGTTCTCTTCCTCTTCCTGCTGGCGCTCGAGCATGTCGCGCAGCACCAGCTTGCCGATGGCGTCCTCGATGGTCATGTCACCCTCTTCGTCCTTCTCGAGGGTGTTCTTCAGCGCTTCGACCAGGAACCAGACGTTGCTGATGCGGAACTCGGCCGCCTTGTCGCTGGCGGTCTGCTGGCGGATCCAGTTCTCGTAGTCGATATCGCGGATCATCTCGTGCAGCGCGGCAATCGGGTCTTCCAGGGCAACCTTGTGGCGCACCCCGTCCAGCCAATGCTTGAAGCGCTGCAAGCGCTCGGTATAGCGGGCGTCCAGATGCTCGCCCAGGCCAAGCTCCTCGCTGGCGGCGTACATCGAAATACCGCGTTCGGTGGCGTAGTTGCCGAGCTTTTCCAGGGTGGTGGAACCGATCTCGCGGCGCGGTACGTTGATCACCCGCAGGTAGGCGTTGTCATCGTCCGGGTTCACCAGCAGGCGCAGGTAGGCCATCAGGTCCTTGACCTCCTGGCGGCCGAAGAAGCTGTTGCCGCCCGACAGGCGATATGGCACCTGGTGGTGCTGCAGCTTCAGTTCGATCAGCTTGGCCTGGTAGTTGCCGCGGTAGAGGATGGCAAAGTCGCTGTACGGGCGGTTGGTGCGCAGGTGCAGGGTGAGGATTTCCATGGCCACGCGTTCGGCCTCGGCTTCCTCGTTCTTGCAGCGGATGACGCGGATCTCGTCGCCCACGCCCATCTCGCTCCACAGCTGCTTCTCGAACGCGTGCGGGTTGTTGGCAATCAGCACGTTGGCGCAGCGCAGGATGCGGCTGGTGGAGCGGTAGTTCTGCTCCAGCATCACCACCTTCAGGGAGGGGTAGTCCTCCTTGAGCAGCATCAGGTTTTCCGGCCGGGCGCCACGCCAGGCGTAGATCGACTGGTCGTCGTCGCCTACCACGGTGAACTGGTTGCGCATGCCGATCAGCATCTTCACCAGCAGGTACTGGCTGGCGTTGGTGTCCTGGTATTCGTCCACCAGCAGGTAGCGCACGCGGTTCTGCCAGCGCTCCAGCACATCGGGGTGCTCCTGGAACAGCTTGACCGGCAGCAGGATCAGGTCGTCGAAGTCCACCGCGTTGAACGCCTTGAGCGTGCGCTGGTAGTGGGTGTAGACGATGGCGGCAGTCTGCTCGCGCGGGTTGCGCGCCTTCTCCAGGGCCTCGGCGGGCAGGATCAGGTCGTTCTTCCAGGCACCGATCATGTTCTTGATCTCGTCGATGCCGTCGTCGCCGGAGTATTCCTTCTGCATGATGTCCGACAGCAACGCCTTGATGTCGGACTCGTCGAAGATCGAGAAACCCGGCTTGTAGCCCAGGCGCTCGTGCTCCCTGCGGATGATGTTCAGGCCCAGGTTGTGGAATGTGCACACAGTCAGGCCGCGGCCTTCCCCCGGGCGCAGCAGGGTGGCGACCCGTTCCTTCATCTCGCGGGCGGCCTTGTTGGTGAAGGTCATCGCCACGATGTACTGGGCACGGATGCCGCAGTTCTGGATGAGGTGGGCAATCTTGCGCGTGATCACGCTGGTCTTGCCCGAGCCTGCACCGGCGAGCACCAAAAGAGGGCCGCCGACATAGTCACGGGCTTCCTGCTGCCGGGGATTGAGTCGGGACATGCTAGAAACCGGGGGTCGCCAGAAAATAGCCGCGCATTCTAACAGGCATGGGGCGTTTGTGGCGCGACCGTCTGACGTCTGAGTCAAATATGTAAACGGGATTTGCCGGCTGGCGCAGTTTCGCGCAGGATGCACGACAAAATACGTCGGGATGCTACACCCGTAAAAACATGTATTAAATTGAAAATCATTTTCATTAATGCAGTAGCATACCTGGCAGTTTCCGTTGCACCGTGAAGCCTAAGGAGCCCGCTTGTCCACGCCTGTCGAACCATTGCGTTTGCTGCTGTTGGCCGATGAGCCGGAATGGGGCGCGCTGCTACGCGAGTGCATGCCTGCCCAGGGTGGCAGCGCCGTGCTGCTGACGGCGCCGAACTGGGACTCGGTCGACAGCCTGTTCAACCAGGACCGCCAGGCTGTCGTGCTGGCAACCCCGGCCCTGCAGCCCGCGCCTGGACGCTGCGAGCTGCCGACCATCCTGCTGCTCGACCACGAGCCTCAGTTAGCGCCCAGCGCCGTCAGTGACTGGCTGGTGCGTGACCAGCTCAATGCCGACACCTTGCGTCGCTCGCTGCGCCATGTGCGCGAGCGCGGCGTGCTGGTGGCCACCTTGCAGCGCCTGGCCGAGCAGGACCCGCTGACCGGCATCGCCAACCGCCAGGGCTTCCAGGCCTTGCTGACCGCGCGCCTGGCCGAGAACGACGGCCGTGGCCTTGCCCTCGGCCACCTGGACCTGGACAACTTCCGCCACGTCAACGACGCCCTTGGCCACCAGAGCGGCGACCGCCTGATCCTGCAGGTGGTGGCGCGGCTGAAACAGCAACTGGAGGCGGGCGACCAACTGGCGCGCCTGGGCAGCGACGAGTTCGCCCTGCTGATCGACACCCGACGCGACCCCAACCGTGCCGAGTGGATTGCCGAGCGGATTGTCGAGGCGTTGGCCGAACCCTACTGGATTGACGGCGAAAGCCTGCTGCTGGGCTGCAGCCTGGGCCTGGCCCATGCCCGCGCCCAGGGTGGTGCCGACCCGCTGATGTGGCATGCGCACATCGCCATGCGCCAGGCCAAGGGCAGCCAGGGTTGCACCTTCCATGTGTTCAACGAGCGTATCAATCGCAACGCCCGTAGCCTTGCCGATCTGGAAAGCGAATTGCGCCGCGCCCTGCGCCGGGACGAGCTGGAGCTGCATTACCAGCCGCGGTTGAACCTGGCCGACGGGCGCATCGTCGGCCTCGAGGCGCTGGTGCGCTGGCGGCATGCCGAGCGCGGCCTGTTGCCGCCCAGCGAGTTCGTGCCGCTGGCCGAGCAGAGCGGCCTGATCGTGCCGCTGGGCTACTGGGTGATTTCCCGAGCCCTGCGCGACATGCAGGCGCTGTGCGAGCGCGGCCTGGAGCCGCTGCACATGGCGGTCAACCTGAGCTTCCGCCAGTTTCAGGACAGCCAGTTGCTGGCGACCTTGAGCCGCCTGATTCTCGAACATGGTGTGGATGCCCGCTGGCTCGAATTCGAGCTCACCGAAACGGCGGTGATGCGCCGCAACGAGCTGGTACGCCAGACCATGGACGCCTTGGGGCGCCTGGGCGTGCGCTTCTCGCTCGATGATTTTGGTACCGGGTTCTCTTCGTTCGTGCACCTAAACAGCCTGCCGATCACCTTGCTCAAGGTGGACCGGAGCTTTGTCGCGGAGATGGAAATGCGCGAGGAGAACCGCAAGCTGGTGCACGCCATGATCAACCTGGCGCACAACCTCAACCTGGAGGTGGTGGCCGAAGGGGTGGAGAGCGAAGAGCAGATGGCGTTGCTGCGCGGGTTTGGCTGTGACCAGGTGCAGGGCTTCCTGGTCAGCAAGCCGCTGCCGGTGGCGGAGTTGATGGAGTTCTTGCTGCAGGCGACCGGCTGCCAGTTGGGCACAGCCCTTTAGGGCCCTTTCGCGGGTGAACCCGCTCCCACAGGCTTTGCACAGGATTCAGACCCTGCGCAGTCCCTGTGGGAGCGGGTTTACCCGCGAAGAGGCCCGCAAGTCAGGCCGAAGCCGTCGCCGCTCCACCAATCCCGGCCTTGCCCAAAAGCCGCTTCATCCGCCACTCAAAGCCAAAGGTCAGTGCCACCGCCGCACACGCCAGCCCCAACGCCAGCCCCCACCACACCCCGACCGCGCCACCGCCCAGGGTAAAGGTGAACAGCCAGGCGCTCGGCGCCCCCACCAGCCAGTAGCACACCAGCCCGATCAGGAAGGTCGTCTTGGCATCCTTCAGCCCACGGATCGAGCCCATCGCGATCGTCTGCATGCCATCGAACAGCTCGAACCACGCAGCCACCATCAGCAACTGCACCGCCAGCTGGAAGATCGCCGCAAATGCCGGGTCGTCACGGTCGATGAACAGCCCCACCAGCGCATCGGGCAGCAGCCAGAACAACGCGGCGAAGGCAAACATGATCATCGCCCCGAAGCCGATGCCCACCCGCCCGGCGCTGCGCGCCGCCAGCAGGTTGCCGGCGCCGTAGTACAGCCCCACGCGCATGGTCACCGCATACGACAACCCGGTCGGCACCATGAACGCCGTGGAGACGATCTGCAGGGCGATCTGGTGCGCCGCCAGCTCGGTACTGCCCAGCACGCCCATGCACAGCGCGGCAAAGGCGAACAGGCCGACTTCCACCATGTAGGTGCCGCCAATCGGCAGGCCCAGCCGCCACAGCTCGCGCAGGGCCGGCAGCGAAGGGCGCGACAGGCCCTTGCGCAATGGGTAGGCGGCATAGGCCGGGTGCCAACGGATATACAGCGCCAAGGCAATGGCCATGCCCATCGACACCACCGCGGTGACCAGGCCGATGCCCATCAGGCCCAGCTTGGGCAGGCCGAACATGCCTTCGATCAGCGCCACGTTGAACAGGTAGTTGAGCACCGTGCCAACCAGGCTGATGACCATCACCGGCGTAGACCGGCCCAGCGCGCTGGTGAAGCCGCGCAACGCCATGAAAGTCAGGTAGCCGGGCAGCGCCAGTGGCAGCAGGGTGAGGAATTCGGCGGCCGAGGCAACGTTCTCGGGCTTTTGCCCGAACAGCAGCAGTACCGGTTCAAGGTTCCACAGCACCAGCGCAGCGAACAGCGCCAGGCCCCAGGCCAGCCACAGGCCACCCTGCGCCAGGCGGGTGGCGCCTTCGATGTCGTTGGCGCCCTTGCGAATGGCCACCAGGGTGCCGACCGCAGCGATCACGCCAAGGCAGAAGATCGACACGAACGAGTAGCTCGCCGCACCCAGGCCGCCACCAGCCAGGGCTTGCGGGCTGATGCGGGCCATCATCAGGGTATCGGTCAGCACCATCAGCATGTGCGCCAACTGCGAGGCGATCAGCGGCCCGGCCAGGCGCAGCAAAGCCTTGAGTTCTGTGGTGGGCGCGACATGCATGGGGGCAGTCCTTTTCCTGGGGTGATTAACGAAGGGCGATTCTGAGGCTTTGGTCAACTTTGCACAAAAGGATAAAAGCGATTATTGGCATGAGTCTGACTCATGTATATATGCTTCCCGGTGATTCATTTCTCAGCCCCGTATGGCAGGTGCCTCATGTCCCGTCAGCTCCCCCCGCTGTATGCCCTGCGCGCATTCGAAGCCGCCGCGCGGCTAAGCTCCTTCACCCGTGCCGGCGAAGAGCTGTCGATTACCCAGAGCGCGGTCAGCCGGCATATCCGCACGCTGGAGGAGCATTTTGCCTGCCGCCTGTTCGTGCGCAGTGGCCGCAGCCTGCAACTGACCGAAGCGGCGCGGGTGCTGCTGCCCGGTGTGCGTGAAGGCTTTGCCGCGCTGGAACGGGCTTGCGATACCTTGCGCGGTGAGGATGACATCCTGCGCATGAAGGCTCCCTCGACCCTGACCATGCGCTGGTTGCTGGCGCGCCTTAGCCGCTTTCGCCACTTGCAGCCTGGCAACGAAGTTCAGCTGACCAGCGCCTGGATGGATGTCGACCATGTGGACTTCAACCAGGAGCCGTTCGATTGCGCGGTGTTGCTCAGCGACGGGGTGTTCCCGCCGGAATGGGAAGTGCGCAGGTTGTTCCCGGAGCTGCTGATCCCCGTGGGTGCGCCAGACCTGCTCGACGAGGAACCCTGGGACGAGCGTCGGCTGGCCTGCATAGAGCTGCTGCACCCCACGGTGGACAAGCGCGACTGGCGGGAATGGTTGGAGCGCATGGGGTTGAGTGACAAGGTTTCGCTCAAGGGCGGGCAGGTGTTCGACACTCTGGAGCTGGGCATGATTGCCGCGGCGCGTGGCTATGGCATTTCCATGGGTGATTTGCTGATGGTGGCCGAGGATGTCGCGCAAGGACGCCTTAGCCTGCCTTGGCCGACGGCGGTGCCCAGCGGGATGGATTATTACCTGGTGTGGCCGCGCACTCGGCCAGGGGGCGAGCGGTTGCGACGTTTGAGCGCGTTTCTGGAAGAGGAGGTGGCGGCGATGGATTTGCCGGATGTGCAGATCCTGCCGGCCCTTTGATCGCCTGTACCGGCCTCTTCGCGGGTAAACCCGCTCCCACAGGCTCGGTGCAGGCCTTGAGGCCAGTACTGTACCGGTGGGAGCGGGTTTACCCGCGAAGAGGCCGCAATGCCTTACATCGAGCCCAGGTTCAACGCCTGTGCACACGCCTGCAGCGACCGACGCTCGCTCTGCGCATACAGCGCCAGCTCATCCTGCACCTGCAGCCCCAGCGCCGCTTCGAACGCATCGCGGTTGGCGTTGCTGCCGTACTCGGCCTGCGCGTCGTCACCCAGGTTGGACTGGAAGATCCCCGCCGCACTCACCGGCAGGAAATCCTCGTACACCAGCGCCTCGAAGTGCACATGGCCAGCCTCGATCAACCCCTCCAGCGTGGTTGGGCGGTCGTCCTGGTCACGCGCAGCCAGGCCTTTCTCGGTGGCGAAGTAGCGGAAGTAGGCCAGCCCTTGTTCACGCATCTGCGCCAGGTCGTCCGGGAACTCGGCAAAGGTGTCCTTCAACAACGCCATGTAGCGTTCGGCATTGGCCTCGGCCGGGGCGCCACCCAGGGCGGCGCGGGTGGCGTCGAGCAGCTTGTCGTACAGCTGGCGGCCTTTCGGCGTCAGCGCCGCGCCGCGTTGCTCGATTTCGCCAAAGCGCGCGGTGTGGCTGCCTTCGCTGCCCTGCTGGTCGCTGAACGCGACCTTTTCCTGCAGGGCTTTGAAGCTGGTCTGGCGCAGCAGGATCGGGTGGCGGCGGGTGGGCGGGCCTTCGACCACGGCCTTTGGCGGGATGCCCTTGGCCGGCATGCCGAGCTGGATTGCATCGATGTCAAGGGTGCGCGGGGTCAGATGGTTGATGTGCGGGCCCTTGAAGGCCACCACATCGGCGATCAGGCGGTGCTGGTCGTGCAACTGCTGGTACTGCTCGGCAGTGACGGTGGCGTCATGGTGCCAGCGGAAGGTGTGCAGCGCTTCTTGCACGAACACCTCGGCATCGGCGGCATTCAGGCCACCATCGCGCTCGCATTGGTCGATCAGCTCTAGGGCGCGGGCGCTGAAGATCTGGCGCTTGGCCAGGATGCTCTCTGCCAGCTCGCGCAGCTGCGGGTTGTCGATCAGTTCCAGGCGCAGCAGCGAGGTGAACACGCGGAACGGGCTGACGTGCAGCGACTGCTCGTGCACCGCGCGGAAGGCGGTGGAATGCACCGGCACACCGGCGGAACTGAGGTCGTAGTAGCCGACTGGCTGCATGCCCATGACCGCGAACAACCGGGCGATGGTGGCCAGCTCTGCGGCGGTGCCGACACGGATGGCACCGTGGCGCTCCTGATCCAGGCGCTCGATTTCGCCGGTCCAGCGCAGGGCCTCGGCAACCTCGGGTTGCTGGACCATGACCTGCTGGTTGATTTCGCTCACCAGCTCCAGCAGCGTGCCGTACAGGGGCACTTCCTGTTTGTACATGAGCGACATGGCGGCAGAGAACTGCGCGCGGATGCTGTCGGGGCTGACGAAATCGTGGGCGGGCATCGCTAGCTTCCTGGTTGGGTTCGGACGCTTACATGAAAGCTGGGAATGCACTTTGCTCACAAGCGAAAAAAAGTGAGTGTGTCATTCCTTTTTTGATCGACCTCAAGGGCCCTTTCGCGGGTAAACCCGCTCCCACAGGGTACCTCACAGGGTTCAGGCTTTGCGTGATACCTGTGGGAGCGGGTTTACCCGCGAAGAGGCCCTCAGGTCGATAGCTGCTCACGAATCCATTCCACCAACGCCCTTACCTTGGGCACCTCCGCCGCATGCTCGGCATACGCCAGGTAATGCGCCCCGGCACTGCGCATCGCATGGTTCCACGGCACCACCAAACTCCCCTCGGCCAGCTCCTTCGCCGCCAGGTAGCGCGGCACCAACGCCACCCCGCACCCGGCCTGCGCCGCGCTCAAGGCCATGTAGAAGGTATCGAAGCGCGGCCCGTGGTAGGCACTGACGCTCTGCAAACCCAACTCCAGGAACCACTCATGCCAGGCCTCTGGCCGCGAGGTGCTCTGCAGCAACACCAGTTCGGCCAGCTCTCCGGCATCGTTCAGTTCACGCCCGGCCAGCAACTCCGGCGCACATACCGGCACCACCTCTTCACCGAACAGCTCCATGCAGGTGGCCCCCGGCCAAGTGCCCTGGCCATAGAAGAACACCACGTCCGCCGAGCCTTGCAGCAGGGCGAAAGGCTCCATCTCGTTGCGGATGTCCAGGTGGATGTTGTTGTGGCGCTTGCCAAAACCCTTGAGGTGCGGGATCAACCAGCGCACGCCAAAACTCGGCTGAGTGGCTACCTTCAATATCTCGGTCTGCTCGCCGTAGGTGAGCACATAGCGGCTGGACATATCCACCTGGGTGAGGATCTTGTTGACCTCGGCCAGGTACAGGCTGCCCGCCGGCGTCAGCTGCAGACGGCGGCGGATACGCAGGAACAGGTGGTGGCGCAGCATGTCTTCAAGCTGCGCCACCTGCTTGCTGACCGCGCTCTGGGTCAGGTGCAGCTCTTCGGCGGCACGGGTAAAGCTCAAATGGCGGGCTGCAGCTTCGAAGCACTGCAGGGCGGTCATGGAGGGCACCAGGCGTTTGGACATAGCGGTCTCTGCGGCTCAAATCATTACCTGACGGAATGATATGCGGAATAAAGGTCGTTTGTTGCACCGGTGTGATCGGATTAATACTGATCCACATCATTTTTCCACCCCATCACCCGATGTAGGAGATGCACAAATGGTTGCTGGACTGCTCGAGCGCCTTGGCGTTGCTGCCGAGGCTTACACCCAGGGCGACTACCCTGTTCACACGCCGATCGACGGCAGCCAGATCGCCTCGGTGAAACTGCTCGGCAAGGCCGAGACCATCGCCCGCATCGATCAGGCCCAGAGCGCCTTCGAAGCCTGGCGCAGCGTGCCGGCCCCGCGCCGTGGCGAGCTGGTGCGCCTGTTCGGCGAGGTGCTGCGTGAGCACAAGGCCGACCTCGGCGAGCTGGTTTCGATCGAAGCCGGCAAGATCACCCAGGAAGGCCTGGGCGAAGTGCAGGAAATGATCGACATCTGCGACTTCGCCGTTGGCCTGTCGCGCCAGCTGTACGGCCTGACCATCGCTTCCGAGCGCCCTGGCCACCACATGCGTGAAACCTGGCACCCGCTGGGCGTGGTCGGCGTGATCAGCGCCTTCAACTTCCCGGTCGCAGTCTGGGCCTGGAACACTGCCCTGGCCCTGGTCGCCGGTAACTCGGTGGTATGGAAACCGTCCGAGAAGACCCCGCTGACCGCCCTGGCCTGCCAGGCGCTGTTCGAAAAAGCCCTGAAAGCCTTTGGTGATGCCCCGGCTGGCCTGGCACAACTGGTGATCGGCGGCCGTGAAGCCGGCGAAGCCATGGTCGACGACCCGCGCGTACCGCTGGTCAGCGCCACCGGCAGCACCCGCATGGGGCGCGAAGTCGGCCCACGTGTGGCTGCCCGCTTCGGCCGCAGCATCCTCGAGCTGGGTGGCAACAACGCCATGATCCTGGCCCCGAGCGCCGACCTCGACCTGGCCGTGCGTGGCATCCTGTTCTCCGCAGTCGGCACCGCCGGCCAGCGTTGCACCACCCTGCGCCGCCTGATCGTGCACCGTTCGATCAAGGACGAAGTGGTTGCCCGCGTCAAAGCTGCCTACGGCAAGGTGCGCATCGGCGACCCACGCAAGGACAACCTGGTGGGCCCGCTGATCGACAAGCAGTCGTTCGACGCCATGCAGGGCGCGCTGGCCAAGGCCCGCGACGAAGGTGGCCAGGTATTTGGTGGCGAGCGTCAGCTGGCCGATCAGTACCCGAACGCCTACTACGTATCGCCTGCCATCGCCGAAATGCCGGCGCAGAGCGACGTGGTGCGCCACGAAACCTTCGCCCCGATCCTGTACGTGCTGGCCTACGACGACTTCGAAGAGGCCCTGCGCTTGAACAACGAAGTGCCACAAGGCCTGTCGTCGTGCATCTTCACCACCGACATCCGTGAGGCCGAACGCTTCCAGAGCGCCTCGGGCAGCGACTGCGGCATCGCCAATGTCAACATCGGTACCAGCGGCGCCGAGATCGGCGGTGCGTTCGGTGGCGAGAAGGAGACTGGTGGTGGCCGTGAGTCCGGTTCGGACGCCTGGAAAGGCTACATGCGTCGCCAGACCAACACCGTGAACTACTCGCGCGAACTGCCGCTGGCGCAGGGTATCGTGTTCGACTGATCGGCTGATGCTGCATGGCCGGGGGCCTGGCCCCCGGTTCGCGGGTAAACCCGCTCCCACAGGTACAACACAGTTCTTGAAACCTGTGATGCACCTGTGGGAGCGGGTTTACCCGCGAATGGGCCGCACAACGGCCCCAAACAAGAACAAATTGCTGGAGCCGGGCCATGTCCGAACTGCGTCAAGAATGCTTGTGGGAATTCGTCAGCAAACCGACCGTCGCCGCCCAGGCCCTGGCCGGTGAGCACAAGGCCGATGTCTGTGTGATCGGTGGCGGCATTACCGGCCTGTCGGCGGCCATTCACCTGCTCGAACAGGGCAAGTCGGTGATCCTGCTGGAGGCCTGGAAGATCGGTCACGGTGGCTCCGGGCGCAACGTCGGCCTGGTCAACGCCGGCACCTGGATCCGCCCCGACGATGTCGAGGCCACCCTCGGCCTGCAGCAGGGCAGCCGCCTGAACAAGGTGCTCGGCGAAGCCCCGGCCGAAGTGTTCGCCATGATCGAACGCCTTGGCATCGACTGCCAGGCCCAGCACAAAGGCACGCTGCACATGGCGCACAACGCCACCGGTATCGCCGACCTGGAGGCCCGCCACGAGCAATGGCGCCGCCGTGGTGCCGATGTGGAGCTGCTGACCGGCGCCCAATGCCAGGAATACTGCGGCACCGACAAGATTTCCGCCGCGCTGCTCGACCGCCGCGCCGGCACCATCAACCCCATGGGCTACACCCAGGGCCTGGCCGCAGCGGTGGCACGCCTGGGTGGCAAGCTGTTCCAGCAGTCTTCGGTCGAAGGCCTGGAGCGTGACGGCGATGCCTGGCGGGTAAAGACCGCACGTGGTTCGGTGCGCGCCGACAAGGTGGTGGTTTCCACCGGCGCCTACACCGAAGGCGACTGGAGCAACCTGCAGAAGCAGTTCTTCCGTGGCTACTACTACCAGGTGGCATCCAAGCCGTTGCAGGGTGCTGCAGCCGACAAGGTGTTGCCACATGGCCAAGGCTCATGGGACACCCGCACCGTGCTCAGCAGCATCCGTCGCGACGACCAGGGCCGCCTGCTGCTCGGCAGCCTGGGCCGGGTCGACAACAAGCCGGCGTGGTTCGTGCGCAGCTGGGCTGACCGCATCCAGAGCCACTATTACCCGGAGCTGGGCAAGGTCGAGTGGGAAATGCACTGGACCGGTTGCATCGACTTCACCCCAGACCACCTGATGCGCCTGTTCGAACCGGCGCCGGGGCTGGTGGCGGTGACCGGGTACAACGGGCGCGGCAATACCACCGGGACCGTGATCGGCCGGGCGTTCGCCGAGTTCCTGCTGAAGGGGGAGGCGGGCAGCCTGCCGATTCCGTTCTCGCCGATGAAGGGCGTGAGTGCGCCCTCGTTGCGGACTGCGTTCTACGAGTCCGGGTTCTCGCTGTACCACGCGGGGCAATGCCTAAGGGTTGTGTTGTAAATACTGGCCTCTTCGCGGGTAAACCCGCTCCCACAGGTACTGCGCAGCGTTCAGATTTTGCGCGGTCTCTGTGGGAGCGGGTTGACCCGCGAAGAGGCCGGCACAGGCTTACTTGTGCAACCAGCTGAGAAAACCGCCCTTCTTGATCGAAACCGGCTTCTGCAGCAACAACGACTCCCGGCTCTGCCGCCGAAACCGCTGCAACTTGCTCAACGCCGTTTGCACATCGCCGCGTTGCACCAGGCAGCTCTTCACCTGTTCCTTGTCGATCCGATACAGCACGCAACCGGTCAGCGTGCGGAACTCGGCCAGCGAGTCCTCTTCGTCGATGATTCCTTCGATCCCCAGCACCTCGCCCGGCCCCATGCGCCCGGCCTCGACCAGCTTGTCGCCATCGCGGATCGACGCCGAAACCACCCCGCTGCCAATCACCAGCAAATGATCGGAATGCTCGCCCACGCCCAGGATTACCTGGTCGGCCAGGTATTCCACCGCCGTCATGCGCTGGCTAAGCGCATCGCGCTCTTCCGCACTCAGCGAGCGGAACACCCGCACCTCGTCCAGCACCTCGCGCTGGCGGCTGCGTGGTGGCATGGCCAGGTCGGTGTTCCACATTACCCCGCTGGCCTCCAGGTGCCGGTGGGCCAGGTCGAACAGCTGATTGCGCGCGTCGCCCTTGGCGCCCGCGTCGGCCACGAAGCCGCTGGCTTCGTACTCCACTGATTCCAGCGTCGAGGCTTTCACCGTCACCTTTGGTCTTGGTGTAGCCAGGATGGCACTGACGCCTTGCAAGGCTTTTTCCAGAGCATCGAACACCCGTTTGGGCCGCACCTTGGCCGGTACCACCACGCTGACCGACACCCCGTGCACATCGGCCGGGCGGCTGTGGTTGAGCAGCCGGGCCTTGGCCGCCACCGAGTTGGGGATCACCGCCAGGCTGCCGGTGCTGGTGAGCAGGCGGGTGGCACGCCAGTCGATTTCCAGCACCTTGCCTTCGGTGTTATCGATGGAGATCGAGTCGCCAATCTGATACGGCCGCGTGGTGTTCAGGATGATGCCACTGAACACGTCGGCCAATGTGCTCTGCAGCGCCAGGCCGATGACGATGGCCATTACCCCCGATGTAGCCAGCAGGCCCTTCACCGGCAACTGCAACACATAACCTGCGGCGGCGACCACCGCAGCCAGGAAGATCAGCGCCCCCAGCACATCCTGCAGCAAACGCCCGCCATGGCTGCCACGGGCACCCAGCAACAGGCCGAACACCACCGTCACCGTGCGTGCGCCGAACAGCCACCAGCCGATCGCCAGTACCGTGGCGATCAGGTTGCGCGAGACATCATCGGGCCAGGGGGGTGGTTGCATCGGGCTCATGCCGGCAGCCACCAGTACCGAGCTGAACAGCAGGAACAGCACCAACCGCGTGCCGATACGCCAGGCGCGTTGCTGGAGAGGAATCAGTTGCCAGAGCACGAGGTCGAGCAGGACCAGGGCGGTGCCGAGCAACAACGGGTATGACTGGATGAACGCCAGCATGGTGGTCTCGGGTGAGGGGAGGGTTGTGGGTAGTAATAGAGCAGGTTGGACGGGCAGGCAATGGGGCCTGTGCCGGCCTCTTCGCGGCTAAAGCCGCTCCCACAGGGATTGCGCTGGATCTGAATCGTGCGCAGTACCTGTAGGAGCGGCTTTAGCCGCGAAAGGGCCGGTCGAGCCCATACAAAACCATCGTTCATAAAACAGAACGCTAGAGCCAAAAATCGCTATCTACCGCCCAAAAGGTCATGGTTTTAATCTTCCCCCATCAACGCGAAACACCCAACTTACTGAAAAGATCAAAACCCTTAGGAGCAACGACCATGACCAACTTCAAATACAACCGCCTGAACAAAGACGACGCTGCTGTCCTGCTGGTCGACCACCAGGCTGGCCTGCTGTCCCTGGTCCGTGACATCGAGCCGGACAAGTTCAAGAACAATGTGCTGGCCCTGGCCGACCTGGCCAAGTTCTTCAACCTGCCGACCATCCTCACCACCAGCTTCGAGCAAGGCCCCAACGGCCCGCTGGTACCAGAGCTGAAAGCCCTGTTCCCGGACGCCCCCTACATCGCCCGCCCAGGCCAGATCAACGCCTGGGACAACGAGGACTTCGTCAAGGCGGTGAAGGCCACCGGCAAGAAGCAACTGATCATCGCCGGCGTGGTGACTGAAGTGTGCGTAGCCTTCCCGGCGCTGTCGGCCCTGGAGGAAGAGTTCGAAGTGTTCGTGGTCACTGATGCCTCCGGCACCTTCAACGCGATGACCCGCGACGCCGCCCACGACCGTATGAGCCAGGCCGGTGCACAACTGATGACCTGGTTCGGCGTGGCCTGTGAGCTGCACCGCGACTGGCGCAACGACATCGAAGGGCTGGCCGCGCTGTGCTCCAACCACATCCCGGACTACCGCAACCTGATCACCAGCTACAACGCTTTCAACGCCAGCAAGTAAGCCAGATGTGCGGGCACCGCCAGCCGGTGCCCGCCAAGGCAGCACACCTGTCCAATCCAGCGCCCGTCCGCCGTTGCACAGTGGATGCGGGCAAGCTCATCCCAAGGAACGCCGATGAACACCGCACCCCAAGACAACCACGACGTAGTGACCGTATGCCTGCAACACAAGGTAATCGCCAGTTCGAAGGGCGCTACGCCGGCACAACCGCCGCGCTGGAAGCAGGCCCTGCTGACCTACCTGGTGATCTGCCCGATGACCATGATCATTCCACAACTGCTGGCGCCGCTGTTCGCACGCTTCCCGCAGCTGGGGGGCGCGATCATCGGCAACCTGATCGTCAACCTGTTCGTCATCCTGCCCGTGGTGTTCTACATCATGCCTTGGGTAACCCGCCGCTGCGCCAACTGGCTGCGTGGCTGAGCCAGGCCTTTACCTCGACATTTTCAAGGAGATACCGACATGAGCACGTTCGTTACCCGCGATGGTACTTCGATCTACTTCAAGGACTGGGGCAGCGGCAAGCCTGTGCTGTTCAGCCACGGCTGGCCACTGGATGCCGACATGTGGGATTCGCAGATGGAATACCTGGCCAGCCGCGGCTACCGCGCCATCGCTTTCGACCGCCGTGGTTTCGGCCGTTCGAGCCAGCCGTGGAGCGGCTACGACTACGACACCTTCGCCGATGACATCGCCCAGCTGATCGAACACCTCGACCTGCGCGATGTGACCTTGGTGGGCTTCTCGATGGGTGGCGGTGACGTCAGCCGCTACATCGCCCGCCACGGCAGCGAGCGTGTGGCCGGGCTGGTGCTGCTTGGCGCGGTGACGCCGGTGTTCGGCAAGCGTGACGACAACCCTGAAGGGGTCGACCTATCGGTGTTCGAGGGTATCTGCACCGGCCTGCGTGCCGACCGGGCGCAGTTCATCGCCGATTTCGCCACGCCGTTCTATGGCATCAACCATGGGCAGCAGGTGTCCCAGGGTGTGCAGACCCAGACCTTGAACATTGCGCTGATGGCATCGATCAAGGGCACCTTGGATTGCGTGACCGCGTTCTCCGAAACCGACTTCCGCCCGGATATGGCCAAGATCGATGTGCCAACCCTGGTGATCCACGGTGACGACGACCAGATCGTGCCGTTCGAGAGCACCGGCAAGCGGGCGGCGGAGCTGATTCGTGGGGCTGAGCTGAAGGTGTACGCGGGGGCGCCGCACGGGTTTGCGGTGACTCATGCACAGCAACTCAATCAAGACTTGCTGGCGTTCCTTCAGAAGTAACTGTGCTGGGGCATTCGCGGGTAAACCCGCTGCCACAAGGGACACCACAGTCTTCAAGGCCGGTGATGTCCCTGTGGGAGCGGGTTCACCCGCGAAGAGGCCAGCCCAGGCAGCGCAAATGCTGAACAAGGCTAACCTTCAACAACCCACCGCACATCCATCCAAGCCTTGTCCCTACACCAACCGGCATGCTCCGCAGTTGCGCCTGCCCGCTGCCGCACCAGACGGAGAACCCCATGTCCCAGGACCGCAACGACAAGACCCGTCGCCAGTTCCTCGCCACCAGTACCGTGCTCGGTGCCGCTGGCGCGCTCTGGTCCGCATTGCCTTTTACCGGTTCCGCCGGTTCCGCTCACGCATCCACCCAAGGAGGTTCCATGACCGCCGATCTGATTCTGTTCAACGGCAAACTGCACACCGTTGATCGTGAAAAGCCCACCGCGACCGCCGTCGCCATCAAGGATGGCCGTTTCATCGCCGTGGGCAACGACGCCGAAGCCATGGCCCACAAGGGCGCCACCACGCAGATCATCGACCTCAAGCAGCGCACGGTCATCCCTGGCCTGAACGACTCGCACCTGCACCTGATCCGTGGTGGCCTGAACTACAACCTGGAGCTGCGCTGGGAAGGCGTGCCTTCGGTGGCCGATGCCCTGCGCATGCTCAAGGACCAGGCCGCGCGCACGCCCACCCCGCAGTGGGTGCGCGTGGTCGGTGGCTGGAACGAGTTCCAGTTCGCCGAAAAACGCATGCCCACCCTGGAGGAAATCAACCAGGCCGCACCTGACACCCCGGTATTCCTGCTGCACCTGTATGACCGCGCACTGCTCAACCGCGCCGCGCTCAAGGCCGTCGGCTACACCAAGGACACGCCCAACCCGCCGGGCGGCGAGATCCAGCGTGACAAGTTCGGCAACCCGACCGGCATGCTCATCGCCCGCCCCAACGCGATGATCCTCTACGCCACCTTGGCCAAGGGGCCGAAGCTGCCGCTGGAATACCAGGTCAACTCCACCCGCCAGTTCATGCGCGAGCTCAACCGCCTGGGCCTGACCAGTGCCATCGATGCCGGTGGTGGCTACCAGAACTACCCGGACGACTATCAGGTGATCCAGGAGCTGGCCGACAACAACCAGCTGACCGTGCGCATTGCCTACAACCTGTTCACCCAGAAGCCCAAGGAAGAGCTGGACGACTTCCGCAAGTGGACCTCCAGCGTGAAGCTGCACAGCGGTACCGACTTCCTGCGCCACAATGGCGCCGGCGAAATGCTGGTGTTCTCCGCCGCCGACTTCGAGGACTTCCTCGAACCGCGCCCGGACCTGCCGCAAACCATGGAACAAGAGCTGGAGCCGGTGGTGCGCCACCTGGTCGAGCAGCGCTGGCCGTTCCGCCTGCATGCCACCTACAACGAATCGATCACGCGCATGCTCGACGTGTTCGAGAAGGTCAACCGCGACATCCCGTTCAATGGCCTGCCATGGTTCTTCGACCACGCCGAAACCATCACCCCGCAGAACATCGAGCGTGTGCGTGCGCTGGGCGGCGGTATCGCGATCCAGGACCGCATGGCCTTCCAGGGTGAGTATTTCGTTGACCGCTACGGCGCCAAGGCTGCCGAGCAGACCCCGCCGATCAAGCGCATGCTCGACATGGGCGTGCCGGTGGGCGCCGGTACCGACGCCACCCGCGTGTCCAGCTACAACCCGTGGACCTCGCTGTACTGGCTGGTAAGCGGCAAGACCGTCGGTGGCATGGAGCTGTACCCGGAAGGCCTCAGCCGTGACACCGCGCTGCAGCTGTTCACCCAGGGCAGCGCCTGGTTCTCCAGCGAGCAGGGCAAGAAAGGCCAGATCAAGGTGGGCCAGCTGGCTGACCTGGCGGCGCTGTCGCTGGACTTCTTCAGTGTCGATGAAGAGGCGATCAAAGGCATCGAGTCGGTGCTGACCGTGGTCGATGGCAAGGTGGTGTATGGCGCGGCGGAATTCGACAAGCTCGGCCCGCCCCAGGTGCCGGTGCTGCCGGAGTGGTCGCCGGTGACCAAGGTGCCGGGCCACTGGCGCGTGGGCACGCCGTCGCTGGCAGCGGTGGCGCACCAGTGTGTCGGGCCTTGCGGGGTGCATGCGCACAGCCATGAGAAGGCACGGCATTCGAATGTGCCGGTGAATGACTTCCAGGGCTTCTGGGGGGCGCTGGGTTGTTCGTGCTTTGCTTTCTAAGCTGAGCTGATGTGAAAAAGGGGGCCAGTTATTGGCCCCCTTTTTTGTTCCTTCAGTGCTGGCCTCTTCGCGGGTAAACCCGCTCCCACAGGTACGGCAGCGCCCTTCAGGCCTGTGTTGTCCCTGTGGGAGCGGGTTTACCCGCGAAGAGGCCACAGCAGACATCAATGGTGAGTCTTGTGCTCAGCTCCAGCCAACAGATGCCGAATCTTCACTTCCACACCATCGGTCTGCAGCATCCGCACCCTGGCCTCGATCTTCAGCTCACCCCGGGTTACCCGGTGGTGATGCCTCAAATGCTCCAGCCACGATTCCTCGAAGAAGAACTCCAGCCACAACGCCGGGTCCGCGCTGTCGCGCATCAACCCCCACGACAACGCGCCATTGCGCTTGCGCATCGCCTCCAGCTCCCGCGCTGCCTGCTGGAACGCCTCGGCCTTGGCCGGGTCGATGTGGTATTCCACGGTAACCATCACCGGCCCGCTTTCCTTGTCCATGTCGTCGCTCAGCAGCGGCAACGGCCAATGCAGTGACGGCGTCAGCTCCTCGGCTGCGGTTTCCGGCAGCGTCACCTTGCAGGTCAGCAGCGTGCCCAGTGCCAGGCCAGCTGCGGCCAGCAGCAGGCTCAAGGTGATGGTTGCATGGCTGGCCAGCGTGCCCCACAGCAACCCGCCACTGGCCATGGCACCAAAGAAGATCAGGATGTACACCGACAGCGCCCGCGCCCGTACCCAGGCCGGTACCGAGGTCTGCGCCGCCACCTGCAGGTTGGACAGCACGGCAATCCACGCCGCGCCGCTGAGCAGCATTGCCGGCAGCAGCACATAGAAGTTGCGCACCAGCGCCAGGGCTAGCAGGAACAGGGCATACAGCAGGCTGGCCAGCAGCACCAGGCGGTCGCGGCTGATGCGTTCGCGCAGGCGTGGCAGCAAGGTGGCGCCGGCCACCGCGCCGATGCCGATGGCCGCCAGCAGCAGGCCGAAATCGGCGGCGGTACCTTGCATCTCGCCACGCACGATCAACGGCAGCAGCGAGGTGCCGGCGCTGGCGCAGAAAAAGAATGCCAAGGCGCGCAATATCACCGCCTGCAAGGGCTTGGCACTGCGCGCGAAACGCAGCCCGGTGCGCATGGCGCCGACGAAGCGCTCGGCCGGCAGCAGCGGCTCCTTCACCTCGCGCTTCCACAGGAACAGCACCAGGATCACCCCGGCGAACGAGATGGCATTCAGGGCGAAGGTCAGCCACGGGCCGACCATGCTCACCACCACGCCCGCCAAAGCCGGGCCGATGGCGCGCGACACATTGATACCGACACTGGAAAGCGCCACCGCGTTGGCCAGGTCGTCCTTGCCTACCAGCTCCGGTGTCAGCGCACTCCAGGCCGGCATCATCAGTGCCGTGCCGATGCCCAACGCCAGGGTAAGCACCAGCAGCAGGGTGACGTTCATCACCCCGAGCAGGGTCAGGGCCGCCAGCACCACGGCCACCGAAGACATCCACAGTTGCACCAGCAACAGGTATCGGCGCTTGTCGACGATATCAGCCGCCGCGCCGGCCGGCAGGGCAAGGAAGAACATTGGTAGCGAGCCGGCTACCTGGATCAGGGCCACGTGCAACGGGCTGGCCGACAGCGTGGTCATCAGCCAGCCGGCGCCCACCTCATGCATCCAGGTGCCGATGTTGGAAGCGATGGTGGCGATCCACAGCATGCGGAAGGTGGCGTTGCGCAATGGGCTCCAGGCGCCTGAAGGGGACGTGCTCATGTCAGAAGCTGCCTTTGAGTGGGTATTCGATGATCAGGTAGATCCGGTCGATGTCATCGCCAGCCTGGGCCTGGTTGGCGCGGTGGCTGACGTGGGAAAACGACAGGCTCAGGTCCTTGGCGGCGCCCGACTGCACCACGTATTTCAGGTCGATGTCGCGCTCCCAGTGCTTGCCGCCGTCGCCGTACTGGCCCGCATAGGCGCCGCCTGCCGGGGCATGGCTAACGTCGATGCCACGGCCGCTGACGTAGCGGCCCATCAGGCTCAGGCCGGGGGCGCCGAGGGTGGCGAAGTTGAGGTCGTAGCGCAGTTGCCATGAGCGCTCGCCGGGGCCGTTGAAGTCGGCGTACTTGATCGAGTTGGCCAGGTAGATGGAGTCGCCGCCGACGAAGTCGAACGGGGTATCGCCCTCGACCTTCTGGTAGGCCAGGCTCAGCGCCTGGGCGCCGAAGCTGTACCTGGCCAGCAGGCTGTAGGCGAGGGTGTCGATTGCCCCGGCACTGGCATTGCCGGTGTCGCGGGTCTTGTACAGGTTGCCGTCCAGGCGCCAGTTACCCTCGGCCAGGTTCAGGTTGAGGTAGGCCTGGCGCCAGGTGTCCTCCAACTGGCCTGCGTACAGTGCGCCGCCGAATGGCCCGTCGGGTGCGAACGCGGCACCGGCCAGGCTGATGGCACGGTTGTCGGTGGTGGCGCCGTAGCCGCTGAAGTCATCATGGCTGGAGCTGTTGCCCTGGTTGTTGAAGGCGGTGAAGTGCCCGGCCTGCAGGCGCCAGTCGGGCAGGTCGGTGTTGTCCAGGAACCAGCCGGTGGCGTACTCCGGGTGCAGGCGTTTGTCGCTGGTGTCGAACACCGGGGTTTCCACGGTCATTTCGCCGTAGTGCAGTTGGGTGTTGCCCAGGCGCAGCTTGAGCGCGGCGCCGGCGCTGGAGTAGTCGGACTCGGCGCGGCCATCGATGTCGCGCGGCAGCAGGCCGGTGCCGGCATGGCCGCGGCCGCCGTCCAGCTTGAGGCCGAGAAAGCCATGGGCATCGATACCGACGCCGAGCGTGCCCTCGGTGAAGCCGGAGCGGATTTCGCCAATGAAGCCCTGGGCCCATTCCTGGCGGTAGTTCTGGCCACTGCCGGAGGGCGAGCGGAAGTCGCTGTGCAGGAAGTAGTTGCGGCTGAGCAGCGACCAGCCGGGCTCTTCGGCCTGGCTGAGCACCGGGCACAGGGCGAGGGTGGCGAGCAGGGCGCAGCCTGGTCCGTGGGTGGCGCGGATCATGGGGGCTCCGGGAGGTATGATCCGGGACTGTGGAGGAAGGATAGGCCAGGGGTCTTGTATGTGTGTGCTCTGGCTGTTCTTGCCTGTGCCGGCCTCTTCGCGGGTGAACCCGCTCCTACAGATACTGCACAAACCTTGAGGCTAGTGGTGACCCTGTGGGAGCGGGTTTACCCGCGAAGAGGCCGGCACAGGCGGCAACCGGCTCAAGCCATGTCGCTGATGGCGAATTCTTCGGCCAGATGATCGATCAGCGCCCGCACCGATGGCAGCAACCCCCGCCGCGACGGGAAGATCGCATGCACGATGCCGCAACGCGGGTGCCAGTCCGGCAACAACTCCACCAGCCGCCCCGCCGCCAGGTCTTCGCGCACCGCCACCCGCGGCAGGTGAGCGATACCCACCCCGGCCACCACGAAATGGCGCAGGGCGAACAGGTCGTCCGTCACCATGCGCGGTGTGTGCGGGATGACGATGCTGCGGCTGCTGTCCTCACCCAGGAACAGCTCCCACTGGTACTCACGCTGGGCGCTGCCCCAATGCAGGCTCGGCAGCGTGCCGAGCAACTGCGGGTCGAAGCCCTTGGGCAACTGCTCCAGGTACTGCGGCTGGCCGACCAGGCACTGGGTGCTGTTGCTCAGTACCTTCATCACCATGTCGGTGTTCTCCAGCGGCGGAAAGCGCACCCGCAGGGCGATGTCGAAACCCTCGTGCAGCAGGTCGACGCGGCGGTTGGTGCTCTCGATGAACAGCTCCACCTGCGGGTACTTGAGCATGTAGCGGGTAAGCATCGGCCCGACCCAGGAATTGAGCAGGGTGGTCGGGCAACTGATACGCACCAGGCCGCGCGGTTCGCTGCGGTTGCGCTCGATGATCTCCGCCGCGCCCTCGGCCTCCACGCGCATGGCCAGGCAGCGGTTGTAGTAGGCCTGGCCGATCTCGGTGAGCGAACAATGGCGGCTGGTGCGGTGCAGCAGACGCACGCCCAGGCGGTCTTCGAGATCGGCGATGCGTCGGCTTAGCTTCGACTTGGGCATGTCCAGCGCCCGGCCAGCCGGGGCGAAGCCGCCGTGCTCGACTACCTGGGTGAAGTAGTAGAGGGAGTTGAGGTCTTCCAATGATCGGTCTCCGGGTGTTTGGTTGCCTGTGCCGGCCCTTTCGCGGGTAAACCCGCTCCTACAGGTAATGCACAGGGCTCAAGCCCTGCGCTATCCCTGTGGGAGCGGTTTTACCCGCGAAGAGGCCGGCACAGCCCCTACAAATCCATCGTTCATAAAACGGAACGCTAAAGCCAAATTCTGCTATCTACCGCCACAAAGGTGATGATTTTAATCTGTGCCCATCAACGCGAAACACCCCCGAATGCTGAAAAATTCATAACCCTCAGGAGCACAGACCATGAGTAAATTCACCTACAACCGCCTGAACAAAGACGACGCTGCTGTCCTGCTGGTCGACCACCAGGCTGGCCTGCTGTCCCTGGTCCGTGACATCGAGCCGGACAAGTTCAAGAACAATGTGCTGGCCCTGGCCGACCTGGCCAAGTTCTTCAACCTGCCGACCATCCTCACCACCAGCTTCGAGCAAGGCCCCAACGGCCCGCTGGTACCAGAGCTGAAAGCCCTGTTCCCGGACGCCCCGTACATCGCCCGCCCAGGCCAGATCAACGCCTGGGACAACGAAGACTTCGTCAAGGCGGTGAAGGCCACTGGCAAGAAACAGCTGATCATTGCCGGCGTGGTGACTGAGGTCTGTGTAGCGTTCCCGGCGCTGTCGGCCCTGGAAGAGGAGTTCGAAGTGTTCGTGGTGACCGATGCTTCCGGCACCTTCAACGAAATGACCCGCGATGCTGCCCATGACCGCATGAGCCGCGCCGGCGCGCAAATGATGACCTGGTTCGGCGTGGCCTGTGAGCTGCACCGCGACTGGCGCAACGACATCGAAGGGCTGGCGGCGCTGTGCTCCAACCACATTCCGGATTATCGCAACCTGATTACCAGCTACAACGCGTTGACTGCGGGTAAGTAACAGCCCGTTAGTTGAATGCAAAAAGGCCGGCTCCCTCTGTAGGGAGCTGGCCTTTTTTGTTTGCTGCGCTGGCCCTTTCGCGGGTAAACCCGCTCCCACAGGGACTGCACAGTTTCAGCGCCTGTGGTGATCCTTGTGGGAGCGGGTTCACCCGCGAAGAGGCCAGCAAGGACAACATCAATTCATGGGCTGCGACTCAATCCCATCCAGCAATGCCTCAACCAACCCTTCTGCCATTTCGAGCGCATTCAGGTTGCTCCAGAACAGGCTCTTGCCGGTTTCATCCAGGTGTTCCAGGGCTTTGTAGCCACAGTCGTAGGCGCCGCGCAGGTACTGGGCGACATGCACCAGGGCGTCGTGGGCAGAGACGCCCGGGTTTACTGTGAACAAAGGTGGATGGCCGGCATCGCAGCGGCTGAAAGCGCGCTCTTTGGTGTCGGGAAGAGGTGGATTGGGGACAATTTTTTTCATAGCCAAACTCCGATAGAGGTTGGCCGGCACCATCCGTTTCCACGCGAAGGGTGGCGGCTGCACGCGGGGTGGAAAGCCAGGCTATCGGAACCCCGGCAGGCCATTCGGCCTCCCGCGCGCAGCTGCCATGACAACAGCTATTCCGATTTACCTGCCGGGTTTCCACACCCGATCGCTGAACCGACAGCGACCCGGCAAGCCTAGAGAGCAGGCTTTCCCCGGACAATCAGACGGGCTTCGACACGGTGCGTAGGATAATTCGTCAGATGGTATGGCTGAGTAGGAAATGGCTCGCAACGAAGTAGGATGCTGCTGATATTTTTGTGCACTGGGGCCGCGCAGCGGACCCAGACAATCTCAAGCCAAAAATACAAAAGAGGGCCTGAGCCCTCTTCCTGAATCGATGCGCCAACCCTCAATCCGCATCCGAATCAAACAACCGCTCCAACTCCGCCCGGGCCTCCTTGGCCGTCTGCATCACCTTGGCCCGGTCATCACGCACTTGCCCCTGGGCCACCAGCACCTCTTCGTCATGCTGGGTAAACCGCGCAATCCGGTCCGCCGCCTGCGCCTCGCTCAACCCCAACCCCACCAATGCCCGGCGGGTCATCTCCAGGCTGGAGTAGAACGTCTCGCGAATCGGCTCGGCGCCGACATCCGCCAACTTGTGCACATGCTGGCGGTTACGCGCGCGGGCCAGCACTTTCAGGTGCGGGTACAGGCGTTTCACCCGTTCCGCCGTGTGAATGGCAGCTTCCGGGTCATCGATGGTGATGATGAAGTATTCCGCCTCGCCCACCTTGGCGGCATGCAGCACCTCGGGGCGCAGCGGGTCGCCGTAGAACACGGGTACCTGTTCGAACATACGGGTCATCTCGATGGTGTCCACCGAGGTTTCCAGGGCAATGAACGGAACTTTCTGTGCCCGCAGGATGCGCGCGACGATCTGGCCCATGCGGCCCATGCCGACGATCACCACCCGTGGCGTGTCAGCCTGGATCTGCTTGTAATGCTCCGGCACCTCACGCGCCGGTTGCGGGCGCTTGAGGGCGTGGGCGCAGCCAATCATCAGCAGCGGGGTAATGGCCATCGACAGGGTGATGGTCATCAGCAGCAGAACGTAGGTCTGGGTGTCGAACAGGCCTTGGTCCTTGCCCAGCTTGAACACCACGAAGGCAAATTCGCCACCGGCAGCCAGCACCATGCCCAGGCGCAGGGCGCTGGCGCTGTTCAGGCCACCGGCCAGGCGGCCGACGCCGATCAGCAGTACCAGCTTAACGGCCACCAGCAGCAGGGTCAGGCCCAGCACCACCAAAGGCATTTCCAGCAGCAGGCGCAGGTTGGCGCCCATGCCGACGCTGATGAAGAACAGCCCCAGCAGCAGGCCCTTGAACGGTTCGATCTGCGATTCCAGCTCGTGGCGGTATTCCGAGTCGGCCAGCAGCAGGCCGGCGAGGAAGGCACCCAGGGCCATGGAAATGCCGGCTTCTTCCATCAGCCAGGCAGTGCCGATCACAACCAGCAGCGCGGTGGCGGTGGACACTTCCGGCAGGCCGGTGCGGGCCACGGTGCGGAACACCGGGCGCAGCAGGTAGCGGCCACCGACGATGACCACCGCGATGCTGGCGAACACCTTCAGGCCATGCTCCAGGCTGTCGCCGTGGCTGGTGTCCGGGCCACTGGCGGCCAGCAGCGGAACCAATGCGATCAGTGGGATGGCGGCGATGTCCTGGAACAGCAGGATGGCGAACGCCAGGCGGCCGTGCGGGGCGTTGAGCTGCTTGCTTTCGGCCAGGCTCTGCAGGCCAAGGGCGGTGGACGACAGCGCCAGGCCCAGACCGAGCACGATGGCCGCCGGTAGCGTCTGGCTGAAGCCGAACAGGGCGATGGCGCCGATCAGCGCACCGGTGAGCAGCACCTGGGCGGTGCCGACGCCGAATACGGACTTGCGCATCAGCCACAGGCGCTTGGGCGACAGCTCGAGGCCGATGATGAACAGCAGCAGGACCACGCCCAGCTCGGAAATGTGCGCCACGCTTTCGGTATCGCGGATCAGGCCCAGCGCCTGCGGGCCAATGATCACGCCGGCGAGCAGGTAACCGAGCACGGCCCCCAGGTGCAGGCGCTTGGCCAGGGGGACGGCGAGGACAGCGGCGAGCAGGAAGATCACCGCGGTTTGCAGAAGGCTGCCTTCGTGTGGCATTGGCTCGTACTCCATGAGCTGCCGGGGCAGCGTTAGATCAGTTTGGCGGACAATTCTGGGGGAATGGGAGAGTGCCAGACAATCTGCTGAGAGGAAGACACATTGTCCTGAATCAGGTGACAGTCGTGCCGGCCTCTTCGCGGGTGAACCCGCTCCCACAGGTACAGCGGTGTCTTCAAGCCTGCGCAACACCTGTGGGAGCGGGTTCACCCGCGAAGAGGCCGGCACAGGAAATCTGCATACTCAACTGCCACCAAACTGCGCCCGATACTGCGCCGGCGTCATGCCAATCCGCTCGCAGAAAACCTTGCGCAAATGCCGGTCACTGCCAAAACCGCACTGCGTCGCCACCACTTTCAACGGCAGGTCGCTGCTTTCCAGCAGCTTGCGCGCGCGGTCGATGCGTGCGTTCTGCAAGTATTGCAGCGGCGTGATGCCCACCTCGCGTTGAAAGGTGCGGGCGAAGTTGCGCCCACTCATGGCTACCAGGTCGGCCATTTTCTGCACGGTGAAGGCTTGCTCGATATGGTCGACGATGTACGCCTGCACCCGTGCAATCGGCGAATCATCCCGCGGTACAGCCGCCAGCAGTGGCCCGTAGGGTGTCTGCCCGCCCTGGCGATGGCGGGCGACCAGCAGCACCTTGGCCACTTCCAGGGCCAGCGCCTTGCCGTGGTCCTCGGCCACCACTGCCAGTGCCAGGTCGATGCCTGCGGTGATGCCGCCCGAGGTAATCAGGCAACGGTCGATCACGTATATCTGCTCTGTCTCGACCTTCGCCTCGGGGAACGCTTGTGCCAGGCGCTCCACGTAGTTCCAGTGGGTGGTGCAGCGATAGCCGTCCAGCAGCCCGGCCCGGCCCAGCAGGAATACCCCGGTGCATATTGCACCAAAACGTTTGGCCCGGCGCACGGCCTGGGGCAGCCAGCGCTCGATGCCTGGCAGGGCGATGTCATAGGCGCCCGGGCCGCCTGGCACCAGCAACAGGTCGACGGATTCCGGCAAATCCTCCAGACGCAGGTCGGCTACCACTTTCAACCCGCAGGAGCCGCGCACCGCTGCCTGCCCTTCGGCCAGGGTCAGCAGCCGGTACTTCCGCTCGGCAGGAAGGAAGCGGTTAGCAATGGCAAACGCGTCCATGGGCCCGGTCACGTCCAGCAACAGCACATCATTGAACAACACCATGGCCACGGTGCGGTGGGCGGGTTTTTCCTGCATCGCTCTTATGCCTTGAATGCCGGCCGCCACCAGCGGCCCGAAGCTGAATACGAAACGCATCTTAAGGTATCGGCAAAACCGTCAGGGCCAGCAGCGCGCAATTAACAACAATTCAGGTTTGGCTCAGGACTTTGTCATGTGCCGGAGGCGAGACTTTCTGCATTGAACAGGAGAGCCGCCATGCACCCCGGGACGCCCCAAGCGCCGCTGCAAACCCCCGGCGCACTGACGCCGGCGCGCTTGCGCCGGGCCAAGGAACTGATGTTGCACAGCCCGTTGTCGATCATCGAAATCGCCGGGTTATGCAACCTCACCCGCAGCCACTTCTCGCGCGCGTTCAAGGTCAACACCGGCCTCTCGCCCCAGGCGTGGCGCCTGCTGGCACGCATGGAAAAGGCCAAGCGCCTGCTCGCCACCGAGGCGCCGATCACCCACGTGAGCCTGGAATGCGGCTTCTGCGACCAGGCCCATTTCACCCGCGCCTTCAGCCGCCTGGTCGGCCAGCCGCCCAAGGCCTGGCGCCAGGCGCAGGCCCATCCTTAAGCCGAACCTATCCGCCGGTATAGCCCCTTGTGGACAGTGCCGGCCCGTTCTCCCAACCCAAGGAGTCACCCCGATGAGCCAACCCGATTACAAGCGCCTGAACAAAGACGACGCCGTGGTGCTGCTGGTCGACCACCAGACCGGCCTGATTTCGTTGGTGCAGGACTTCTCGCCCAACGAGTTCAAGAACAACGTGCTGGCCCTGGGCGACCTGGCCAAGTTCTTCGGCCTGCCGACCATCCTCACCACCAGCTTCGAGCAAGGCCCGAACGGCCCGCTGGTGCCCGAGCTGAAAGAGATGTTCCCGGATGCGCCGTACATTGCCCGCCCTGGCCAGATCAACGCCTGGGACAACGAAGACTTCGTCAAGGCGATCAAGGCCACTGGTCGCAAGCAGCTGATCATCGCAGGCGTGGTGACCGATGTGTGCGTGGCGTTCCCGACCCTGTCGGCGCTGGCGGAAGGTTTTGAAGTGTTCGTGGTGACCGATGCTTCGGGCACCTTCAACGAAACCGTGCAGCAGGCGGCCTGGGTGCGCATGACCCAGGCGGGTGCACAGATGATGAACTGGTTCTCGGTGGCCTGTGAGCTGCACCGCGACTGGCGCAACGACATCGAAGGGCTGGGTAACCTGCTGTCGCAGCGCATTCCCAACTACCGCAACCTGATGAACAGCTATGCGGCCCTGAGCGCCCGTTGATGTAAGCCTGTACCGGCCCTTTCGCGGGTGAACCCGCTCCCACAGAAACCGTGCAGTTCTCAGGCTGTGCACTATCCCTGTGGGAGCGGGTTTACCCGCGAAAGGGCCGGTACAGGCTCAAGAGGGATTCATAGGCAGCGTAAAGCGAATCCGACACCCCCCCAGCTCCGACACCTGCGCCTGCAACTGCCCTCCATGGGCCTGCACCACCGAGTTGCAGATCGCCAAGCCCATCCCCATGCCGCCGATCTTGGTGGTATGAAACGCATCGAACACTCGCTCGCGCTCATCCGCTGCAATCCCCGGTCCGTTGTCGTCCACGCAGATTTCCACCTCATTCCCGACCACCGCCGACGCAATCCGCAGCACCCCATCGCTGCGATACCCCGCCAGCGCCTCCAGGCCATTGGTAATCAGGTTGAACACCAACTGCTGCAACTGCACCGGGTCGGCCATCACGCTCACCCCCGCCTGCAAGCGCATCTGCACGTCCACCGGGCCCTTGGCGGCATCGGCCGATGTAAGGCGCACCACTTCGCGGATCAACTCGTCCAGCTTCACCACCTTGAGTTGCATCGGCGACTGTTTGGCCAGCGAGCGTAGCGCACGCACGATGTTGGCGGCCCGTTCGCTGTCGTTGCGGATGTCTTCCAGGCCGGCAATCGCCTCTTCCAGGTCGGGCTTGGCGCGTTTCAACCAGCGCAGGCTGGCAGCGGCGTTGGACGCTATGCCCAGCAGCGGCTGGCTGATCTCATGGGCGATGGACGCGGACAGCTCGTTCATCACCTGCAAGTGCGACGTGCGGGCCAATTCCGCGCGGGAGCGGCGCAACTCGGTCTCCATCTGGGCGCGGGTCTGGTTGTCTTCGGCCAGGCGTGTGTAGAACTTGGCGGTTTGCAGCGACACCGCCGCCTGTGAGGCGAGTATTTCCAGCATGGCCAGGCGCTGGCCGCCGAACAGGTTCGGCACCAGGCGGTTTTCCAGGTACACCAGGCCGATCAGCACGCCCTGGATCACCAGCGGCAGGCACAGCACCGAACGGGCCTTGCGCGCGTGCAACTGCTGGCGGAAGGCCTCGGGGCAGTCGCTCTGGGCATCGTTGAGCACCAGGGGCTTCTTGGTGCGCATGGTGGCGTTGATGATCGACAGCGGTGCCTGGGTCATGAACTTCTGGCAGTCGTCCATGCTCACGTGCAGCCCGGCGTCGTCGATGTAGGCGAGGGCAGCCATCTGGAATTCGGCACCGCTGACGATCAGCAGCGCACCGTGGTCGGCGCCGGAATGCTGGGTCAGGTGGCCCATCAGGGTTTCGATAAGGCCTTCGAGCAGCACTTCCTCGGACAGCGCCCGTGCTGCCTCGATGCCGGCTTCCAGGTCGAGCTTGGCCTGGTGGGTTGCGCGTTGGCTTTCCTGGATTGGCTGGGTGCGCAGGAACGGGTGCAACGCCTCCAGCTGGTGCACCTTGCCGGTCGCGCCCCAGATATGGAAACAGTCGCGGGCGATGCGCAGGTGCAGGTTGGCGCCGGAGATCAGGCCGCTGGGGATGCATACCTCGGCCAGCTGTTCGTGGGCCAGCGCCTGCTCGTGGATGAAACCGGCGGCGGTGGCGGCGATCTGTGCCTGGTCGAAGCAGCGGATGGCGGCCAGGCCGTCGCCTTCGAGCTTGGCGATCACGCCTTCGATCAGCAACAGCTTGTTGCGGAAGGTGGCCGGGTTGAAGCCGGCCCAGCGGCCGAAGCGCTCGCGAAGGGTGTGTAGTTCGCGCAGCTTGTCGGCAAGGCTGCCAATGGCCTCGGGGCTGCCCAGGGCCAGGCCGCGGAACAGGTGATAGTCGGCCAGGTTGATGTGCGCTGGTACCGCCCAGGTGTTGTCCCCGGCCAGTGCCAGGTTGCGCATGGCCTGCGGGATGTTACCCAGGTAGAAGTCGCCCATGCCGGCCATGAGGTATTGGAAGAATCGCGTGGTGGGCGATTTCGAGGCTGTGGCCGAGGCCGGGCAGGGCGTGCAGCTCAATTTGGCGACGAACGCTTGCTGGGCCTGCAGGATCTGCTCGATGTCGCGGTAACCGTAGTGACGCACGGTGGCCAGGCCTTGCGCCAGTTCCTCCACCACGTCCGGCAGGTAGCGGCCCATGAACAGCGAATCGGAAACCAGGTGGTTGCAGGCATAGCAGCTCATCGCCAGGTCGCCGCTCAGGCGCCCCGAGTCGACCGCATCCAGTGCGGTACGGCGGGCGAACTCCATGGGCGAGGTCCAGGCGCTGACCTGGTCCAGGGCCAGCAGCGCGCTGGTCAAGTCAGCGTCGAAACCGTGCCGCTCTATCAGCTTGAGCGCAGCCAGGCAGCAAGCGTGGCCATCATGGTAGGCGCCGAAGCGCTCGGCAATCATCACCCCGTACCAGGCCATGCCGTAGGTGCTGCCCGGGGCGACGCCGTGCAGCAGTGACAGCTCCATGAGCTTGGCCAGGTGCAGGAAGCAGATGTCGTCCTTTACGAAAAACGATGACGACAGGGTGGCCAGCAGACTGATGGCAACTGTCACTTCCTCCGAATCGGTGCGCTGCAGCGATTCCAGGCAGTGTCGGCCTTTCTGTTCGACCAAGGTCTGTACATGGGCATGACTGGCTTCGACCTGTTGCCAGTCGACACCTCGCACCGGGCTCATACCCAGCAAGTCCAGGCCGGAAATGGTGCTGTCGATGGCCGCCTGATAGTCGCCGCGCAAGGTGTACAGCAGCGCCTGCAGGCGGCATACCCGCGCCTGGTCCAACGCCGAGCGCGCGCGCAGGCGGCATTCAGTGATGCGGGCCTCGGCCGCGACCATTCGCGACAGTTGCATGTCGCACTCGGTGGCCATGCAGGCGATGGCAAAGCCATGCGTGGCGCGGCTTTCCAGCGTTGCGCCGCGTTGCAGCAACTGCTCGGCCGTGTGCAGGTAGCCAGCCGATTGTTCGAACGCGCCGCCATCGCGTGCGCGTGCTGCTGCCTCGCGTAAAAGCTGCAGAAAAGCTTCGCAGTCATCCGCTGCAAACCCGCATGGGCTGGCGCGTTGCAGCTGGTTGGCAAGCTCGAACAGTACCTCGTGCAGGCGCCCCGGCCAGGCCTGGCGCATGGCCTGGGCAATACGTGCATGCAGTTGGGCACGTGCGCGCGCTGGCGTGAGAGCGTACGCAGCTTCCATCACCCGTTCATGGGCGAAACCCAGGCCGTTCTGGCCCGGTTGCAGGAAACCCGCGCCAATCAAGGCTTTCAACGGCTCGCCGGGCGCTTGAGAGAGTACCTGGTGAAGCAGGCGTTCATCACAGCGGCTGCCAGCCGCACTGACCACCCGCAGCAGGTCGCGCTGCGGCTCGGGCAGGCGCACCAGGCGGTGGATCATCAGGTCGGCGACATTGTCGGAATAGCGGTGGCGGGCCACGGCCTGCAGGCACCATGACCAGCGCATGGTCTGGGTATCGAAGGTGAACAGCTGGTCCTCGACCATGGCCCGGAGGATCTGATTGATGAAGAACGGATTGCCCGCAGTCTTGTCGTGTACCAGTTCGGCCACCTGCAATGCGTCCTCGGGGCCGACGTGGTAGCGCTCGCCGATCAACTCGGTCACCGCGCTCACCGCCAGGGGCCGCAGGTTCAGCGTGGTGCTGCGCACCGCTGCGGGCAGGGCAAGGGGTGTACTGCTGGCTGGCGCATCACTGCGCCGGGCGAAGATCAGCAACAGGTTGCCGGGCGCGTGAGCCAGAAGTTGCGCCAGCAGTTGCTGGCTGGAGTCGTCGACCCAATGCATGTCATCGAAGAACAGCACCAGCGGCTGGTCGGGGCGGCTGAATACCTGCAGGAATTCGACGATCGCCCGCAACTCCTTCTGCAGCGCCAGACGCGTGGGCTTGGCCGGCAACTCGGGCAAGGGGCCGAGGATCAGTTGCAGGTCTGGTGCCAGCTTGCCGAGCAGCCGGCCGTGGCCTTTGATACGGCGCAGAATCTCGCAGCGCAAGGCGTCGAGGTCCTGGCTGTTCTTGGCCAGCAACTGGGTGGTCAGCGCGCCGAGAATTTCGACCCAGGGCGCGTAGGGCAAGGCCTGTGCAACGCCGTTGCACTTGCCGATGGCCCAGTAACCCTGGGCGTTGGCCCTAAGCGCTGCCTCGACCAGGCTCGACTTGCCCATGCCCGTAGCCCCGTTGATGAACAGGGCTTGTGGCTTGCTGTCACGGCGCTGTGCCTTGAGCAGCAGGGCGATGGCCATCTGTTCGGCACTGCGGCCATACAGGCGTGCGCGGTCGGGCGTCATCGGGTCGGCACAGCCTGGTTCGAAGGCCTCCATGGACTTGCTGGCGGCCCACTGTCGCTGGCAATAGGCCAAGTCCACCGCCAGGGCGCGAGCACTCTGGTAGCGGGCGTCCGGCTCTTTGGCCAAGGCCTTGGCCAGGATCCGGCTGAGAGGTTGCGGCACATTGCTGTCCACTTCGCAGGCCGCTCGTGGCTGCACGCCGGCATGCAGCTGGCGCCAGTGCTGGGTGTCGCGCCCGGCCAGAGGCAATTCGCCCAGCAGTAGCTGGTAAAGGATCGCGCCCAGGGCATAGATGTCGGTGCGTCGGTCGCTGCTGCTGCCGTGCGGGCAGACCTGTTCAGGCGCCAGGTAAGCCCAGTTGCCGAGCGGGGTGCCTTGTTCGCTGATCAGTTCCGCCGGGTCGGCGCGAAAGCAGCCCAGTCGCACTCGCTGGTCCGCGCGCAGGCACACATGTTCGGGCTGCAGCGCGCCGTGCAGCACATTGCGTTCGTGTGCCTGGGCCAAGGCAGTGGCTGCATTCACCGCAATCTCGAGAAACGGCGCCAGGGCGGCAGGGCCCTCTGCGATAAGGTCGGCGATGGAGCGGCCGGCCGGGTACACCAGCAGGGGGCCTTCGGCCGAGCGCACGAACGCCGAGGGGATCACCGCCCATTGCGGGTCGAGTTGCAGGCGGTAGTCGCGTTCCAGGCGCTGGCAGGCGGCGGGGACCTCGCGCGGGGCGCGCACGGCGATCCATGCCTGGTCGGTGGCTGGATCGCGAAGGCGGAAGTAACTGAGTTCACCTTCCTGGCCCAGCGCGTTGATGTCGCACCGGTTCAGCCAACCCTCGTCGACGGACTGGTCGTAATCGATGGGCCTGTGGGCAAGGCGTTCATCGAGCATAAGGCACCCCTGCTAGCGACATCCTGACGCACGAGTATACGCAGCGGACCCAGCAGGGATGCGGGCTGCAGGCTGCTTGGCAGGAAAGGGTACGCTGTTGTCCGTTATCGTCCCCTGGGGGCTGGCGGGCTTTTGTATAGTCCTCAGGCCAACCTATCCCTCGGGATAATTGTCTGAAGGCGTACCCTGGCCTAGGCTGCCCTGGGCTGGGAAACGCCCGTGCCCGCGCGAGGAAGCCATGATCCGAATAGGTAATGCCCAGGTGTCGCTGGAGCGGCGCGAAGCCTTTGTTGACGGTAAGCCTGTCCTGTTGGGGGGGCGGGCATTCGAAGTGCTGGCGACGCTGATCAAGGCCAAGGGGCGGGTGGTCGACAAGGACGAGCTGTTCAGCCAGGTGTGGGCCGGCACGGTAGTCGAGGACAACAACCTGCAGGTGCAGGTGTCCTTGCTGCGCAAGGCCTTTGGCGACCGGGGCCTGATCCAGACCGTGCCACGCCGGGGCTACCGCCTGGCCGCCGAGATCAGCCTCGAGTTGCCTGGCAAGGCGGCGGGCAAATCGCCGCTGTGCGCCGCGGCCGAACCTGTCGAGTTGTTCGATGAGCACTTGAACGTGCCGGTGCTGGTGGTGGATGACGACCCGTCGGTGCGCACGGCGTTGGGCCGCCTGCTGCGCTCGCAGGACATTCCGCATCATTTGTTCGCCAGTGCCGAGGCGTTGTTCGAGGCCCGCCTGGAAACCCCCTATGCCTGCCTGTTGCTGGACATGCACCTGCCCGATACCAGCGGCCTGGAAGTCCAAGATGCGCTGCGCCGACTTGCGCTGCCCTGGCCGATCGTGTTCATGACCGGCTTCGGCACCATCCCGATGACCGTCCAGGCCATGCGTGCCGGGGCCGTGGAGTTCCTGACCAAACCGTTCGACGAAGACCAGCTGCTGACACTGCTGCAGGCGGTGCGCACGCGTGCCGTGGCCGAAGGGCGCAAGTGGCACCATGCGCGGCAGGTCCAGGAAAAGTACCAGCGCCTGACCCAGCGCGAGCGCCAGGTGTTCTCGCTGGTGGTCGGCGGCCTGTCGCACAAGCAGATCGCCAGGCAGATCGGCACCAGCGAGGTGACGACCAAGGTGCACAAGAAGAACATCATGAACAAGATGCAGTCCCGCTCGCTGCTTGAACTGGTGGCCATGCACAACGTTATCGGGGCGCAGCCTGAGGGCCTGGGCGGCGCATGAGCAGCACGGTGTGCATCGTTGACGACGATGCTTCGGTGCGCAAAAGCCTGGCCAACCTGCTGCGTTCGGCAGGTTTCGAGACCTTGTCTTTTGCTGCCGGGGACCTGTTCCTGGCCTCGGCACTGGCGCGGCAAGCGGGGTGTGTGCTGCTCGACCTGAGGATGCCCGGAATGAGCGGGCTGGCGGTGCAGCGCGAGCTGGCCAGGCTGGGGTGGCGGTTGCCGGTGATCTGCATGTCGGCGCACTGGGATGAAGGGGCGGTGCGGGCTGCGATGGCACTTGGGGCACTGGTCTGCCTGGGCAAGCCATTCTCTGAAGAGGTGCTGCTGAAGGTGGTTGAAGATGCTTTGCTGGGCAGCCAGTGAGGTATTCCTGCCCCGGCCCCTTCGCGGGCTTGCCCGCTCCTACAGGGACTGCACAGGCTTTGGGCCGATGTATTCGGTGTGGGAGCAACTGTCTTGCACTGCCTGTACTGGCCTGATCGCTGGCAAGCCAGGCTCCTACAGGGACTGCGCATGGTTTGAGGCCGATGCGGTCGGGGTGGGAGCAACTGTCTTTAGAAATTTATTTTCAAGCGTGCCATTCGGGCAGGGCT
>NZ_JALLKV010000070.1:0-24510 GCF_023093815.1 Pseudomonas sp. PNPG3
GGGGCAGCACGGTACCGGAAAGGTCAGGTGTTGCACTCAGTTTTCGCGGCCGCCCGTCATTATATGAAGATCTCCGAATTTCGCAGCCAAGCAATTTAGCGCGATCATCAATCTTCTCGGGTATCTGATTGACAACCATCTCAAGAGGATAAGTAGTAAGCGTATCGAATGGGTGCCTGCCCTGACGACCAACAAAGATAGTGACATCAAACGCAATTGAACAGTAGTTCCCTATGTGAAATTTCCTTGGGGCGTCGGATCCA
Organism: Pseudomonas sp. PNPG3; assembly: GCF_023093815.1. NCBI lineage: Bacteria > Pseudomonadati > Pseudomonadota > Gammaproteobacteria > Pseudomonadales > Pseudomonadaceae > Pseudomonas > Pseudomonas sp. PNPG3. Next base: position 264 of record NZ_JALLKV010000070.1, read on the forward strand.
GCTATCTCAACAGTCGGATATCCATAAGTCATATCCCCGCATTGGAAATCAAGGAATGGCCGCGCATACTTGCCGCCAATATAATTCTTTGTAGAAGCACCACCAGGAAACATACCGTCACCCTTGTAATTTGCCAAAATCTTGCACTGACACATTTAAGCGCCAGAGCCGAAAAGCGCGGAAGGCTAGTCCCTACGATGTCCAGCTGAACGACACTGTAGTTTACGGCGCCGGACATCTTCGGGCACTACAAACTATGAATAATAGATCTGATTGTCACATAGCAGTCGCGCCGCCTTAGGGGGGTCCACTTCGAAATCGGGGTAGTTTTCCATCACAATATTGAAAAATTTGTGAGTATCCAGGTACTGTATCGTAGGGTGTTCTTTCCTATGCACAACAATCACCGAACACTTACCTGTTCCAGCAAGTAGGCCAGCAGCAACAGAATCGCCCCAGTAGTATTCATCCTCGTGGGAGGATTCGGACATTCCGACAATAACATACCGCGGTGCATCAGGAGAATTTCTGATATGAGAAACAACATCTGGAGCGCAAGATATAGGGTTCAGCTTCTTGATGCCATTTGAGAAGTACACATTGTGGGGATACAAGTCCCGATTATGCGCCTGCACTGAAAAAGCAAAGGTGAGTGAATTTTTTATGTAGACGGACTGATACAGCGCAGAATGACCGCCAAAAGACTGGCCGATCATAATCGTCCGCCCGACTCTTGGTCCAGTCAGGTAGTCTATATAGCTTGAAAACTTATCTATTGCTGGAAGACATGGATTTTCTGAATAGTAGGTAGATGAAACATCACGAAAAAAAAGTATATTACCACAAAAAGGCTTCATCTTATTCAAATGATAGAAACTTTCGTTCTTTCCGGCAAACACTATAAGCCAATCGCTTGACTCTCTGTCGAGGATGGTTGCGGAGGCCTTTGTGTCATGTACGGACGCAATTGCTTCTTGTATCGACGAAAAAGAAGCAATCACTTCATCGGTGATAATACAGGGAATTCTCCACTTGCTAAAATTTAGCTCCTCAGATTCTATGTCTTCTTCGCAAATCCTAGACTTGGCAAATTCATCACTTTTAGGCTTCCGACCTTCGTCATATCCATAGCGTATGTAGTGCACAAACGGATTCAGATTATTTTCCGCTATATCCTTATACTTATTGACATAGAACGACCCATCAAAAAACTCACTAGGCTCATAACCTTTATTTGCGCCAAAGTTTAGATAATGAGCAACAGGATCCACCGCAACATCAGGATCGATTACCCCATACATATCAACGTAACGCTTTCTATCAAAGTAAGGCGAGATCAGATTGTAATCTGATTCATATTTTTCGGAGTTGTATGCCATTATTTTGACCCTGACTAACAATTAGGTAACGTTAGCAATTCGCGGACAAAAAGGCTAGGGCTCCTAAGGTGGAGCCCTTTTGACGACCTAGCGGTCAAGGCCTACCCGGTCTGCTGGGCGATGGAATCGATCATCGCGAAGGTGGCTGCACCGTAACCGGGAATCACTACGTCTGCCTTCGTCTTTGTGCGGATCTTGGCGGGATCGTACTTAATGGTGATGGGATCGGTTGGGCTATTGTTTGCGATCATGAAGACTAGACCTCCATCCCCTAGAGCAGACGACAGCGATACAAGGTTTTGCCCTCCGGCAGTCGGAGTCACCCGCATCAATGATGCAGACACCGAAAGCTGACCGCTACCGTCAATCGCTCCACTGGCGTAGTTTTTGTACTTGATCGCCGCATGTTGCTCGATGTTGTAGGAATCTCGCATCGAGATAGGGTACACCGATGAGATATCTGCGCTTGCCGCATCCAGATTGTACGCCTTGAAATGGTTGGCGGTAGTCAAATATGGCGATTTGTTGTCTGAGACAAAAATGCTGCGCCTAGCTCCGCTGTGCTGCTCAACTACGATGAAGCGCCCTAGGGTGCTGAGCGACCGATTGCTCTCGAAAAACAGGTCGCTCATTGGCATGCCTGTCGACTCTCGAATGTAGATGTCAATGTCTTTGGTAGACATCCCGCTTGGATTGCCCATGCGGTTATCAATAAACTCAGAGCTGCGCACCGATCCAGCATCATCAGAGTTGATGTCGATTGCATAGCTTCGGTAGTCCAAGAGAACACAGTCTGCGACCTTGATCTGCTCGGCGTAGGTATTCCATCCAACCATGTTGCCACCCAGTGCAATGGCGGCTCCGACACTAGACAAGGTGCAGTGGCGCGCATCCTCTAAGCCATAACCCATAGGGGCCGCCCTGCTGAGCGTCAGGACGTTTCCGGAAATGCTGTTGATCCTGGCCACGAAGTAGTCCTGCATGGAGTTTTTTGGGTCGAGGATCACGCCAGCTCCTGCGGTGAAGATCGCCGGATCCAAGACGGTCAGTTGCGTTGAACCGGCCGCAATGGATCCTTTCGTGACTTTCTCACTGTCCGCCACCATGCCTGTGCGCAAAACAGTCAGGCCCGTGATCACACCCTTGCCAGAGCCAAGCATTGCAGCTACGCCACGGACGTTTGCACCGACAATCACACAGTTTGTGAGGCTGAAATTCAGCGGGCCGTTATGCGGAGATACCGCCCAGAGGTTGGTAGCCACGTTCTGAATGGCTGCCGGGATCGGCTGGATCACAACCGCAGCGACCTGCTGTGACGAAGTGTATCCGGTGATACGCATAACCCCAGATCCTGTCCCGCCTGGGTCTCGCACGTGCATCAGGGTTTCAACATCCGCAGGGGCAAAGGCTCCGCTTGCAGAGGCAAATACTTGGACAGAATCACCAGTGGCATAAGTTGTGCCTGTCACGGTCAGGCTGATGCTCGTTGCGCCTGTGGTATTCCAGCCGGAGACAAAGATACCGTCTGACGTGGCGTCCTTTACGGTGAAGCCGGCGATAGTGACGTTCAAGTTGCCACGACTCACTGACAGGCCGTTATCAGCAGACCACTCGGACATACCGCCGAGAACGCGAACGTTGCGGTTGTAGCGGAAACCAGGGTCCTTCGTCTTAAAGAAGGACGACTCCGTCATCGTCACGTCTTTGAAATGGGAGACCGAGAATGGAAGCGAAGCGATACGTCGAAAATGACAATTCTCAATGCGAACGAAAGACTCCGGATCGTACGGGTCAGCCTCAAGACCAAAGGCTGTTGGGAAGCCGTAAGAGTCGTTCTGATAGTCCCGGTAAGGCCTTTGGTTGCGAATGTGCTGCCCGTCGAACGCTAGGCCAGTAAGATGGATGCCGCGCACCGAGCTGCCCGGCGTCCGCGTGAACAGGACCACGTCCTTGTCTCCGGTGAACGTCACATTGCCACGCATTGCGCGAATGCGAAAAACACCATTGACCGGGATGCGGGCGCTGGCTTTTAAGTGATAGGTCCCTGGAGTCGGTACAACCTCACCCCTCGCGCTCATGGCTAGAGTGTATGCAGTTGAGCTATCAGCGACTCCGGTAGGGTCTGCACCACACCAAACAGGGTCGACTTCCAGCCCATAGTCGCGCTGCCACACGCGCCCAAGCGCATCCGTCAGGAAAATGCCCCGCGGCGTACTGGCCGGAACGTCTTGAATGCGATTAAACCAGCCAGAAATTCCCGTCTTGGTAATCTGTACACGGATCGCAGGACCGCTGTAGCTCTCCAATGCTTCGTAGGTGGCAAGCTTCTTCGATGCGTTCAAGTGGTCGCTTAGCTTGCCGCCATCCCACGAAACGAGAGATGCCCCTTTCTCGATGTCATCTTCAATTGCTAGATTCGCAAAGGCCTGAAGACTGTCATTCAGGGCCCAGCCAGTAGCCTTATAAATATACTCGACCTGCTCAACAGCATCGAAGTATCTATCGCCAACCTGGAGTGGGCTTCCGTCGTCCCTAGCCGTCGGCGCCTCCGGCGATGGCGGCAGAAAACCAGCTGTGCGGGACCTGGCTTCTGCGGCTACATCAGCGGCGCCCGCGGCAGTATCAGCGACGGACTGAACTGCCTCAGCCCGAGCAACATCATCCGGAATCCAGCCATCATCGATCTTGCCCTGAGCGTCAGCCAGAGGGATCAATCCGGGTCCAGGCGTGACTGATGCGGTACCACCGGTTACGACAGCCTCGGCATTCTGCGCACTGGCAGCGGCGCTGGCTGCGCTGGCCGCAGCTGCAATACGGTCAGCTGCAGCTTGTTCTGCGGCAGCGGCTGCCTCGGCCGCGCTCTCGGCCGATACCTGCTCGGACAGGCCGGCCGCCAACTGACTTTGGGCGGCCGCCTGTTCGCTGACGCTTGCAGCACCCTGGCTCTCCTGGGCGGAGGCAGCCGAGGCCGTCGCTGCGTCTTTTGCCTCCCCAGCAATCGCGGTAGCGCCAGCCACCTCGGAGCGCGCCTGCTCCACTGCGTTTGCATTGAAGGCCACTTGCGAAGCCTTGATTGCAATAGTTTCGGCTTGGGTCGAAACCTGGCCGGCATCACTCTTCACCTGAGCGGCAAGGCCCCTAACCTCGATCAGGTCTTGGCTGGTGGAATCTCGTGCCTCCTGAATCTGCCCCAGCAGCTGTACTGCTGCGTCGATTTCTGGCCCGGTGTGGGCGCTGTTATAAGCCATGGACTTTTCTCCGGGCGCAAAAAAACCGGCTATCGCCGGCCTGTAATAATTTGGGTGGATCAGGAAATCGTCAGGATCAGGTTTCGCTCAGCGCCCGATAGCGCATCTACCGCAACCCCTACGACCTGGTGCGGAAAGTCGATGTTGGCGGAATAGACCTGAAGGGCCGGGGCAAGGGTCCGCTCGACCCTCGCCGCCGGCTCAGCGCCCGCCATGGACACCGACCAACCGCGCGTTGTCTTGGGTGTTACGCCGATCGCCAAAAGCAGGACGTTCTGAAGCTGGGTAGTGACGGTGATCGGCCTCGCTGGGGAAACATGTGCCTCCAGCTTCACGGCCGACCACCCCTGCGCCCTAAACACCAAAACGGAAACGAAAATCGAGTTGGGCCCGGCCCGCTCATATGCTGGGGGAGCAAGTCCATCCACGTAGCGCGCGGTGCAGACGTAATCCTGGGCAGCCTGAGCCCAATGTTGCCAGCCCGCTGCCGACATCGTTGTCCGGATGGTTTCGTTGAGTGGTGACATGATCGTGACGACCAAGTCGCCTGGCTGAACGCCAGCCGGAAACTTTGCCTCTACCGTCGCGGCGCCGCTTGCAAGCAGACTGGTCGAGCCGACGAATTCCCATGCAGACCAAGGCCCAGGAAGGGACCCGCCCATCAAAGCGGCCTCAATCATGATCGAGCCCCGACAGAGCCCACCCAACCATCGCCAATCCAAATGAGGATTACCGTAGTCCAGGCGTCGCCCAGAACAGGCACTTGGCTATTGTTCCACAAGATGCCGGAGGGCCAGTTGATATTCGATTTACCGGTGATGTGAACCACCACTGACATCGCCCTGTTCGTGGCAGGAGGGTTAGAAAATGTCAGGGTCCGCTGCTGGCTTGCATTGATCTTGAAAACTTGGCTAAGGCTGAGATCAAGCGCTGCCGTCGTGGTAGCGACATCAAGATCGTAGCGCCTCAGGCTTCCAGAGTACTCCACGCCCGTGCCATCAGACTTGGCTATCAACGGTAGGCCACCCTTGCCAGCTAGAGCTGGAAGACCAGCCGCCCCTTGTGCCGCAGCTGCTGCAGCCTGCGCTGTGTCTCTATAGCCCTTGGCAGCGTCAGCCTGGGCCTTCGAAGCTAATGCCTGTTGCGCCGCAGATTGTGCACTCTGCGATGCAGAGGTCGCCCGCTGGGTCGCTAGGTCAACTTGGGCCGCTCCGTTGCTGGTGGCGAGCTGAGCGCTTTCGGAGGCCGACTCTGCCTGGTCCCCAATGTAGTCAATGGCATGGTTCATCTGGTCGGCAAACTGCGGTAGCGCGGACATGAAATTGTCAGCCAGCGTAGCAAAGGTGCCGGCCGAGTTCTGCCGGCTGGGCGCCTCCGGCAGAGGCGTGATTGTAGGTGTCGCCATCAAATGAGTCCCTCGACTGAGATGGAGCAGTCCGACGCTGTCGGGCCGCTGATAACCAGGTTGAATTCCTTGTAGTAGCCGTAAAGGATGGTCGACTGGTAGCTGGCTTCGCCAATCCAAACCAGCGGCCTCGCCCGGTGCTTGCTGAGCAGCCGCTGCACCTGCGAAACCATGCTAGTAGGGACCATTACGTCGAAGTCAGCACGCTTCGAATAATCGCGCTTCACGATTTGGGTGTTGCCAAAGTCGTCCCGCTCCTTACGGCTGTAGTCGGTAATCCCCACCGACGTTCCGTACAAGGCCTCGCCAAGAACCGCGGCCTTGCCCAGGATGAGCGCACCGACCCGTGCGATACCGGCAGGCTTGGCCACGTTGATCTCGATGGAGCCATAACTGCCGACCGGCACATCCAGCAGCACGAAATCCTCGTTCACCTCAACCGGGGCGAAGAAGTACTCGTACCAGTCGTTGATCCCGTCCGTGGAGACCGGAGAAACGCTCGATTCGTAGACAATGCCTTGGTAGGGGTCGACAACCCGGACGTATATCGATGCCGCGTCAAGCCCAAAAAAGGCCAGAGAATCGACCGCGCGGCCCGGGGCGATGGTCAGCGAGATGCTTTCAGGGTTGGTGGTCACCGTGCCTATTTTGTCATCGAACATCCTCCATCGGTTTGTCGGGCCCAAGTCCAGCCAGGTCGGCGGATCAGTCGCGGCGCCGGTAGGGTTCTTGTTGCTATTCGCTACGAGAGCCTCATAGTTCCGATGTTCAAGCATGACAATGTCGCCGACCACATACGACGTGGTTGATACCCACAGGGGGTTATCGACCTCGGGCACATTGGTCAGCATCGATGCCACCTGGAAGGACTGCCCAACCTGAACCACCAAGGGTTCAGCATTGGGCTCCACCAAAAACGCCTCCATCACCGCCATGCTGGGGGTGATTTCGACAGGCTCAATGATCCTCACGGGTACAACTCCTGTTCCAGTTTTTGCGGCAGAAGATCCGTGTTCTTGGCGGCTTTCTGGGTGTGCTTGGCGATGGCGAATAGCGCCGATTTCAGCTCGCCCCTTAGCTCGCGAATCTCAGCTGCGGTCTCATCATTTTGACCGCCGCCGAGCATTGCAGCGGTCTGGCTGGCGTTGTAGATGCGACTTGGCCCGGTGACCTCCAGCTCCGGACCGCGCTCACCCACAACCCGAGCCCCGCCACTGAATAGACCGCCACTGGCAAAGCCAGGAATCCGCACAGCCTCGCCATTGGCAGCGCCCGCTTTCGCAATTGCCTCCGCTAAGTTGGCGTAGGTCACGGATCCATTCGCCAAAGCTGCAGCCCATCCAGCCTGCCCGGTTGGGTCAAGGTCTCGGCCGAGCACCGACTGATAAACGGCACGTATCAGAGCGACGTTGTTGTCGTAGGTGTTCTGCTGTGCGGCTCCGGTTTCACTCGCCACAAGCGCTGCCATGATCGCCTGGCTTAGGCTTGCAACAGCCGTGGCCACCGAAACAACCGAGTTATCGACGCCGTTCAGCGCGTCCACTTGAGCCTGAGCTGCCGTGAGCTGTGCATCGTACTGAGCGATTTGAAGGTCGTAGGACTCCTTCGCCTGCTCAATCCGAGCCTGAAGGCTTTCGAGTGACTTTTCAGCAGTGGACAACTGCTTGCCGTTGACCGCCTCAAGCTGGCTGACAATGTTCGCCGTCCGGCCCTGGTCTCGATTGAAGTCCTCCCGGGAAGCGTAGGTATCAGTGCTGTTCTGGCTCAGTACATCCAGCGCATCTGAAAGACCGGTGAGCCCAGACAGTGACTTGCCGGCACGCACCGTGAGCAAGGCGCTGTTGAGGGTGGCCATGGCCTGGGTTCGCAGCATCTTCACGGCATCGTCTGAGTCACCACGCAACGACTTCAGCGCCCGGCTGAGGCTATCGCCAACGCTCGCCAGCTCGCTGACGCTTTTCTGCGCCGTTTGTGACATGTCGTTGAGTGAAGCAACCTGAGCGTTGTAAGCGTCGGTCAGCGCTGACTTCTGGGCATTTACCGCCCGCTGGACTGACGCCAGCGCCGAACCGACGTTGTCCTGCAGCTTTTGAGCTGCCTGGCTGGCTTGTGCCTCCAGAACGTCATACGCCTGGGCCGCGTCTCCTGCCAGCGTGGTCAGCGTTACAAACATCGCGCGACCGGACTCCGTCGTCAGATCCAGGGCCTCAACCATATCCCGGTAACCCTGCCGGGTTTCGGGGAGCGTGATATTGAGGTCCTTGAACTCCTTCCGGACATCAATCAGCAAGTCAGCTGACCTTTCGGCATCCGTGAAAAAGTTGGCATAGTAGGTAGCAGCCGACGTTTTCAGCGCCTCAAAACCGCCGGCCCAGGCTGACAGCTGTTCGGCCATGAAGCCACCCTGCACCGACATGTCAAACAGGCCGACGTTCAGGTGCTTGATGACATCATCAACGCCATAGAGGTTGTTGACGAACTCTGTCAGACCCTCATAGGTGAAGCCGCTCAAGCCGGCGTTGGTCGCCTCAGAGATGGCAAACACTGCTTCGTGGGCAACATCCCCGAAGAATACGCTGAGCTCTTGCTGGATCTCTTCGGCGGTCTTGTCCTTGGTGCTGATCTTAACGGCATCGATGTCCAGAGCATCGAGGACGCCATCGTTCAGCTGTACGTTCAGTCGCTCGAACAGCGTTTCGACACTGAAAATCGTCGCATCATAGGTGTTGTCCAGTGCATCCTGCATCTCGGGATCAAGAGCAAAAAGACGGGTGCGCTTCTTGTTTTTGCCGAATAGGCCGCCCTTCTTCTTCTGATACTCAAACTGCATGGCGTCGAGCTCGCCGCCCTCAACGCCAATTTGGATACCCTGATCCTTGGTGACCCAGTCGCCACCAAAGAGCGATCCGCCCACGAAGCTCCCCAGCGCAGAACCAATAACTCCGCCGATCACAGTACCGAGCGGGCCGGCCAGCGAGCCGATTGCAGCACCGGCGTAATAGCCACCGACACCGCCAGCAACACCTGTTGCAGCCCCCTTCAAGCCTGACTGGCCGTATCCATAAAGAGCGCCGCCAATGCCGGCTAGAGCCCCACCTAAAGCCGTGGCCCCGCCCGCGCCAGTGGCGTAGCTCGCACTTGAACCAACTGCCGCTCCACTCGATCCTGCCCCGCCTGATACCAGCGATTGGCCCAGGCCAAAGCCAACATTCCCGGCGCCCGTCGCCGCCGCGCCGCCGCTGAACAAGCTGCTCACAGCGTTGCTGATGTACCCATAGCCGCCACTGATCGCACCTTGCATGCCGCCCAGAAATCCCTGCCCAGCATTCCAGCCTGCAGCGATAGCGCCGCCAAACCCCGAGGTGATGGCGCTGTAAGCACTACTCCCCATATTCCAGATGCTGGATAGGCTCATGCTGCCGCCTGCAGCGGATCCACCGAACAATCCACTGGTTTGCGCCGACAAACCGCCCACCCCCAGAGCAGCGCCGATCTGCATCACGATCGGTCGCGTGATCGCCATGTGCGCCAGCTCAGCCAGCAACTGCTTGAAACCATCCTTCAGGCTGGTTGCGAAGCCTTCAAAGCCATCTCCGATGTTCTTCCAGGCGTTCGCAAACGCATCATCCACACGGTCGACGGCGCCTTCAGTGAACTTACCCCAGGCAGATGCTGCGCTTTTGTTCTGCTCATACTCCAGTCCCAAAAGACGCAGTGCTTCCTGGTATTCGGAGGTCTTTTCCGGAGCCAGTTCCATGGCCTTGTTCAAGGCCTCCTGCCCCTCGGTGTATTCACGCAGTAGCTTCTTCTCGGGGTACAGTCGATCCATGATGCTGCCCGCATCGGCCGCTTGTTTCGCCACCTTCACGGCAGCCTGCTGGGCCCGGGTGGCAGCGAGCAGCTGGTCATACTCCTTGCTGCCCGCAGCAATGTTCTTACCGACCAGAGCAACTTGCATTGCCTTCTGGACGTTGTAGGCTTCGAGCGCGCCGGCACCCTGGAGCGTCGCTTTGGCCAGGGCTACCTGGTCAGCGGCTTCTTTCTGTAGATCGAAAGCTTGCTTGCTGATGTCCAGGTTGTCCTCGGCGTCCATCTGCTTCTGAATCGCGGCAGTAACAGCGTCACGAGCGCTGACCCCTGCTCTAAGAAGAGCTTCCTCCACTTTCTGCTGCAGCGCGAATTCCCGAGTGCGATCAGCCCCGGAAAGATAGGCGGCCGCCAGCCCCTCGGCCGACTTAATGGCGATATCTGCTTGCGCCTTGAGATCCGTTAAAGCTTTGGCTTGGTTCTTCGCTTGAGTGGCGGCTTCTTTGGCAGCACTAGCGCCATCTTGGATCGCCTTGGTTGCCGCAGCATCGGCAGCTTTTTGGGCGTCTTTTGCCGCAGCCGCCGACCGAATCGCCACCACCATTTCGTCAGTGAGCAGCGTGTTCTCAGCGATAAACCGGTTCGCAGCCTGGAGAGCGGTCTTATCCTGCGAAGTGGCGATCTGCTTTTGCAGCTGCTCTAGGTACTTCTGCCCCTCCCCGGCTGCCGTTGCCTTAGCAGCAGCATTTTCACGCTCTGCACGGGTGTTATCGTCAGTCGCGCCAGTTAGCTCGGCGAATGCCTGCTTCTGATTTTGAAGCAGAGAAGAAAGCTCGGTTACCGGTTGCTGGCTGGACTCAAGAGCCCGCGCCATCTCCTCTGTCACCCCAGGCATTAGCCGTAATTGGTCGGCAACTGCCTTCCAATCTACTTCGATTCCGGCGGCCTGGTCCCGGGACGCTTTACGCACCAAGTCCAATGCAGCTTGTGCTTCGGTCGGCAGCCTGATCAGCCCGGCCATCAAGCCGTCGGCTCCAGCGGCGCCCATATTTCGAAGATCGGACTCGAACTTATCGGCCATCGCCCCAGACATCTGGGACAGCTTGCCCTGCATTTCTTCGATGTTCGCCTGGAGCTCGCGCAGTGTGACGGACTGCGTCGCCCTGTTGAGCTTGTTGAAGCGCTCGGCGAGCTTGTCCACTGGATCGGCAAGGTCCCCGAGTTTCTTTTCCAAGGAGTCAGTGTTGTCTCGCAACGTCAGAAATGCTGTAGCGGCACCAACAGCCAGCATCGCAATCCCTGCCGGGCCACCGAGCAACCCAAGCAAAGTTCTGCCAGTGCCGACGATTGCACCCTGGGCAGCCCTCACGGCGGCAGTAGCGCGCGCTTCAGCCATCCTTGCCTCTGCAAGCTGAAGTGCGAGCTGTTTTTCAACTGCCATGCCGCTGATGCGCGTCTTCGACGCGGCCAGTTCTTTCTCGGCCAGGAAAACGGCGGTCTGCGCTTTCCTTTGATCCGCCTGGGCGGCAAGCAGAACGGTTGCCGCTTGAGCGCGACGGGCCATGGCATCTTCAATGGCTGCCTTGGTAGCCAGTACAGAGCCTGCAGCAGAAGTTGCCAGCGAACGCGCATAGACGGCCAAGGCGCCGGCCGCAGCAACCCCGGCAACTTCGGCAATAGTGCCGAAGTTTTCCGCCAGTAACGAGATGCCTGACGCAAGCACTCCAGTGAGGTCAGTGGACTCATTCAGTTGGCCCACATACACGGTGAAAGCGTTGTTGAGGGCGGTCAGGGCATCACGGACCGCAACCCCCATGCTGTCAGCCAAGAGACCATTAGCCACCGCGCTCTTCTGAAGGCCCTCCGTGAGCGTGTCGAGACTGAGCTTGCCCTGAGCGCCGAGACTGCGGATTTCCTCTGCGCTTTTCCCGGTCGCTTCTGCAATGGTGTCCACTACCGTAGGCATCGCCGCGAGGATGGACTGCCAGCCGTCGGCATCAATCTTCCCGGTCTGGAGCGCCTTGGAATATGCGTCAATGGCCGAACTGGCCTTATCGACAGACGCAGAGTTGGTCACCAGCAGATAGCTGAAGCTATCCATGACATCCATTGACTCATCAGCGCTGAGCCCCATCGAACGCAGGCTGTCAGCCGTGCGGATGTAAAGCTCTTGAGCCTCTTCCAGCGGGCGGTAGGTCCGGTTCGCCGTGGCCAGAAGCCTGTCTTGAACCGCGCTGTACTCGCCGAAACTCTTTGTTGCCAGGCCGATACGATCCGACATCTGGGAGTAGGAGTCAGCAGCCTTGAGAATCGAACTGACGGATACAGCACCTACAGCTGCCGCCAGCGCACTCTTCAGCAGGCCGCCAGCGCTTTCCGCGCTCGCACCGACTCGGTCGAACGCGTCATCGACCCGAGAAAGGCTCGCATCCATTTTCTTCGAGGTCGACGCCACCGCTGATTCGCCGCGCGCAATCTCTTGCCGAAGCTGAGCCGTGGTAGCCTCGATGCGGACCAGCATGCCCTGAACGTCAGTATCTGCCATGTTTCCCCCAGGCGATAAAAAACCCGCCTGGGCGGGTCAATGGTTAGCCGCCGGACGAGACGCGGCAGCCCCCCGCAAGCCACGCCGAAGGTCTTTGGCCACGGCCGCCTTGGAGGGCTGTGTCTCCGGCTGGCCGAACGGATTGGTTTTTTTCAGGAAGTCAGCTTTCGCTTCCCAGGCCAGGATGATCTCGACCATCGGGGTTTCCCAGGCATCGCGAGGCGACCATCCCAGCCAGCCGGTAGCTATTCCGTAGAGTTCGTCGACGTAGCTGCCGTTGCCGGATCGCTCGGTTCGTTTCCCTGCGACTCTTCGAGCTCTTCGTCAGTCTTGCCGCCGGGGTTAAGCAGCGCCTTCACAAACGGCAGAACCTGGCTGCCAACCTTGTTCACGCCGCCTTCGAACACGGCCTCTTCCACCGCCTCAAGTTCTTTGCGCTTGTTGGTGTCGATGCCAGCACCGGCAGCGATGATGAAGGCAGTGGCAGTGACGTTGCCGGCGCCCAGCTGCTGCATGGCTGGGAGAATGCCGCCGAAGCGGTTCTCCAGCGCACGAGCAGCGCGCAGGGTGGACTTCAGGGTGAAGCTGTCGCTGCCGGCCTCGACGGTGACGGTGCCGTGATTGGTCTTGGACATTGCGGTTTCCTTGGTATTGGGTGCTGAGCAAAAAAGGCGCGACCAGCCGGAGGCGCCTCAGGCTGAGGTCACGGAGTCGGTTCGACTTCGATGATCTCGGAGTTGATGCCGATGGTGACGGCGCGCTTGAGCACGTCCTCGGCGCCACCAACCTGCTTGCGAGACGACATCACCTTGGCGGCAAAGTAGTCCACGTAGCCGCTTTCGTACTCGACCTTGATCGGGTAATCGAAGCGGCTGCGATCCTTCTGGGCGACCTGCAGCGCAATCTGACCGGCGTCGTCGTCCAGCAGGCCGATAGAAAGATCGACCGAGCCAGCATCGGCCAGGCCTTTCAAGTGACGGGTTCGCGAGTCGGCAAGGGCTGCAAAGGTAACGTCGCCCACCTCGTCGCCGTAGTCGCCGATATTCTCGACTTCGCCGATTTGGGTGTAGGTAATGCCTACCAGCAGGGTCTTGGCGGCAGCCAAGTCCTTGGGCAGGTCGGCGGTAAGACGCGGTCCGATGTAGATTCGAGTGCCGGCTGCGGTAGTAACAGGCATGGGTAGTCCTCCTGGGACAGGTGAATGCCGCAACGCGGCGGGTTCAGGGGTAAATCAGTGCTGGGTAATGATGCTAAGAGTTACGGCGCCCTGGTAAGTGACGCAGTCAGGCTCGCGCTTGGTTTGCTTGCGCCTCACTTGCATGGACACGACATGACCGGTGGCCAGCGGCAGTGGCTGGTTGTGCAGCAACGAGTCGATGACAGACATGATCTCGTGCACCTCCTTCTGGCCCCGGTGTTGGCTCCAGACAGACAGGTACAAGAAACGCTGATCTTTTCGACTTGCCAGGAAGTCGGCCTCGTCGGCGATCGAGCTATCGATGGTGACGTATGGGAAAGGACTGTTGTCTGGCACGCCGTCATGTACTGGACACGACAACCCGGAAGACAGCCTTTCGTGAAGAGCCACCTGCAGCGCGAATGATGGATCGGACATTCAGCCTCCCTTAGCTGCCTTTGACAGTGTGCGGCCGACAGCAGCGCTAATGTTCGCCAAAACGAATTCGCGGTTTACGTCCATCGCAGGACGAAGCCATGGATGCGCAGGGCGCGCGGGAATATCAGGGTATTTGCCGAAAAAGTTGGTACCGTCAGCCTTGTTCTTTACATCACGCTGCCGCAATCCGTTACGACGCCCTCGAAGCTGCGTAGTGTCGCGGTTCTTGGTGTGCACGCCACCAATTGCGTTGCTGTCAGCGCGTCGGTAGATTTTGCCCGAGTAGCCCTTGGTGCCGTACTCGATGAATCGCATGTAAAAAAACCGCCTGTTGTCTTTCTTCCCTCTGATCCCGATTTGAGCATCAAGGCCGCTTTTCGATACGAATGCGGTAACGGCATTCGCCGCAGCGCCTGTATCTCGCGGAATGAACTGGCGCATGCTATCCAATATTCGGTCAGCGCCCTCCTGCATCGAGGTCCTGACCTCGTTGTCCACCGTCTGGTGAATAGTCCGAAGCAAGCGACGCAGCTTGAAGTCGCCGGACATCCGAGAGCGGCGAGCCATGTCAGGCCTCCTGGTCGGAGCCTGCGCGCTTCGGCGCGGACGAAGGTTTGTCAGGCGACAACACCTCCTCGGCCTGCCGGTTCTCGATCAGTAAGCGGCCTTCCTCTGCTTTGACATCGAAGGTATCGCCAATGGTCTTGCGACCCATCGGGCCAGAAATATTGGCCAGGGCTCTTACTTTCATGGGGTTATCCTCATGGGTTGATGACGTTGGAGCACAGCAGACGGAGCATGTCGCGGTTGTTGTCAGGAAGCACAGCTTCAATGAGATAGGTATCCCCGCTGGACTTGTGCACTAGGCGCTGTCCTGCGGCGAAGTCTCGAGCGAAGCGGGCCTTAATTTCGGCGGACGCAACCGCTTGAAGCTGGTCAGCGACTGGTTGAAGCCTGCCGGTAGGAGTTCCGATCTCGACCCAAACTGGATACCTCAGCTCAGTCCACTGCTCCACCTTTCCACCGCCAGGTTCATCCACCAAAGTGCTCTGCTCTAGAGAGCACTTATGACGCAGGGGGCCGGATCTCATACGCCCCACCCAATCCGGTGCGGCGTCAGGAGAGCCACAGAGCCTTTGGGCAGCTCGGTGGCAATAGTCCCGATGACAACGTCCTCACGGTTCGCGTAAAGGTGGCCGAGGATCAGCAAGCAAGCGGCCTTGATCTGCTTGTTGCAGACCATGGGAGACTCGCCAGCATCCCCGGCGACGACAGCCTCATCCAGCGCCTGCTGGTCGGCATAGAAACGACGGTTTAGATAGTCCATCGCCTGCCCTTCGGCCGCCTCGATCAGCAACTCCAGGTAATCGTCATCGTCGTCAGGCTCCCGCAGGTGATGCCGGGCGATGGTCAAACCGATGACCGGCATACCCTCACTCCTTCAGCGGTTCGAGGGATGCCAAATTCCGCTGCGCCAGTTCTTCAGCGTGCCGGCGCGGTACTGTATACGCCGGGCCGCCGCGACGGCGAAGCTCGCCTTCATCCATGTACGACCGCAGCGGATAGATCTGAAGAGTCGCAGGGTTGGGCTTCGCCTGATCCTCTGGTGCCAGTGCATCAGCGCCGGTGCTGCTGTCGGCCAAGGATGATGCGGCCAGGCTGGCGTCTTCGGATGTCGCAGCGTCGGTTGCGGCGATGCCCGCGTTGGCACCCTGACCGCCCGCGACGACATCCGACTCAGTGCCAGCGGCCACTTGTCCTTCTGACAGTTCCAGGTTTGAGCCTTCCGCCTGGCCTGAAGCAACTGCGGGGACACCCGAATTACCAGGGTCATCGCTAGCCGGACCGATCGCACCCGCAGGCGAAGGAGGCGAACCGGCAGCCCCAGACGAGCCGCTGCTGGTATCAACGGTCGAGACTGGATCCTTCGCATCAGTCGTGGATGCTGGTGTTTCCTGTTTGCGTGCCATTGGTTTACTCCATTGGGGCGCCATTTCTGGCGCCGGCTTGCGGAAGAGTTAAGGCGTGACCAGCGGGCCAGTGACGAACGCTTCGTCGCGATAGATCGCGAACGCCAGGCGCTCCTCGGCGCGGATCGTCGCCATGTTGTTCTCGAAGTCCTTGTCGTTCTCGGTCGAGATCAGCACTTCGATTTCCATGCGGTCGAAGATCTGGGCGCCGAGCTTGAACGCGCCGACGAGGAAGTCGTTCTGCGTCATGGCTTGAGTGGACACCACCGGGCGGTTCCAGAGTTTGGCGTTGGTGCCCTCCTGCGGCTGCCCGATGATGTACCGGCCCTCGCCGTCCTTGGTGAGCTCGATCGCTGCCCAGTCGATCGGGTTGAGCACAATGCCGTCGGATGGGAACTCGGCCAGCTCGGCCTGCAGCAGCGCCAAGCGGAGGCGGTCAATGCGCTGCTCGCCGACAACAGCGACGCCAGCAGGTGCCGCGTACAACTGGGCCACGGTCATGAGGCCCTGCAGATTTGCGCCAGTGCCGTTTCCGTAGAGCAGTTGAGCCTCTTCCGCCATGGTCAGGCCATAGCGCGCGCGGCCATCGATGTAGCTCTGCAGGGCCTTGGCGTCATCGAGCATCTGACGGCTCGCCTTGAAAAGGTGGGCGATGGTACGAACGTTCGCGGTCGCCAGCGCGAAGGTCAGGTCGGAGTACGGCTTGGCAGTGTTCTCCGCTACGGTGCGCGCGTTGTTGGTGAAGCCGGTTTCGCGGATGTACTCGATCGAGTTCGATTCGGTAGTGCCCGGCGCTACCAGGTCGCGAATGGTCAGGCGGCGTTGCGGCGGAGCAATGATCCCCGGCAAGCGCTGGGTCTGCACCAGGTCACCGCCGGTTGCGGTGGTGATAGCTGCCCGTGGTACCGAGACACGACGAGAGCCGCGGAAGGACGAGTTCATGTCCTTCATCTCTTCGCTTTCGATCACGAGCGCACCAACCGACTTCTGCGGCTCTTCCTGGTGGTTGCGGTCACGATTGGCATTCACGAGCTTCTGCTCAGCCTCGCCCAGGCGCGCCTGCAACTCGCCTTGCTTGGTCAGCAGTTCATCGACCTTGGTGCGAGTTTCAGCATTCATTTCGCCAGAGGCCTTGATTTGCTTCTCGGTCGCCTCGGCCTGGCTTTTGATCTGATCGCCAATGCCCTTGAGGCTGGCGTTGAGTTCCTTGACTTGGGCTTCAAAGTCCATGGTCACTTTCCTTTCAGAGAATTGAGGATATTGGTTGCCGCGCTCAGAGAGGCGGAGAGGTCTGGCGCGACAGCGCTGGGCTTATCGGGCGGGGCAGCGTTACGCGTGCCCCCGCCGGTAGCGCGAGGCATACCGGACTTGAAATTGGCGAACAGTTCGCGGCGCTCTGAGCGGGGCATTCCGGCCTTGGCCAGCGCGACGTCCATGGCCTTGAGCGCATTGCTCTGCGCCGAGTCTTCGGTCTCGCGCTCGGTGATCTCGGTTGACGACAGGACGCTGGTGGCCAGGCCCAGCTCCACCGCGCGCTTGCCACGGATGAAGGTCTCGTCGTCCATCAGTTCTGCCATGTCATCGACAGCTTGGCCGCTGGTTTCGGCATAGAGGTCGGCCATTGCGGCATCGAACTCCTGCATGTCATCAGCCACATCGCGCAGGTAATGACGGTTGCCCGCGAGGAACGTCCAGCAGTTATGGATCATCAGGAAGGCGCTGCTGGCCACCTGCCGATCGCTACCAGCCAGGTAGATGATCGATGCAGCGCTGGCAGCCATCCCAAGCACCTTGGTGGTGACCTTGTGGCTGTGCTCTTTCAGACGGTTGTAAATGGCGATGCCTTCGAACATGTCACCGCCAGGCGAGTTGATGTAGACCGTCACATCCTTTTCACCGATAGAGCGAAGCGCAGCATCGATTCGCTTGAGGGTCACACCTTCGCCGTACCAGTCCTCGCCGATCACGCCGTACACGGTGATGGTGTCCGAGGTGTTCTCAACGGCCGCCTGGATTGCCGGATTCCACTTTTCGAGCGCACGCGGGCTCATCTCGCTGCGCAGGCCGCGAGACTGGATCTTGTGTTTCATGAGTTACTCCTTGGAGTCGCTTTTGAGCCAGTTCATCAGCGCCGCGCGCGCGGCTTGGCTATCGTTTTGCTTGCCTAATTGGTCAAGCGGCACCAGGTTCGATTGCACAGTGAGGATGTCGCCGCCGGGCATGCTCGGCAGGTTTTCTTTGTGCCGACCCTCATTGCGCGTCATCAGGCCGTTTTGGCTCATGGTGCTGAGGTAGGCGGCACGACCGGAACTGTCGGCACGCAGGAAGGCCTCCAACGAAAATTCCGAGTAATGCTTGATCCGGTCTACTGCTGTCATGCAGCGCTTGTTCACGCACTGCTCAATGGGAGCTGTGTAGGTCATGATGCAGTACGTCAAAAACGCGATCTGTTGCTGCTCGAGGCCCGTGCCCCAGTTGCTGCCTTTGTCGGTCTTCATGACCATCCAGGGCGGCACGCCAAACCAACGGCAGATCTCCTCGATGCTGTGCCCCCGCGACTCCAGCAGCTGTGCATCAGCCGGGTTGATGCCAATCATCTCGGGCTTCACACCCTGCTCGAGCACCGGGCTTTTGCCTGCGTTGAGCGCACCGGAGATGGTTGTGACGTAATCTCGGAACTCGGCACGCTGCGTAGGATTAAGCGTCTTGTCCACCGAGAAGGCTACGGTAGGCATCATGCCGTTCTTGAAGGTGGTATTAGCCGCATCATCCGCTGACATCGCTGAGCCGAATACATCTGCGCCGTAACGAATGGCGGACAGGCCCACCCGACCGTCAAGAGTGAAGGCCGGAATATGCAGCATGTCTGCCCGGTCGATCTCTCGCCGGGCACCTTTACGAGGCCGGAAGAAGTACCGCAGCCGACCATCGTCGTCTGTCTCCAGGTCAACCCGGGATGGCATCAGAAAGTCCAGCGCGATAACTCGCCCGCCGGACCGGTGAATCTCGCAGTACGCATTCCCCCACAGCAGCATTGAAGCTACGACTGCCTGCCAGAAGTGGAAGGCTGCCATGTCCTCATTGGGGCTGTTGTGCACAACGTCGTAGAGCGGAAAGTCCCTTGCCGTCTCGCGGCCGCCGTCTGGAAGGCGCCGGTATATGCTCAGCGGCAAGCCTGCGACCGAGGTGGAGATGATCCGCACACACGCCCACACAGCCGACAAGCGCATCGCATTGTCCACCGTGACAGACTTACCGCTGCTGGATTGAGCGCCGAGGAAAGCGCTCCAGAACCCGCCATCAGAAAGGCGGATCGTCTTGCCAAGCCAGCCGCCCATACTGGCCGATGGTTTGGAAACGGCTTTGCCCAGCGCCTGGGAGAGGGATTTACTCACTGCTCAAACCCCGCTGGATAAACGCTGCAATGCTGAACATGCTGACTGAGCCTGCTACCAGCGCCCAGCCGGTACCGGCCAGCATCCAGACGCCGACGCAGCCCAAGGCGAACGCAGACAGCGCGCAGATGATGAAGTAATGAAATGCGTTCATGCGATCAGTGGGTCCCGGATGCCGGCCATGAAGTTTTCCATGCCGCCCTGCCCCTCCGGATTGAGGGCCATCAGCGTCACAGCGTTAAATAGCGCCATCAGCGGGTCGATCTTCGCCGAGCCGCTGGCCTGCTTGGTGATGAGTATCGAGTTACCCCGGGGCTCGACTTTGGCGTTGCCGCAGCACCAGGCCATCATCGGCTGGCCACCGTGCAGCAGCGTGCCCTCGGCCAGTTTCCGCTCGGCAGTCTTGATCGCCCCGCCCAGACGCCAGCCCTGCGAGATACCGTCTATCTTTTCGCGCGGGATACCCACAGCCTCCAGCGCATCGAGAATCGCTCCAACACCAGCCGGGTCCAGCCCAACCTTGTCCAGCAGGCCGGCCTGCTCGACCTGTGCCACCAGTTGAGCCACCTCCTCAATGTCATCTCCAATACGTTCCACCAAGGTCAGGTGGCCATCCTTGGCGAAGTCACAGATACGTGGCGCTTCAGCTTTTCGCCGCTCAAGCACTGAAGGGTGAGCCCATGCGTGGGTCCAGCTCAGCCAGCGACGGGTTCCCTGCTCACGCCCTACCGCGGCCAAGCCCAGAAGGTCATCTAAGCCGCCGCCGTCGATGCCAATATCGATCACCTCGCAGCGTTCAATCAGATCCTCAAGCGTGCGACATAGCTCGGAAGCCTGAACCTCCCAGAAGTCTGCACCCGCCCAGCGATCCGAGAGCAGCGCTAGGCCGATCTCGACGTTGAGGTGCTTCGCCAGGAAGCCCCGGAACGACTCCTCACCATCCAGCTGCGCCTGCGCATAGCCGCGCTCGATAAACGGCTCGTCAACCGACAGCCCCAGGTTGGGGTTGGTGATGTAGGCGTTGGAGAAGTCCCGGTGCGCGCCAGCATCAAGCATCGCTTTCGGGAACTCGTACAGCACCGGCAGAAAGGACTTGTCGACGATCTCGCCGTCCCGAACCTTACGGGCGTACATCAGCTTTTGCCGGAACACACCGGCCGGCGGAGCGTCGGACTGGGTGGTGGCCCAAATGATGAAGCCCTCGGGCCGTGACGCCAGGCCACCGGTGGCCTCCCGCAACATCGCTTCGGCATTAGCGCGCTTGCCGAACACCCATAGCTCATCGACGAACACGCCGATGGCTTTCTTGCCTGACACTGTCTCACTGTCAGCGGCAACCACCTTGAGCGTGGCGCTGGTCTGGCGGTGGGTCACGGTACGCAGGTGGTCCTGCACCTTGAGCAAGGCATCGAGCTCCTCATCCGCCCGTACCATGTCGCGAATCGGGATGTAGGAGTTGTCCGCGATCTCCTTGGTGGGCGCCAGGATGATGAACTCCCCGGATGGGCGCCAGTTGAGGATCAGTGCCGTGAGCATGATCCCGGCAGCGATCGTCGACTTCCCGTTCTTTTTGCTGATCAGCAGCATGAACTCGCTGACGAGGCGCCGGCCTTCGTCCGGATCGTAAGCTCCGAAGATCGCCGCAACGAACTGGTTAACCCAGTCGCGCACGGTCTCGGACATCAGCGGACTGCCGGTGGCATCGACCATGCGCAGCGCGCCAAATACATCAAGAGCTTCTTCTGCTTCGGTGGGGAACAGCGGCTTGAAGGGAATTAGGCTCTGGCGCGCAACGATGCGCTGCTCCCAGTCGGGGCATGCGGTTGTCCAGTTCATCATTTCACCGACCGCAGCGGACCGCGCCGAGCGCCGAACTTACCGGTGGCAGCCTCGGCGGCCTTCTCCTTGGCCTGGTCTTTCTTGCCGCTCTCCCCTTTGCGCGGATGCACGAACGGCATCAGGGCCTTGGCTGCATCAACTCGGAGCTTGGGCTCGCTGCCCAGGTCGTTCATCACCGAGAGCAGGAAGTCCTTCGGATCGCGGTGCAGTAGCGCCTGAGTCAAATCAAAGCCAGCCGGCTCGGACTCCGGTTCATCGTCAGCTACCTGAGCCGAATCTGGCGCCTGCTCGGCCTGATCAGAGGGCTTCGCGGCGGGCTTGGCTTTAACATGCGCTTTAACATCGCCTTTAACATCTGGCGGCATCAGGCCCAGGGCGCGGAGCTTGAGTAACTCAGCCGCCACATCCTTGTCCTTCACCAGCCGAGACCCCGCCGCAGACGCTGTCTTCTCGGAATAGCCAGCCGCCACGGCAGCGTCCCGATTGGACGCACCTTCCCTCAGCGCAGCGATGAATGCGCGCTTGCGGGATGTTAAAGCCATTTAACAAAAATCCTGTGGGGGAAAAAAATCTGTACGTGGGGTCGGAGGCGGTCTAGCTAGATGAGAATCCCTAGCTTTTGACCCCCCTACCCCTTTGAGGCATGCCAGTGACGTGCTTCGGCTAATGTCCTGCACCGCTTTGGTGCGCCGGGCGATCAGCCCACCACGCCTGCAGCCTCCTCGGCCTGCTTGACCGTGTCGTGGCAGGTCTTGCAGAGCGGTTGCCAGTTGTCTCGGTTCCAGAACAGATCGCGATCACCGCGGTGCGGTACAACATGGTCAACAACGCTGGCGGCCGTCGTTCGCCCGATCTTCGCGCAGTAGGCGCAGAGCGGGTTTTCTTCGAGGTATCGCTCTCTCGCCTTCTGCCACTGGTAGTTGTATCCGCGCTGCGAGCTGGTCATTCCACTTCGCCAACTGCTGGGGTCTACCAGCTTGACCCTGGTGTTGGCGGATTCCTGTAGGCGAGGGCTGATCGTCTTGAGCCTGGCCATCAAAGCACCTCGACCACGATGCCGCGCTCTATCCCCCGCGTGACGCGACCAAGGTGAGGATCACGCCCGGTGAGGTGAGACGCGAGCAGCACGCCAACCAGGTAGTACTTCAACCACCAGCGGTTCCGGCAGACGATCGTTGCGTAAACCTTGGCCATGGCCGGTGCTCCTTATCTCTTGTACCAAGTCAGTTGGTAGCACCGCGCATCAGGCGGCACGTCAGCAATAGGCCAGCGCAGGCAGTGCATGTGCTTGCGCTCAGGCTTGGTGCGGCTTACTCAAAGCGCCTGTACCAAGTATGCAGACCCGGCTGCAGTGGTGATGAAGTCGCCAACCGCTATGCCATCGGCGCCGTCCACATACAGCTTGCAAGGCGTGTAAACGCCTTGGCCATCAGCTGAAAGGGTCAGCGGGCTTGGCGATCGAGCGCACGAACCACATGAAGCCCTGCTGCAAGTTGGTCTTGGCCAGGGCCAGGGTGCGCTGATCCACGCCTTCGATCTGGCCGATCTGCTTGAACAGCTCGCCGGCATCAGCCTCCAGGGCCTTGATCGAGTTCATGCCGTCGATCTCGCTCTGGGTGAGGTCGCGGTAACCGGTGATCTTCTTGTGCTGGTTGTTCACGGTGAATCCTCAGTTCAGCGCGCCACAGATTGGCACGGTCAAGATCTGTAGCGTTTCACGCCACTCGATGATCGGGTGCTTGCAGATGCATGATGGCGGGCGCTACTCGCCAAGCAGGCGAACGTGCTCGCCGTCGCAGTGAAACTCAACAATCAGCCGAGTCATCTCGCCGGCTTCCTGAATGAGTTGAACCTTTGTCTGCCCGGCCAGCACCTCACCGCTGAATGCGTCATGCAGGCAGACGTGCATGCCGTCGCGCTTCACGATCAAGGGCCTAGATGACAGCAGATACTTGAGCTTCGACTGACCTGCGCTCTTCATTGCGCCTCCTTGATCTGCCGCACGATGTCATCGGCACGCTGACGAACCTCCAGGACCTGGCCGTCGAACGTGCGAACGATGGCGCAGATGCCGTGCCATTGGCTGCTGGCACCCGCTTCTGTTACCGAGGCGATGGCGGCGGGTGCCAAGTGAATGGCGTTACGGTTGATTCCGGTCAACATGATCATCGGTTACCCCTGAGCCTTACGAGACAGAAACAGGTCGGAGTAGCCCCGAAGCTTCTCCACTCCCATGAAGCCGACCATGCCGCCAGCGAAGGTGGCCATCCCCTGAGGCAAGCCCATCCACTCGAGCAGCGGCACCAGGGCCAGGGTGATGAGACCGCACAAGGCGCCCTCCAAGAACATCTGCCGGCGAGTACCACCGCCATAAACCACCCGGAGGACGGCGATGGCGACTGACAAGCCAGCGGCATACAGCTGAGGCTGATGGGCCAGCACCCAGGTGAGCACAGCGGCCCACAGGCCAGGATCCTTCTCGGGCATGTTTGGCATCTCGATTCCTCCCTTTTAGGGAGCGCAGTAAGTTCGGCCCCAACTGAACTCCAAGCTCGGGGCGATCGGCGTGGTGGAGCCGAAAACGAAAAAGCCCCGGCTAGTGCCAGGGCCTTAAGGGGAAAGCCGGTCAGATGACAGGGCTTCAGAAAACTGAGCGGACTATCCGCGGCTCATTTGCGTCAATACTTTTACCCTGGAATCTTTAACCTCAAGAAGGTGCAGGGTTTCGCAGCTACCGCAGCTCTTGAAATACTCAGGATGATCAACCTCAGCAAGGCTCAGCTCATTGCGGGCCTCGCACTCATCGCACTTCCAATCAGCTTTTGTCGACATCTCTACGCTCCGATTCCGTGTGGCATTGCTGGCAAGCTCAAAACCCGCAGATGATGCCACTCCGAAAAGGCTGTGTGCAAGAATAAGCCCAGGCATCTACCAGGCGTAGGAATTAAGAAGCCCGACACGATGGCCAGGCTTTAGGTGGTCACTCCTAAACACGCGCAGGAATGACAGGATGGATATAATTTCTCTCACTCTCTCACCGATGT
>NZ_JALLKV010000071.1:0-16417 GCF_023093815.1 Pseudomonas sp. PNPG3
GCGGCGCTCGATCTCACAGGCGCTGCAAAACCCAAGGCATACACCTGGACGCCCAATCGCAATCCCCAATCAAACCTTCAACACCAACTTGCCAAAGTTCTCCCCACTGAACAGCTTCAGCAAGGTCTCGGGGAAGGTCTCCAGCCCTTCCACCACATCCTCCTTGCTCTTCACCTGGCCACTAGCCAGCCACCCGGCAATCTCCAGCGCGGCCTTGCCGTAATCCTTGGCGTAATCCATCACCACAAAGCCTTCCATGCGCGCACGGTTCACCAGCAGCGACAGGTAGTTGGCCGGGCCTTTCACCGCTTCCTTGTTGTTGTATTGGCTGATGGCGCCGCAAATCACGATACGTGCCTTGAAGTTGATGCGGGTCAGCACGGCGTCGAGGATGTCGCCGCCGACGTTGTCGAAGTACACGTCCACGCCTTTGGGGCATTCGCGCTTCAGGCCGGCCAGCACGTCTTCGGCCTTGTAGTCGATCACCCCATCAAAGCCCAGTTCGTCCTTCAGGTACTGGCACTTCTCGGCGCCGCCGGCAATGCCGACCACGCGGCAGCCTTTGATCTTGGCAATTTGCCCGACAATGCTGCCCACCGCGCCGGCCGCGCCGGAAATGACCACGGTGTCACCGGCCTTGGGCTGGCCGACGTCCAGCAGGGCAAAATAGGCGGTCATGCCGGTCATGCCCAGCGCCGACAGATAGCGCGGCAGGGGCGCCAGGCTGGGGTCGATCTTGTGCAGGCCCTGGGGTTCGCCAGTGAAGTAGTCCTGCACGCCAAGGGCGCCGCTTACATGGTCACCCGGCTTGTAGGCGGGGTGGTTGGAGGCAACCACTTCGCCAACACCCAGCGCGCGCATCACCTGGCCCAGGGCCACGGGCGGGATGTAGGACTTGCCTTCGTTCATCCAGCCGCGCATGGCCGGGTCCAACGACAGGTACAGGTTGCGCACCAGCACCTGGCCTTCGCCGGGTTGTTCGGCGGGCACGGTCTCGAAGCTGAAGTCGTCACGGCGCACGGCGCCGACCGGGCGTTTGGCGAGCAGGAAGCGGCGGTTGGTGTTGGTCATGGCGGGTCCTCGTAGGCATTGAAGGGGGAGGCGTCAAATCTACCCTGTTGATGTAGGCAGGTCCGTAACATCACTGACAAGCATGGTAGCCCAACCGGTGGGGTGATGATGCTGCCCGTGCGGGTGGTGGCTGACTATGCTCTGAACCCCACCAAGCACGCTTTGGAGCACGCGATGAGCATGACCTTTTCCGGCCAGGTAGCCCTGGTCACCGGTGGCGCCGTCGGCATCGGCCGGGCAACTGCCCTGGCTTTCGCCCGGGAGGGCCTGAAGGTGGTGGTGGCCGACCTTGACCCTGTCGGTGGCGAGGCCACTGTGGCCCTGATCCACGCGTCGGGCGGGGAGGCGCTGTTCATTGCCTGCGACGTTACCCGTGAAGCCGAGGTGCGCCAACTGCACGAGCGCCTGATCGCTGCCTATGGGCGGCTGGACTATGCCTACAACAACGCAGGTATCGAGATAGAGCAGGGCCGCCTGGCCGAGGGCAGCGAGGCGGAGTTCGATGCCATCATGGGTGTCAACGTGAAGGGTGTGTGGCTGTGCATGAAGTACCAGCTGCCGTTGCTGTTGGCCCAGGGCGGTGGGGCCATCGTCAATACCGCTTCGGTGGCGGGCTTGGGCGCGGCGCCGAAGATGAGCATCTACAGCGCCTCCAAGCACGCGGTGATCGGCCTGACCAAGTCGGCGGCCATCGAGTACGCCAAGAAGGGTATCCGGGTGAATGCGGTGTGCCCGGCGGTGATCGACACCGGCATGTTCCGCCGCGCCTATGAGGCCGACCCACGCAAGGCCGAGTTTGCCGCTGCCATGCATCCGGTGGGGCGCATTGGCAAGGTCGAGGAAATTGCCAGTGCCGTGCTGTACCTGTGCAGTGATGGCGCGGCGTTTACCACAGGGCATTGCCTGACGGTGGATGGTGGGGCTACGGCGATCTGAGCCGAAACCGCGTGGCCTTCTTCGCGGGCTTGCCCGCTCCCACAGGTACCCCGCTGCCCTCAGGTCCTGTGATGTCCCTGTGGGAGCGGGTTTACCCGCGAAGAGGCCCTGGCAGACCACCACAATGCCAGCCCTACAACCACACACCCCACCATCAACACCCCACCAAATACCAGCAACGCCAATCGTGATCCCAGCCGGTCGCTCAACAGCCCGGTAAAGATCACCGGCAGGCTGAACCCTAGGTACGCCAGCAGGAAGAACCCGGCACTGGCCCGTGTCTTCTCGCTGCCGGCCAGTTGGTTCACCGCCGCCAGCCCGCCCAGGTAGATAAACCCGTAGCACGCACTACTGGCCGCCACCGCACCCAGCAATACCGCGCCCAGCTGGCCGCTGTCCGCACCCCAGGCCAGCACGGCATAGCTGCACGGCAATATCACCAGCCCCAGCAATGTGGCTGTACGGCTGCTGAGGCGCCGTGCCATGGGCTGGAACAACAACCCGCAGCTGATCACGCAAAAGGTCGAGAACCCCGACCAGGCGCTAAGCCCGTGCTGGCGCAGGATGCCCGGCAGCAGGGCGATCACCAGCCCCACGCAGGCCCACGCCAGCAGAATGGCCAGGCCATAGGCCACGCTGCCACGTGGGTAGCAGGGCAGGCGCAGCATGGGGTTGCGTTGTGCCGGGCGTGGGTCCGGCAGGCGCCAAACCAGCAGCATGGCCAGCGCCGCCAGCAGCAGTTGCAGGTGGAAGCTGCCTGGGGTCAGGCTGGGGCCGCGCAGCAGGAACAGGCTGGTCAGCGCCGCGCCCAGGCCAAAGCCCAGCGAGGTGCTGGCGGTAACCCAATTGGCGGCGCGGGTGTTGTCCGCGCCGCCCATCAACTCACCCATGTAGGCGGTGGCCGTTGCCGACGCCAGGCCGGTGCCCAGGCCGAGGAACAGCCGCGCCAGCCCCAGAGTGTGCAGGTTGGGGGCCGCCAGCATCAGCACGGTGGCGACCATCGACAGGGCCAGTGCGGCAAGCACCAATGGCCGGCGCCCGACCCGGTCGGCCAGCCCGCCCAGGGCCAGCAGCACGGGTAGCACGCCGAGCACATAGCCGGAGAAGGCTACTGCGGTGGCGGCGGCGCCTTGGCCGGAAAGGTCGGCGTAGGTGATGTACAGCGGGGCCTGCAGATTGACGGCCAGGGTGATCAGGCAGAGGGCGAAGGCCAGGCGGGCCGGGGCGGAGGGCATGGGTAGGATCCTGGTTCTGTAGTGGCTGTACCGGCCTTTTCGCGGGTGAACCCGCTCCCACAGGTACTGCATCGCTCTCGGGTTGGGTGCGATCTCTGTGGGAGCGGGTTCACCCGCGAAAGGGCCGGGCCTGCCCACTCTGATGCCAGCCCATCCCCATCACCAGACACACCGCCAACCCTTTTATGCTTAACTGTTCGCTCAAAACCAGCGAACACTTGCCCCATGCACTTGCCCCTCGACCGCACCAGCCCCACCCCGCTGGTGCAGCAACTCACCGACCACCTGCAAACCTGGATCGGCCAGCAGCGCCTGCGCCCCGGCGCGCGTCTGCCATCGATCCGGGCTTTGGCCCGCAGCCAGGCGGTCAGTGCGTCGTGTGTGATCGAAGCCTACGACCGCCTGGTCGCCAGCGGCTGGCTGGAGGCCCGCCACGGTACCGGCTTTTTCGTCGCCGAACGCAAAGCCGGCCTGGCCATGGAAGACGCCCAACCCTGGGGCGAGGCCGGCGATGGCAGTTGGCGGCAGTTTCGCGAGGGCCATGACGAGTTGCTCAAGTTGGGCTGCGGCTGGCTACCCAGCAGCTGGCGCGCCGCCACCGAACTGGCCCAGGCAGTGCGCCAGGTCAGCCGCGGCAACCCACAGGACCTGTTCGACTACTGCCCGCCCCTGGGCCTGGCCAGCCTTCGCCAGCAGTTGCACAAGCGCCTGGCGCAGCTGGGCATCGCCGCCGGGCCCGAACGTATCCTCACTACCCACGGCGCCAGCCACGGCCTCGACCTGCTGGTGCGCACCCTGCTGCGCCCGGGTGACACGGTACTGGTGGAAAACCCCGGCTACTACAACTTGTACAACCTGCTGCGCCAGCACCAGGTACACATGCTGCCGGTGCCACGCACCGCCGAAGGCCCGGACCTGGCCACCCTCGAAGCCCTGCTGATGGCGCACAAGCCGCGCTGCCTTTTCACCAACAGCCTGTACCAGAACCCCACCGGCACCAGCCTGACGCCCAAGGTGGCCTACCGCCTGCTGGAGTTGGCCCGCGAGCACGACCTGCGCATCATCGAGGACGATATCTACGCCGACTTCCAGGAAGGCCCTGCCACCCGCCTGGCCACCCTCGACAGCGAGCAGCGGGTAATCTACATGGCCAGCTTCTCGAAAACCCTCAGCAGCTCGCTGCGGGTCGGCTACCTGGTCGCCGACCCGGCATTGCTGGCGCGTCTGGCTGAGTTGAAGATGGTCAGCGGCATCGGCACCTCGCGCTTTGCCGAGCAGGTGGTGGGGCAGATGCTGGCCAACGGCAGCTACCGCAAGAGCGTGCAGCGCCTGCGTGTGCGCCTGGGGCAGCACATGGCCAGGCTGCTCGGCCAGCTGGAACAGGCGGGTTGGCAGATGTTCTGCGAGCCCTACGGCGGCATGTTCGTCTGGGCCTGCGTGCCGGGCCGGGATTTCGCCAGCCTGGAGCGCCTGGCGCTGGAACACGATGTGCTGCTCACCCCCGGCAGCGCCTTCGATTACCAGGGCGCGGCCAGCGCCTGGCTGCGCATCAACGTCGCCTACGGGCAGGACTCCCGCGCCCAGGCCTTCCTTCAGCACGCAGGGCGACCTCTGGAAAGCTGATAGCGACATGCTCATAGCTATTTGACACTATTCTGACGTCAGGCCCTTGTTCATCGGCTGGCAACGTTGCCACCCTTGGCCTTCGGGATAACCTCGCACACAGAAGGGGAATCGGCATGGGCGCGAGCAAGCACGGTGTGCTGGCCAACCTGGGCATGGCCCGCAAACTCGGCCTGGGCTTTGCCTTGGTGCTGGTGCTGACCCTGGCGGTGGCGGCCATTGGCATTGCCGCGCTGCACAGTGTTGGCCAGCGCTTCGACAGCTTGCGCCAACTGACCCAGTTCAATACCGACCTGCTGCGCTTGCGCCAGCACGAGCAGGCCTTTGCCCTGCGCTCCGACCTCAAGCAGGCCGAGGCCTTGCGCAGCGGCCTGCAGGGCTTGGCCGAACGCGCCCGTGGCCTGCCGGCGCTGGCGGCGGCGGAAACTGACCTGACGGCCTATGGCCAGGCATTCGAGGCCTTTGTCGAAGCGGTGCAGGCCAAGGAGCTGGCGCTGGACATGGCCAGTTGGTCGGTATCCAGCGTGGCCAACAATCTCGATGTGTTGCAGGCCGGCCTGGCTGATGACGGCGTGTACACCCTCAAGCAGTCCCAGGGCCAGGAGGGCGGCGCGTTCCTCGAGCAGGCCGGGCAGGTCGCGCAGGTGTCGCGGCTGATGCTGCAGGCCATGGACGAAGCGCGGGTACGCCTGGAAAAAAGCCGCAAGGGCGAAGAGGGCGTCAGCCAGGACCGCATCGCCCAGACTGTCGAGGCCGCCAGCCTGGTCAGCCAGTTGCAGGGCGCCGTCAGCGATGCCGGCTACCAGAGTGTGCTGGGCGAAGTGGCGGGGCACATCGGCAGCTTCTCGGAAAAACTCAACGAATACACTGACCAGTTGGCCCGCGAGCAGGGCTTGAAGGCGCAGTTGCAGGCCAGTGCCGAGCAAGTCACCAGTCGGATCGACCAGGCCTATGTGGGGCAGGAGCAGGCCCTGCAGGGCGAACTGCAACGCAATGCCGTGGCCATCGGCCTGGCCACGGCATTGGCGCTGCTGGTGGGTGTGCTGGCCGCTTGGCTGATCACCCGCGCCGTGGTTGGCCCGCTCAAGCATGTGATTGCACGCGCCCAGCGCATCGCTGCCGGTGAACTGAGCTTTGACGCCCTGGAGCCGCGCCGTGACGAAGTAGGGCAGCTGATGCAGGCTATGCAGCAGATGGCGGCGGGCCTGTCTGGGATTGTCAGCGGTTTGCAGCAGGGCATCGAGCAACTGGCTGGCAATGCGCAGGCGCTGTCGGCGGTGACCGAGCAGACCAACCGCGAGGTGGGCAGCCAGAAGGAAGAGACCGAGCAGGTGGCCACCGCCATGCAACAGATGACCGCTACCGTGCACGATGTGGCGCGTAATGCCGAAGAAGCGGCGCAGGCGGCCCAGGCTGCGGATGAGAAGGTGGATTCCGGGCAACAGGTGGTGCGCCAGAGCATGCAGCGCATCGAGCAACTGGCGGCGGCGGCGGAGACGGCCAGCGCTGGTATCGACAGCCTCAGTGCCGAGATCCACACCATTGGCGACGTGCTGGAAGTGATCAAGAGCGTGGCTGAGCAGACCAACCTGCTGGCGTTGAATGCTGCTATCGAAGCCGCCCGCGCGGGCGAGCAGGGGCGTGGTTTTGCCGTGGTCGCTGATGAGGTGCGTGCGCTGGCGCGGCGTACCCGGCAGTCTACCGAGCAGATCGAGACCTTGGTCGCCAGCCTGCGCGGCAATGCCCAGCAGTCGGTGGCGCAGATTCGCGGCAGTACCGAGCTGGTACGTTTGGCGGTGGCCGATGCGCTGCAGACCGAAAGTGCACTGGGCAGCATTGCGGCGGCGGTTTCATTGATCCAGCAGATGAACCAGCAGATTGCCGCGGCGGCCGAGCAGCAGAGCTCTGTGGCGGAAGAGATCAGCCGCAGCGTCACGCAGATCCGTGGTAGTGCCGATCAGGCGGCGTTGGCGATGCAGGACAATGCCCGGTCGAGTATCGAGCTGGCGCAGTTGGGTACCGACCTGAAGGGGATGGTGGGGCATTTCAGGTTGTGATCTGGGCCTGGGCTTTGTGTTGCCTGTACCGGCCTCTTCGCGGGTAAAGCCGCTCCCACAGGGATTACACAATATTCAGCCTTGTGGTATGCCTGTGGGAGCGGGTTTACCCGCGAAGAGGCCGGTGCAGGCAACAAAAACCTTCAGCCCCTGCGCGGGTTGAGGATCATCAAGGCCAGCACCCCCGCCACAATCCCCCAGAACGCCGACCCAATCGAGAACAAGGTCAGCCCCGAAGCGGTCACCATGAAGGTAATCACCGCCGCCTCCCGCTCCCGTGCTTCGCTCATGGCCACGGTCAGCCCGTTCATGATCGAGCCGAACAGTGCCAGTGCTGCAATCGATAGCACCAGCTCTTTCGGCAGCGCCGCAAACAGCGCCGCCAAGGTCGCGCCGAACACCCCGGCAATGCCATAGAAAATCCCGCACCACACCGCCGCGGTATAACGCTTGGCCGGGTCTTCATGGGCATGCGGCCCGGTGCAGATCGCCGCGCTGATCGCCGCCAGGTTGACCCCGTGCGAGCCAAACGGTGCCAGCAGCAGCGAGGCAAAGCCGGTGGCCGAGATCAGCGGCGAAGCCGGCACCTGGTAGCCGTCCGCGCGCAGCACGGCCACACCCGGCATGTTCTGCGAAGTCATCGCCACCACGAACAGCGGGATGCCGATACTGATGGTCGCCGCCAGCGAGAAGCTTGGCGTGGTCCACACCGGCGTGGCTGCTTCCAGGCGGAAGCCGCTGAAGTCCAGCAGGCCCAGGGCGCCGGACAGCGCGGTGCCCACCAGCAATGCGGCCAGAACGCAGTAGCGCGGCGACAGGCGCTTGACCAGCAGGTAGCTGAAGAACATGCCCAGTACCAGCAAGGTGCGGTGCTGGGCGGCAACGAAGATTTCGCTGCCGATCTTGAACAGAATGCCCGCCAGCAGAGCCGAGGCCAGCGAGGCCGGGATGCGCTTGACCAGGCGCTCGAAGCTGCCGGTCAGGCCACAGATCAGCACCAGCACCGCACAAGTGATGTAGGCGCCGATCGCCTCGCCATAGCTGACCCCGCCCAGGCTGGTGATCAGCAAGGCGGCGCCGGGGGTGGACCAGGCCACGGTGATCGGTGTGCGGTAACGCAGCGACAGGCCGATGCTGCACACCGCCATGCCGATCGACAACGCCCAGATCCATGACGAAATCTGCGCGCTGGTCAGCCCTGCAGCCTGGCCGGCCTGGAACATCAGCACCAGCGAGCTGGTATAGCCGGTGAGCATGGCGATGAAGCCAGCGACCACCGCCGACGGGGAGCTGTCTGCCAGGGGCCGCAGGCGTGCGGAAGTGGCATCGTTCATGAACAAAATCCTTGTAAAGGTGTAAGCAGTTTTTTCAGACTACAGCGAGCAAGGTTGATTCTTGCCATACAGCGGCCATTGCTTTTAGCCGTACAGTCGCCAACTATTGGGCGCAAATGCAGAACTGCTTGGGAGTGAAGGGGCGATGTACAAGGTCTATGGCGACTACCAGTCGGGCAACTGTTACAAGATCAAGCTGATGTTGAGCCTGCTCGGCCGGCCATACGAATGGCACCCGGTGGACATCCTAAAGGGCGAGACCGAGACACCGGAGTTTCTGGCGATGAACCCCAACGGCAAGGTGCCGGTGCTGGAGCTTGAGGACGGCAGCTACCTGTGGGAATCCAATGCCATTCTCAACTACCTGGCCGATGGCAGCGAGTTCCTGCCCACCGAGCCACGCCTGCGCACCCAGGTGTTGCAGTGGCAGTTCTTCGAGCAGTACAGCCATGAGCCGTATATTGCCGTGGCGCGTTTCATCCAGTTCTACCTGGGGTTGCCGGACGAGCGCCTGGAGGAGTACCGCAAGCTTCACAAGGGCGGTTACAAGGCACTGAGGGTGATGGAGCAGCAGCTGCAGATGACGCCGTACCTGGTCGGCGAGCAGTATTCGATTGCCGATGTGGCGTTGTATGCATACACCCATGTGGCGCATCAGGGCGGGTTCGACCTGGCCGATTACCCGGCAGTGAGGGCCTGGCTGGAGCGGGTCAGCAGCCACCCACGGCATGTGCCGATGGTGGGCTGACCTTTAGCCTGTACTGGCGCTATCGCCGGCAAGCCAGCTCCCACAGGTTCACCACAGGGCTGAATATTGTGGGATCCCTGTGGGAGCTGGCTTGCCGGCGATAGGGCCGGTACAGGAAACCTGCAAACCGTCAGGCCGAAGCGAACCGCTCATCCAGGTAGGCAATGATCGCCTTGGACTCATACATCCAGGTCACCTTGCCCGCTTCTTCAATACGCAGGCACGGCACTTTCACCCGGCCGCCACCTTCCTGCAGGGCCTGGCGGTGCACCGGGTCGTTCTTGGCATCGCGCAGCGCCACCGGCACGTTCAAACGGTGCAGGGTGCGGCGTGTCTTGACGCAGAACGGGCAGGCGTGGAACTGGTACAGCGCAAGGCCCTGGGCCGCTTGCTCGACGCGGGCCTGGGCGGCGGCGTCGCGCTTGCGCTTGGCCGGGCGGCTGATCCAGTCGCCGAACACGATGAGCTGGCCGAGGCCAACCCGCAGGGCTTTGACGATCATGGGCAACTCCTGAAATGAAAAAGCCGACCCGGCAGGGTCGGCTCGGGGTCAGCAGCCAATCACTTGATCAGGCTGAGGAACTCGCTGCGGGTAGCGGCGTTTTCGCGGAACTCGCCCAGCATCACCGAGGTGATCATGGTCGAGTTCTGCTTCTCGACACCGCGCATCATCATGCACATGTGCTTGGCTTCGATGACCACGGCAACGCCGGCGGCACCGGTTACCTTCTGCACGGCCTCGGCAACCTGGCGGCTGAGGTTTTCCTGAATCTGCAGGCGGCGAGCGTACATGTCGACGATGCGCGCCACCTTCGACAGGCCAAGTACCTTGCCCTTGGGCAGGTAGGCCACGTGCGCCTTGCCGATGAACGGCAGCATGTGGTGTTCGCACATCGAATACAGCTCGATGTCCCGGACCAGCACCATTTCGCTGTTGTCAGAGCTGAACAGCGCGTTGTTGGTGACTTCTTCCAGTGTTTGCTCATAACCGCGGCAAAGGTACTTCATCGCCTTTGCAGCCCGCTTGGGCGTGTCGAGCAGGCCCTCACGGGAGACGTCCTCGCCAATCTGGCTGAGGATCTCGGTGTAGTTCTGT
This sequence comes from Pseudomonas sp. PNPG3, assembly GCF_023093815.1. Taxonomy (NCBI): domain Bacteria; kingdom Pseudomonadati; phylum Pseudomonadota; class Gammaproteobacteria; order Pseudomonadales; family Pseudomonadaceae; genus Pseudomonas; species Pseudomonas sp. PNPG3. Next base: position 10,101 of record NZ_JALLKV010000071.1, read on the forward strand.
TCCAGGGACATGGATCTACCTGTGGGAAAAAATCGCAAAAACGAAGGGTACGGCGGCGAGGGCGGCGCTGCAAGCGCGGCGTTACTCGTCGCGGCCTTCGAGCATGGTTCGCTTGAGCATCACATACACCGCGCCGGTGCCGCCGTGGCGGGCGTTGCACGAGGCAAAACCGAGCACCTGCGGGTGCTGGCGCAGCCAGGTGTTGACGTGGCTCTTGATCATCGGGCGCTTGCCGTCCAGGCGCGCGGCCTTGCCGTGGGTAACCCGCACGCAGCGCACTTCCAGCTTGGTGGCTTCGGCGATGAAGTCCCACAGGGTTTCGCGGGCCTTTTCCACGGTCATGCCATGCAGGTCGAGGCTGCCCTCGAACGGAATCTGCCCCAGCTTCAGCTTGCGCAGCTGGCCTTCCTGCACGCCATCGCGGCGCCACAGCAGCTCGTCTTCGGCACCAACGTCGATGACGAACTGGTCGGACATGCCGTCGATCACCAATGCCTTGTCACTGCGCACGGTCGCCGCCTGGCGCAGGCCGGCCAGCTTCTGGCGGTCGGCCTTTGGCTTGCCGACTTCGGCGCGGTCGTGCGTGATCGGTTTGACACCGCGCACTTCGGCCTTGAACAGGGAAAAATCGTCGTCTTGCATGATGCCTCCACGTGGGCGGCGTAGTTTACGCGACTGTGGGGCCTTGTGCAGCCTGTGCGGGCCTCTTCGCGGGCACGCCCGCTCCCACAGGGATATCACAGCGGCTGAAGGGAGCGGGGTACCTGTGGGAGCGGGCGTGCCCGCGAAGAGGCCGATACAGGTAATACAACCCCATCAGTCATGCTTCTTCATCAGGTGCGGCGACAGGTTCAGCTCGCGCCCGCGGCGCAGGCGAATGCGGCTGCGCCGCCAGAAGCGCACACCCAGCCACAGCAGCAGCAAACCGGCCACGGTGAGGATGCCGGCCAGCGGTTTGTTGGCGTTGAGCTCCGCCAGCGCAGGGTAGTTGCCCAGCAGGCCGGCGACACCGGCCATCGCCAGCAGCACGCCAAGGGTCGCCAGCATGGCCGACAGGCCGGCCGCCAGGCGGGCGCCCCAGTTACGCGGTTCGCGCGGGCGCAGGCGCTTGGCGTCGAAACTGCCTTTGAGCTTCATTCCGCTCTGTCCTCTGTGGATATCCGGAATTCGACCTGGTGCCGCCCATCGGGTTCCGCCCGGCTGCCGGGCGGTTGTACCCAGCCGATCAGATCAGGCTGGCGGTAGGGGCCACGCAAGCGAAGTTGTCGGCCATCACGGCCATTTCGCACTGGTGGATCTGCGCGGCCGGGATCACCCCATCCTTGAATGCCAGGTCGCGTGTCGCCGAAGCGTCTTCCACCAGGGTGCAGCGGTAACCATAGTCCTTGGCGCGGCGTACCGTGGTGCTGACGCTGGAGTGGCTCATGAAGCCGCAGACGATCAGGTCCAGGTGGCCCAGCGCCTGCAGGGTCTCATGCAGCTGAGTGTTCTTGAATGCATTGGGCATGCGTTTTTCGATGACGATTTCGCCTTCCAGCGGCTCCAGCCCCGGAATGAACTGGCCGGCCGGCCCTTGTGGGTCGAAGCGGCCACCGACAGTGCCCAGGTGGCGAACGTGGATGATCGGACGGCCGCTCTTGCGCGCGGCGTCGAGCAACCTGGCGATGTTGGCCACGGCCTCGTCCATGCCCGACAGCGCCAGGGGCCCGCTGAGGTACTCCTTTTGCGCATCGATGATGATCAGGCTGGCGTGGTTCAGCTTGGCCGGCGGATAGTCGCGGCCAGTGAGGCGAAACATCGTGGTTGGAACGGACATCAAGGGCTCCTTGGATAGGGCTTTTGTATACCTATTGTCCCCTGCCTTGGCGCCAATGGGAATGGTTGACAACGCAAGCGGCATGGTTACTGGCTTGTGGCTAGCCATTGGGCAAGGCAAAGGAACAAATGTGCGGGTTGGGCTGTTAGACTTTTGTCCGGTCTGAATTAGGAGTACCCCGTGATCACATCCCGCCTGCGCACGCTGCGCGACTATATCCGCTGGGCGGTCAGCCGCTTCCATGAGCACGATCTGTTCTTCGGCCACGGCGCCGACAACGCCTGGGACGAGGCCCGCCTGCTGGTGCTGGGGGCGGTGCACCTGCCGTGGGAGGTGGCCGACAGCTACCTGGACTGCATGCTCGAGGACGACGAGCGGGTACGCCTGCAGCACCTGCTCAAGCGCCGTATCGAAGAACGCGTGCCGGCTGCCTACCTGCTGGGCGAGGCCTGGTTCTGCGGCATGTCGTTCATCGTCGACGAGCGCGTGCTGGTGCCGCGTTCGCCGATTGGCGAGCTGATCGAGAAACGCTTCGAGCCGTGGCTGGCGAGCGAGCCGGCGCGCATTCTCGACCTGTGCACCGGTTCTGGCTGCATCGGCATCGTTGCCGCCGACGTGTTCCCCGAGGCCGAGGTAGTGCTGGCCGACCTGTCGTTCGAAGCGCTCGAAGTGGCCAACCAGAACATCGAACGCCACGGCCTGGACGGGCGTGTGTATACCGTACAGGGCGACGGTTTTGGCGGTTTGCCGGGGCAGCGTTTCGACCTGATCCTGTCCAACCCGCCGTATGTCGATGCCGAAGACTTCGACGACATGCCGGCCGAGTATCACCATGAGCCCGAGTTGGGCCTGGCCTGCGGCACCGATGGCCTCGACCTGGTGCGGCGCATGCTGGCCGAAGCGGCGGACCACCTGACCGACAAGGGCTTGCTGATTGTCGAAGTGGGCAACAGCCAGGTGCATGTCGAGGCGCTGTACCCCGAAGTGGACTTTGCCTGGCTGGAATTCGAGCGCGGCGGGCATGGGGTGTTCATGCTGACCGCCGAGCAGTGCCGCCAGCATCAGGAACTGTTCAAGGCCCGGGTCTGATTCCAGGGCCTCTTCGCGGGTAAACCTGCTCCCACAGGTATAGCGTTGCCCTCAGGTGCGACGCGGGCCCTGTGGGAGCGGGATTACCCGCGAATTAGGCGACGCGGTCTCAGCGCGTGGCAATCCAGATCAGCAACCCCGCCTGGAACACCGCAAACGCCACCAGGCAGGTAATGGTGAAGCGCAACCCGCTGTCTTCACGCTGGTACTTGGCAACCCGTTCATCCCGCTCACGCAGTTGCCCTTCCTTCTCCTGCAACTGCTGGTCAGCCTGCTGCAGCAGGCCGGCAGCATCCAGTATCCCCACTCGCTGCAAGCGCTCGCTGTTCCACGCCCCCTTGAGCTGGCCCACGGTCATTTCCACGGTACGGCCTTTCAGGTGCTGGCTGTCCTCGTACTCCACCTCGATACCCACCCCGCGCAGGCAGTGGTCACGACGCAGGCGTGAGTCTTCGTTCAGCGCATCCTTGCTCGGCAGCGCCATGCCCTCGATCCGGTAGTGCGACCACTTGTGCTGCAGCCATTGCGCGGCCTGAGCCAGCAGGAAGCGGCCGATGCCACGGTTCAGCGGCTCCAGTTGCAGGCCATGTTCATTGCCGATGCGCACCAGGCGCTCGGTGTGGTCGACGCGAATGTCCAGGCGGTTCTGTTCCTTGTGCACTTTCTGCCCAGGTAGCTGGATTTCCATGCGCAACAGGCTGTGGGCCTTGTCGTGGCGTTCGGCATAGCCGAACTGCACAAAGCGCAGTGGCCGTGCGCCGGTGTTGCGGTCGGTAGGCAGGGCGGCCAGGCGCAACAGCTGGAAATGTTCGGCGGCCAGGTCGGCCCAGGGCAGGGCGGTGCTTTCCTCGGGCTCTTCGGCCGGCTCTACGGCGGTAGGGGCGGTTGTCATCAGGGCTTGTCCTTGGGTACGGGCATGCGGCAGGGGCTGCTGCGCAGCCCATCGCCGGCAAGCCAGCTCCCACAGGGACCGCAGGGCATTCAGGCCTGTTGTGTTCCTGTGGGAGCTGGCTTGCCGGCGATGGGGCGCGCCAGCGGCCCCAAAGTTCCGCTAATACTGAAATATCGGCCGTACCGGCAAAGACCTGAGGGTCAGGCAGATGGCAAATGCTGGATAAACGTCACAATCTGCTCGCCCAGCTCCCTTGCCAGCGGCAGTTCAGGGTTGAGGTAGCTGTCGCGCTGCTGGCTCATCGCCTTGGGGCTGATGCGCAGCATGTGGTTCATGCCATCGATCAGCACCAGTCGGGCATCCGGCTTGGCCGCCTTCAGCCGTTCGGCGTCGACCACCCCCACCTGCACATCGTTGCGCCCCTGCACGATCAGCGCGGGCATTGGCAGGCGGGCAAAGGCCGCCGCCGGGTTCTGCTGGAACAGCGAAATCAGATAGGGCTGCACGCTGGGGCGGAACACCTGGCGCAGCGGCGCCGGCACCTCCAGGCTGGTCTGCCCGGCCTGCAGGCGGTCGAGCAGGGCGCTGCCACCGGCCAGTTGTGCCGGCGGCAGGCGCTGGGCCAGCTGTTCGCGCAGCACCTCGGCCAGCGGCCGGCCGCTGCCGGCCAGGGTAATCACCGCGCTGGCACCGGCCTGCTCGGCGGCCAGGCTGGCGATCAGCGCGCCTTCGCTGTGCCCGATCAGGATCAACGGGCCGAAGCGCGGGTCTGCCTTGAGCTTGTGGCTCCAGGCGACCACATCGGCCACGTAGCGCTCCACGCTCAGGTCACGCTCGTCGGGCGTGGCCGGCTGGCTGGCGGCCACCCCGCGCTTGTCGTAGCGCACGCTGGCGATGTGCTCGTTGGCCAGCAACAGGGCCAGGCGCTTGAGGTTGTCGACCCGGCCTGACGCCGGGTTGTTGCCGTCACGGTCAGTGGGCCCGGAGCCGGCGATGATCAGCACCACCGGTGGTGGGGTGGCCTGTTGCGGCAGCAGCAGGCTGCCGTGCAGCACGCCCTGGCCGGTGTCGAGGTCGATCGGGCGTTGCAGCACGGTGGGGGCGGCGGCCTGGGCCAGGCCGGTGCACAGCAGGAAGAACAGGGCGACGAGGCGCGACATCATGCGGTACTACATGGGGAGATGAGGGTTTGACCCAGTGTTTGCGGGAAGGTTCGAAGGGGAGGTTGCCTGTACTGGCCACTTCGCGGGTAAACCCGCTCCCACAGGTACAGCGCAATTTTCGCATCTTCTGACCACCCTGTGGGAGCGGGTTTACCCGCGAAGAGGCCAGCACAGGCGATCAATCCATCTGTATACTGCCGCTTTCGTTCACTTCAGGCAGATCTCGCGGAGCGTCCATGTCCGGCAATACCTACGGCAAGCTGTTCACTGTCACCACCGCTGGCGAGAGCCATGGCCCGGCGTTGGTCGCCATTGTCGATGGATGCCCACCGGGCCTGGAAATTTCCCTCGCCGACCTGCAGCACGACCTCGACCGGCGCAAGCCCGGCACCAGCCGGCACACTACCCAACGCCAGGAAGCCGACGAGGTGGAAATCCTCTCCGGCGTGTTCGAAGGCCGCACCACCGGCTGCTCGATCGGCCTGCTGATCCGCAACACCGACCAGAAGTCCAAGGACTACTCGGCGATCAAGGACCTGTTCCGCCCGGCCCACGCCGACTACACCTACCACCACAAGTACGGCATCCGCGACTACCGTGGCGGTGGCCGCAGCTCGGCCCGCGAAACCGCCATGCGCGTGGCCGCCGGCGCCATTGCCAAGAAATACCTGGCCTCCCAGGGCCTCACCGTGCGCGGCTACATGAGCCAGCTGGGCCCGATCGAAATCCCGTTCAAGACCTGGGAGTCGGTGGAGCAGAACGCCTTCTTCAGCCCTGACCCGAGCAAAGTGCCCGAGCTGGAGGCCTACATGGACCAGCTGCGCCGTGACCAGGACTCGGTGGGCGCCAAGATCACCGTGGTCGCCGAAGGCGTCATGCCGGGCTTGGGCGAGCCTATCTTCGACCGCCTCGACGCCGAACTGGCCCACGCGCTGATGAGCATCAACGCGGTCAAGGGCGTGGAAATCGGCGCCGGCTTCGCCAGCGTGGCCCAACGCGGCACCGAGCACCGTGACGAACTGACCCCGGAAGGTTTCCTCAGCAACAATGCTGGCGGCATCCTCGGGGGTATTTCCTCGGGCCAGCCGATCGTTGCCCACCTGGCACTGAAGCCTACCTCCAGCATCACCACCCCGGGCCGTTCCATCGACATTGACGGCAACCCGGTGGATGTCATCACCAAAGGCCGCCACGACCCGTGCGTGGGCATCCGCGCCACGCCCATCGCCGAGGCGATGATGGCCATCGTGTTGATGGACCACCTGCTGCGCCACCGCGCGCAGAATGCCGATGTGAAGGTGAATACCCCGGTGCTGGGCCAGCTCTGATTCGCTTGCACTGGCCCTATCGCCGGCAA
>NZ_JALLKV010000071.1:16517-23731 GCF_023093815.1 Pseudomonas sp. PNPG3
CCGGCAACCCCAATAGGCGACCCCATGCAACCAATCCCCTACTGGCGCCTGTCCAGCTTCTATCTGTTCTACTTCGCCCTGCTCGGTTCCACCGCCCCGTTCCTGGCGCTGTACTTCGACCACCTGGGCTTCTCTCCGGCACGCATCGGCGAGCTGGTGGCCATCCCCATGCTCATGCGCTGCATCGCACCCAACCTGTGGGGCTGGCTGGGTGACCGCACCGGCCAGCGCCTGCTGATCGTGCGCCTGGGCGCATTGTCGACCCTGGCCACCTTCGCTCTTATCTTCCTTGGCAAAAGCTACGCCTGGCTGGCGCTGGTCATGGCCCTGCACGCATTCTTCTGGCATGCGGTGCTGCCGCAGTTCGAGGTCATTACCCTGGCCCACCTGCACGGGCAAACCGCGCGCTACAGCCAGGTGCGCCTGTGGGGCTCGATCGGCTTCATCCTCACCGTGGTCGGCCTGGGCCGGCTGTTCGAGTGGCTGAGCCTGGATATCTACCCGGTGGCGCTGGTCACGATCATGGCCGGTATCGTCGCCGCCAGCCTGTGGGTACCCAATGCCCAGCCGGTGGAGCAGGGCGAGCGCAGTGGCGCGGGCGGCTTCCTGCAGCAACTGCGGGCGCCGGGGGTGGTCGCGTTCTACGCCTGCGTGGCACTGATGCAGCTCAGCCACGGGCCGTACTACACCTTCCTCACCCTGCACCTGGAGCACTTGGGCTATGCCCGGGGTGCCATCGGTCTGCTGTGGGCACTCGGGGTGGTGGCCGAAGTACTGGTGTTCATGGCCATGAGCCGTATCTTCGCGCGCTTTTCGGTGCAGCGGGTGCTGCTGGCCAGCTTCGTGCTGGCGGCGCTGCGCTGGCTGTTGCTGGGCAACCTGGCCGGCGAGCCGGCGGTGCTGGTGTTTGCCCAGGTGTTGCACGCGGCCACCTTCGGCTGCTTCCATGCCGCCAGCATCGCTTTCGTGCAGGCCAGCTTCGGCGCCCGCCAGCAGGGCCAGGGCCAGGCGCTGTATGCGGCGCTGTCGGGCACTGGCGGTGCGCTGGGGGCATTGTATTCGGGTTACAGCTGGAAACTGCTGGGGCCCACCTTCACCTTTGGTATGGCCAGTGCCGCAGCGTTGGCTGCAGCCGTTATCATTGCCCTTTGTTCGCAACCGACCAGGACCCGCCCCTGATGAGTATTCTCAGCGTTTTCCACCCCTCCAGCCCGGAACTGCCGAACAAGGTGTTGACCCACCACGACGATATCGTTGCCACCCTGGCCGAGCAGGGCGTGCGCTTTGCCCATGCCGAGCATGGCCTGCGTGTGCGCCCTGGCACCGCCCAGGAGGAGGTACTGGAGGCCTGTCGCGAGCACCTTGACCAGTTGATGACGGCGCATGGCAGCAAGGCTTTCGTGTTACTCAACCGTGAGGGTGAGGCCCCTGCGCAGGTGGACGTTCGCGATGAGCATGTGCATGACGCCGACGAGGTGTTTGCCGTCGTCAGCGGGCGGGCTCAGGTTGGCCTGCGTGCGGGGGATTGGGTGTATTCGGTGCTGTGCGAGAAGGGCGACCAGCTGGTGCTGCCGGCGGGGACTCGGCGCTGGGTCGAGCTGGGCGATACACCGTTTTGCTTGGCGTTGCGGTTGTACAGCAGCGAGGAAGGGATGCAGCCGAGGTTTACCGGGGATGTGACTGCGCGGGCGTTTCTGGGCATCGACGAACTGTAATGGCTTTACCGGCCTCTTCCCGGGCGAGCCCGCGAAGAGGCCAGATCAACCAATACAAAACTCAGCGATAAGTCGGCAAGGCAAACCGCTGCTGGCTCTGCAGCATCGAAATCACCGGCAATTCACTGGCCTGCTCGGCCAAATCGCGGCGAATCGCACTGATCGCCCAGGACAGCTGCTCGGCACTGTGCAATTGCGCGTAGGTCAGCACGCGGCGGGTGACCTTGCCATCAGCTGCGCGCAGGGTCAGCAGCACACCGCCGTCTGGGCGGGCCTGGGTATTCACCTGGTAGGCCGAAAATACCGAAACGAACTTTTCCTGGATGAGGTCCATATCAACTCCTGGCTGTTGCGTGGCAGACGTGAGTTGATCGTTGCAGTGACCGTGCCAGGAAGCTTTTTCTGAAAAAATCCTTTAATTTCAGTAGGTTACGTATTTTTCGCCGAAGCGCTGTCGTGCAACCTGCATGGTCGTGCATTTTGCACAGTGCATATTGCACGACCCGCGGCCAGCTATCGCCCCGATAGAATCTGAACCTTTGACCCGGCAGCCTTGCCTGACAAAGACTTGGGCAACGATTTCTGCCAGGAGGTTCCAAATGTCCAGCCAACCCACGCCCACCACCATGACCGACGACGAAACCGCCGCCTTTGCCGAGCAGGTGTTCGAACGTGCCCGCCAGGGCGATGCCGAGATGCTCGGGCGCCTGCTGGCCAGCGGCCTGCCGGCCAACCTGCGCAACCACAAGGGCGACACCCTGCTGATGCTGGCCAGCTACCACGGCCACCACGACGCAGTGCGTGTGCTGCTGGCGAATGGCGCCGACCCGCTGATTGCCAACGATAACGGCCAACTGCCCATCGCCGGCGCCGCGTTCAAGGGTGACCTGGCCATGATTCGCCTGTTGCTGGAGCACGGCGTACCGGTGGACGCCGCCGCGCAGGATGGCCGCACCGCACTGATGCTGGCAGCCATGTTCAACCGCAGCGAAATCCTCGAGTACCTGCTGGCCCAGGGTGCCGACCCGGCCCGTCAGGATGCCCGTGGTATCACCGCACTGGTGGCAGCGCAAACCATGGGGGCCGTGGACGCCGCAGCGCGCCTGCAAGTGCTGGCCGGCTAACCGCAAGGGGGCATTTGCGGCTATCCTTGGCGACTTTTCACCCGTCGCAGGCCCCCTTTCATGAAAACTCAGTTGCTCGAATTCATCAGCCTCATTGGCGCTGGCTGCATGCGCGAGGAAGACATCGAGCGCATCGCCGACGAGGCCGCCCAGGCCTACGCCGACCCCGCTGCCTTCCTGGCCGCCAACCCCGACATCAACTACGACGACAGCTTCCCCATTCCGCTGGGCGAATGGGTGGTGCTGGGCAGCCTGCCGGACACCGTGGTGTTCCAGGCCGACAGCTACCAGGACCTGTTCCAGCAGATCAGCGACTCGTTCGACCAGAGCGTGCCGTTCACCCTCAAGCCCAAACAACTGGCCCGCACCGAGCCGCTGACCGCGCTCAATCGCATTCAGGTGCAGATGGGGGCGCTGAACAAGGAGGCGGGTGGGTATGTGCTGCTCAACTTCAGCCAGTTGCTGGATGACGAGCTGCAGATGGTGATGGTAGGGCAGAACGACCTGGCGCGGGTGCTGGAGCTGGGGGCTGAGGTGGGGATCAAGGTCGAGCCGGCCCTGGAGGCCCTGAAGGTCGCCGTGCACATCTGATTTCAGCGTTTGCTTCTTCGCGGGCATGCCCGCTCCCACAGGATAATCACTGGGCCCGAGGGCAGTGGAGTCCTGTGGGAGCGGGCAAGCCCGCGAAGAGGCCGGTTCAGGCAACCTGAATAATCAGCCCAGCGCGGTATCGAGGAACATCATCACCGCAAACCCACCCATCAACCCCAGGGTCGCCGCAGTCTGGTGCCCATTGCGGTGGGTTTCGGGAATCACCTCGTGGCTCACCACGAAGATCATCGCCCCCGCCGCCAGCCCCATGCTGACCGGGTAGGCCAAGGCAAAGCCGGTCGAAATCCCCAGGCCGATCACCGCACCCAGCGGCTCCATCAGCCCCGACCCGATCGCCACCAGCGCGGCTTTCAGGTTCGACAACCCGGTAGCGCGCAAGGCCAGCGCCACGGCCAACCCCTCGGGGATGTCCTGAATGGCGATGGCGCTGGTCAGCGGCAGGCCGATGTTCATGTCGCCATTGGCAAAGCTCACGCCAATGGCCATGCCCTCAGGCAGGTTGTGCAGGGTAATCGCCAGCACGAACAACCACACCCGGCTGATGCGCTCGGCCTCCGGGCCGCAAGGGCCGGTGCTTTCGTGTTCATGCGGGGTGAAGCGGTCCAGGCCCAGCATTAGCAGCACGCCCAGGCCCATGCCCAGCACCACGGTAAAGGCCGCGGCCGGGCCGTTACCGGTAATTTCGCGGGCGGCATCCAGGCCCGGCAGAATCAGCGAAAACGAACTGGCCGCCAGCATCATGCCGGCGGCAAAACCCAGCATCACATCCTGGGTGCGGGCCCTGACATCGCGCAGCACCACTGCCAGCACCGCGCCCAGCGCCGTGGCGCCAAAGCCGGACAACCCGCCCAGTGCGGCCAGGTGCAGGTTTTCGGCGTGGTCGCCGTTCACTGCGTTCCACAGGCTGGCGGCCAGCAGTAGCACCACTGCCAGCAGGCTCAGCCCCAGGCCGGCGCTGAGCCACGGGGTGTTCACGGCCTGCTGGCGCCAGGCGTTCAGCAGCGAGGTCGGGGCGGCGCTTTGAGTGTGGGCGGGGGGCATGTGAACCTCGAATCAGTAAATAACGGCAGTCTACTCAGGGACCTGCGGCAATCGCCAAGGATTCCCTTCTATCGCCTTGATAGCTGACTATGCTGTGCAGCAAAGCCTTTGACAGGAGTTTTGGCATGGGGTCGACGTTCAACAGCCTGGTCGGGCTGATCATCCTGGCGCTGGATATCTGGGCCATCCTGAATGTGATCAAGAGTGGCAGCGAAGTGGGCATCAAGGTGTTGTGGGTCCTGCTGATCGCCTTGCTGCCGGTGGTGGGGCTGGTGATCTGGGCGATCGCCGGGCCACGGGGGAATGTGCGGATCTGAATGGCTGTGCTGGCCTCTTCGCGGGTGAACCCGCTCCCACAGGGGGATCACTGGACCTGAGGGCAGTGATCTTCCTGTGGGAGCGGGCGTGCCCGCGAAGAGGCTGTAACAGACAAAAGCGGCAACACCCCCGTGACAAAATTTTCACATTGGTTTAAACAGAATCCGCACCCGCACAATGCTGCGTTGGTAAACACCTGCGCCATCTCCGCAAACCCGCAATCCTAGGACCTTCCCATTCATGGCTAACCTGGACGCCTTGAAGCAACGGGGCGCGCGAGCGTCGTTCTCGCCCACCCTGAAATCCCACCTGGCCTACACCCTGCTCAGCGGCCTGGTGATCATGCTGATGCTCAGCCTCGTGCGCCTTGCGCTGCTGGTCTACAACAGCGACATGATCGGCGATACCCCCAGCGCGACCGTCGCAGAAGGCTTTCTCAATGGCTTGCGCTTCGATCTGCGGGTAGTGGTGTACATCAGCATTCCGCTGCTGCTGGCCATCCTCAGCCCCTGGGCCATGGCCCGGCGTGGCCTGTTCCGTTTCTGGCTGACCATCACCTCGAGCGTGGTGATGTTCCTCGGCCTGATGGAAATGGACTTCTATCGCGAGTTCCACCAGCGCCTCAACGGTTTGGTGTTCCAGTACATCAAGGAAGACCCGAAGACCGTGCTGAGCATGCTCTGGTACGGCTTCCCGGTGGTGCGCTACCTGCTGGCCTGGCTGTTCGGCACCTGGCTGCTGAGCCTGCTGTTCAAGGGCATCGACCGCATGACCCGTGGCAACGGTGCCGGCGAGGTCACCCTGCAGCGCCGTGCAGCGCCGTGGTACAACCGCCTGGCGGTGTTCATGGTGATCCTGCTGGTGGCCGTGGTCGCCGCCCGTGGCACCCTGCGCCAGGGCCCGCCGATGCGCTGGGGTGATGCCTTCACCACCGATTCCAACTTCGTCAACCAGCTGGGCCTGAACGGCACCCTGACCCTGATCGATGCTGCCAAGAGCCGCTTCGGCGAAGACCGCGCCAACATCTGGAAGCCGGTGCTGGAGCAGGACGTGGCCACGCAGAGCGTACGCGAGCAGCTGCTGACCGCCCACGACACCCTGGTCGATGCCGACGAGGCTGCAATCCGCCGCGACTTCGTACCGCCGGCAGAGCGCACCCTGCCGATCAAGAACGTGGTGGTGATCCTGATGGAAAGCTTCGCCGGCCACTCGGTGGGCGCGCTGGGCAGCCCCAACAACATCACCCCGTACTTCGACAAGCTGGCCAAAGAGGGCCTGCTGTTCGACCGCTTCTTCTCCAACGGCACCCATACCCACCAGGGCATGTTCGCCACCATGGCCTGCTTCCCCAACCTGCCAGGTTTTGAGTACCTGATGCAGACCCCGGAAGGCGGCCACAAGCTCTCCGGCCTGCCAGCCTTGCTCAGCGCCCGCGATTATGACGACGTTTACGTCTACAACGGCGACTTTGCCTGGGACAACCAGTCCGGGTTCTTCGGCAACCAGGGCATGACCACCTTCATTGGCCGTAACGACTTCGTCAACCCGGTGTTCTCCGACCCGACCTGGGGCGTGTCCGACCAGGACATGTTCGACCGCGGCGCCGAAGAGCTGGCCAAGCACGATGGCAAGAAGCCGATCTACGCGCTGCTGCAGACCCTGTCCAACCACACCCCGTACGCGCTGCCCAAAGACCTGCCGGTAGAGCCGGTAACCGGCCAGGGCCGCCTGGACGAGCACCTCACTGCCATGCGCTATTCGGACTGGGCGCTGGGGCAGTTCTTCGAGAAGGCGCGCAAGGAGCCGTACTTCAAGGAAACCCTGTTCGTCATCGTTGGCGACCATGGCTTTGGCAACCACCAGCAGGTCACCGAGCTGGACCTGGGCCGCTTCAACGTGCCGCTGCTGCTGATTGCCCCAGGCATCCAGGAGAAGTTCGGTGCGGTCAACCACACCGTGGGCACCCAGGTCGACATCGTGCCGACCATCATGGGCCGCCTGGGTGGCCAGGCCCGTCACCAGTGCTGGGGCCGCGACCTGCTCAACCTGCCTGAGGGCGACCAGGGCATGGGCATGATCAAGCCATCGGGCAGCGAGCAGATCGTCGGCCTGGTACAGGGCGACCGTATCCTGATCGAGTCCAAGGACATGACCCCGCGCATGTACCGCTACCAGCTGGGCAGCGAGTTCAAGGCCGAGCTGATCGAAAGCCAGGACCAGCCGGAAATGCTGAAGAAGCTGGAAGCGTATATCCAGACTGCGACCAAGAGCTTGCTGGATAACACTGCTGGTGTAGTGCACGGCACGCCGAAGTAGATCGGGGCCGTTTCACGGCCCCTTCGCGGGCACGCTGAACTGGCCTAATGATCCCGGACACCTCTTAAGGGCGATATGATTCGCCCAA
>NZ_JALLKV010000072.1:0-23439 GCF_023093815.1 Pseudomonas sp. PNPG3
GGCGGCTTGATCACCGTAACCGGTGTCCGGAAATACTTGACCAGAACAGCTTGCCGGCGATAGGGCCAGTACAGCCAACACAAGGTTTGGCGAGAATGATTTTCGCTACCCCGATTTTAATTTGCACAGCCGAGCAACTTGGCTATGGTCGGGGTTTGCCCCAGGCCCTGAGCCTGACCGCGCCATCGCAAGGACCCTGTATGAGCCTGTCACTTCTCAGTCGCTATGCCTTCTTCGCCGCCTGTGTGCTGTTCACCCTGGCAAGCCTTCCGTTCACCCACCACGAATGGTTGTGGCCGTTCACCCTGAGCACCGGAATCCTCAGCCTCATCGGTCTGTTCGACCTGTTGCAGCAACGCCACGCAGTACGCCGCAACTACCCGATCCTGGGCAACATCCGCTATCTGGTCGAGGCCATTCGCCCGGAAATTCGCCAGTACCTGCTGGAGGCGGACAGCGACGCCCTGCCGTTCTCCCGCGCCCAGCGCTCGCTGGTTTACGCAAGGGCGAAGAACGAAGCCTCGGACAAACCCTTCGGCACCCTGATCGACGTGTACGAGTCCGGCTTCGAATTCATCGGCCACTCCATGCGCCCGGCGCCATTGGCCGACCCGGCAAGCTTCCGGGTCATCGTCGGCGGGCCGCAATGCAGCCAGCCATACTCAGCGTCGATCTTCAACATATCGGCGATGAGCTTTGGCTCGCTCAGCGCCAACGCCATCCGCGCCCTCAACCAGGGCGCCAAGCTGGGCAACTTCCACCATGACACCGGCGAGGGCAGCATCAGCCCCTATCACCGCGAGCATGGCGGCGACCTGGTCTGGGAACTGGGCAGCGGCTACTTCGGGTGCCGCACGCCAGACGGGCGCTTCGACCCCGAACGCTTTGCCGCCCAGGCACGCAGCCCGCAGGTGCGGATGATCGAAATCAAGATGAGCCAAGGCGCCAAGCCCGGCCATGGCGGCATCCTGCCCAAGCACAAGGTGACCCGGGAAATCGCCGAAACCCGTGGTGTGCTGATGGGCGAAGACTGCATATCGCCGTCGCGCCACAGTGCCTTCTCCACCCCCATCGAGATGATGCAGTTCATTGCCCAGCTGCGTGAGCTGTCTGGCGGCAAACCGGTAGGTTTCAAGTTCTGCCTGGGCCACCCGTGGGAGTTCATGGGCATAGCCAAGGCCATGCTGGAAACCGGCATCCTGCCCGACTTCATCGTCGTCGACGGCAAGGAAGGCGGCACCGGCGCGGCGCCGGTGGAGTTCACCGACCACATTGGCGTACCGCTGCGCGAAGGGTTGCTGTTCGTGCACAACACCCTGGTTGGCCTGAACCTGCGCGACAAGATCAAGCTGGGCGCCAGCGGCAAGATCGTCAGCGCGTTCGACATTGCCAGCGTGCTGGCCATTGGCGCTGATTGGGCCAACTCGGCGCGCGGCTTCATGTTCGCCATCGGCTGCATTCAGTCGCAGAGCTGCCACACCAACAAGTGCCCGACCGGTGTGGCCACGCAAGACCCTCTGCGCCAGCGTGCGCTGGTGGTGCCGGACAAAGCCCAGCGGGTGTTGAACTTCCACCACAATACCTTGCGTGCCCTGGCCGAAATGCTTGCGGCAGCGGGCCTGGAGCACCCGGCGCAGCTGGAAGCTAAGCACCTGGTACGGCGCATCTCGGCCACCGAGATCAAACTGTTCTCGCAGATGCATGTGTTCTTGAAGCCGGGTGAACTGCTGACTGGCGAGGTGAACGGGCAGTTCTATTCGCGCATGTGGCAATTGGCGCGGGCGGACAGCTTCGAACCGAACAGTGAAGTGGCGGCCTGATTGAACCTGGGGCTGCTACGCAGCCCATCGCGACACAAGGCCGCTCCCACAGGAGTACGCGATCTCTTGTGGGAGCGGCCTTGTGTCGCGAAAGGGCCGCAAGGCGGCCCCAGCCATTTCAGATCAGGAAGCAGTACTGGCCACGCCCTGCGCATCTTTCGGCGCCAAGCGGAATGCGTAGTACAGCACCGTCAGCAGCACCAGGAACGCCGGGCCGATGTACAGCGCCACGCGGGTATCCTCGAAGTACGCCATCAGGCCGACCACCAGCACCAGGAAGGCCAGCGCCAGATACGAGCTCAACGGCCACAGCCACATGCGGTATTTCAGCGCCTTGCGTTCAGTGGAGCTCAGGCCGGCGCGGAACTTCAGTTGCGCCAGCAGGATCATCACCCAGGTCCAGATCGCGCCGAAGGTGGCGATCGAAGTCACCCAGACGAAGACCTTCTCCGGCACCAGGTAGTTGGCCAGCACGCCCAGCAGCAGCGCACCGATCGATAGCAGCAGCGCGTTGCGCGGCACGCCGTTCTTCGACGTACGGGCGAAGGCCGCCGGGGCCTGGCCGTTCTGCGCCAGGCTGTAGAGCATGCGCCCGGTGCTGAAGATGCCGCCGTTGCACGACGACAGCGCTGCAGTGATGACCACGAAGTTGATGATGCCGGCGGCGGTCTTGATGCCCAGGCGCTCGAAGGTCATGACGAACGGGCTGCCCTGGCTGCCGATTTCGCTCCAAGGGTAGATCGACAGGATCACGAACAGCGCACCGACATAGAACAGCAGAATGCGCCAGAACACCGAGCCGATGGCCTGCGGGATGGTCTTTTGCGGGTTGCGTGCTTCACCGGCGGTCAGGCCGATCATTTCCACGCCCAGGTAGGCGAACATGACCATTTGCAGCGACATCAGCACGCCGGTCACGCCATTGGGCATGAAGCCGCCGTTGCTCCAAAGGTTGGAAATACCCACTGCCACGCCGTCATTGCCGAAGCCAAAGGCAATGATGCCGATGCCGCCAAGGACCATGGCGATGATGGTGACGATCTTGATCAGGGCGAACCAGAACTCGAATTCACCAAAGGCCTTGACGGCCACCAGGTTGACCGCCCCCATGCTGCCCAGCGCCGCCAGGGCCCAGATCCAGCGTGGTACGTCGGGGAACCAGATGCCCATGTAGATGGCCACCGCGGTGATTTCGGCAACGCAGGTCACCAGCCACAGGAACCAGTAGTTCCAGCCGGTAAGGAAGCCCGCCAGCGGGCCTAGATAGTCCTGGGCATAACGGCTGAACGAGCCGGCGACAGGGTTGTGCACGGCCATTTCGCCAAGGGCGCGCATGATCACCAGGATGGCCAGGCCGCCGATGATATAGGACAACATGATGGCGGGGCCGGCCATTTCGATGGCCTTGGCCGAACCGAGGAAAAGACCGACACCGATACAGGCGCCCAGCGCCATCAGGCGGATGTGCCGTTCGCCCAGTTCACGCTTGAGCGGGCCGCCTTCAGCGGCCTGGCCGTGGGCAGAGTGGTTGCCGACTGGCATAGCAATACAACCTCATTTTGTTATTGGATTTGACCTTCGTGCAGCACCAGCCAGGCCGATAGGCGTGGCATTGGCTTGCCGAACTGGCCTTGTGGGCCGGCCCGAGTGCCGGAATAGAGCGCCCGGCGAGGCGAAGGGGGCGAGCAGTATAGGAAGACCCTTGCAGGTTTTTTCGCTGTATAAACAGGAATATTCAGCTAGATCTCTGGGGCCGCTTCGCACCCCATTCGCAGCACAAGGCTGCTCCTACAATGGATACGCATTCCCCTGTAGGAGCAGCCTTGTGCTGCGAATGGGGCGCGAAGCGGCCCAAAATCGCCCGGCCACCATAGCAACATCGCCGTATGAAGAAACCCACACCAAAGCCGCATAGCCCTACGCCACCCTTCTCCGTCTCTTACAAATTTTTCACCTGACCCGCTCAACGTCTAAGCTTCAGACAAGCAAGACGAAAATACCTGGCCGGATAGAAGACTATGGGCGCACTGTGGCAATCGGAACCAAGCAGAACGGAAGCACCCGAGATACCTCCGGCCGAGACGCCACAACCAAAGTCCCCCCGTCAGCGTCGGCTATGGTGGCGGCTGATCATCCTCATCCTGCTGGTGGCGCTGGTTGCCATCGGCTTCGCTGCATATGACGAATTCCGCACCTCCAACCTGCAGTCGCGGGAATTCAGCAAGCTGGCCAGCACCCTCACCTATTCGCTGCAACCAGGCCCCAGCGATGCCATCGTCTACCCCGGCGAAGGGCCGTTCGACAAACGCCTGGGCTACAGCGCCCTGGGCGAATTCCTGCCACGCCTGCTCAAGCGCGACTACCTGATCAGCGAGCAGGTGAAGTTCTCGCCGGCGTTGATGAACTACGTCGATCATGGGCTGTTCGCCCCCTATATCGAGAAAATCCAGGCTGGCCTGTCGATCACCGACTGCCGCGGCGACATGCTGTACCAGTACAACTACCCGCAACACCTGTACCCGGACTTTGCGGCGATCCCGCCGGTGATCGTCAACAGCCTGCTGTTCATCGAGAACCGCGACCTGCTCGACACCAAGGACCCGCGCAACAACCCGGCCGTGGACTGGCCGCGCTTCGCCAAGGCCGCCTACAGCCAGGTGGCCAAGTACCTGGCCCTGCCCGGCCAGTCCGCTGGCGGTAGCACCCTGGCCACGCAGCTTGAAAAGTACCGCCATTCACCGGACGGCCTGACCGTTTCCGGCGCCGAGAAGATCCGCCAGATGATTTCCGCCAGCGTGCGTGCCTATCAGGGCGGCCCTGATACAACCGAGGCGCGCCAGCGCATCGTGCGGGACTACCTCAACAGCGTGCCGCTGTCGGCAGTACCTGGGCATGGCGAAGTGCATGGCATGGCCGAAGGCCTGCGGGTGTGGTACGGCGCCGATTTCGACCAGGTCAACCAGGCCCTGAGTTCCACCGCCAGCGACCCTGAGAGCATGGGCGCACGCGGCCTGGCCCTGCGCCAGGTGCTGTCGCTGATGATTGCCCAGCGCCGGCCGTCGCACTACCTGTCCAAGGGGCGGCTCGAACTGGCCGAACTGACCGACGCGCACATCCGCGTGCTGGCCGCCAACAAGGTCATCGAGCAGCCAATGGCCGACGCTGCACTGGCCAGCAAGGCGGTATACCGCGACTGGGTGGCGCAACCGACCATCGTGCCGATCGTCACCAACAAGGGCATCAGCCTGGCACGCAACCGCCTGGCAGCCATGCTCAACCGCCCGCTGTACGATCTCGACCGGCTGGATCTGTCGGCCACCAGCACCCTGCAGTCCGACCTGCAACTGCAGGTCAGCCAGTACCTGAAAAACCTTGCCGATCCTGAATTCGCGGCGCAGATCGGCTTGATCGGCGAACGCCTGCTCACCGCCAAGACCACCGATCAGGTGAGCTACAGCTTCACCTTGTTCGAGCGCACCGCCGACGGCTCGCGGGTGCGGGTGCAGACCGACAGCACCGACCAGCCATTCGATATCAACGAAGGCAGCAAGCTGGAGCTGGGTTCAACCGCCAAGTTGCGGGTGCTCACCACCTACCTGGAGATCATCGCCGAACTGCACGACAAATACGCCGGCAAGCCAGCCGCCGAGTTGAAGAAAGTCGAAGTCGCCGAGCTAGACCGCATCAGCCAGTGGTCGCTGGAATGGCTGGCGCAGAACAGCAAGAACCAGAGCCTGGACGCCATGCTCGATGCCGCGCTGGAACGCAAGTATTCGGCCAACACCGGCGAAGCCTTCTTCACCGGCGGCGGCATGCATGTGTTCAACAACTTCCGCAAGGAAGACAACAGCCGCAACCCAACCCTCAAGGATGCATTGCGCGAATCGATCAACCTGCCGTTCATCCGCCTGATGCGCGACCTGGTGCGCTACGTGACCTACCAGCAACCGTACAACCGCGTGCCGCTGCTCAAGGACGACTCCGACCCGCGCCGCCAGGAATACCTGGCCCGTTTCGCCGACAAAGAAGGCACCAACTACCTGATGCGCTTCTGGAAGAAATACCAGCGCAAGACCTCGCAGCAGCGCCTGGACACCTTCCTCGACAGCATGCGCGTGACCCCGCAACGGTTGGCGGCCGTGCACCGCTACCTGTTCCCCGAGGCTGGCCAGGAAACCTTCAACGCCTTCGTCCGCGCCCACCTCAAGGGTGACAAGATCGTCCTGGGCAAACTGACCGATGGCCGCCTGTCGGAGATGTACGACGCCTATGGCCCGGGCAAGTACGACCTGCCCGACCAGGGCTATATCGCCAAGGTCCACCCGCTGGACTTGTGGCTGTTGGGTTACCTGCTGAAGAACCCGGGTTCGACCTTGACCGAAATGGTCAATGCCAGCCGCTTCGAGCGCCAGGAGGTATATGGTTGGCTGTTCAAGAGCCGCCATCAGGGCGCCCGTGACAGCCGCATTCGCACCATGGTCGAGATCGAAGCGTTCCTCGACATTCACCAGCGCTGGAAGCGCGTGGGCTATCCATTCGACCACCTGGTACCCTCGCTGGCCACCGCCATCGGCAGCTCGGGCGATCGCCCCGCCGCCCTCTCCGAACTGGTCGGCATCATCCAGAACGACGGTGTGCGCCTGCCGACCTTGCGGATCGACACCCTGCACTTCGCTGCCAACACGCCTTACGAGACCAAGCTGGTCACCGACCCGGACCGGGGTGTGCGGATTCTGCCGGTCGAAGTGGCGCGCGCCCTCAAAGGCGCCATGTCGCAGGTGGTGGATGCGGGCACCGCGCGGCGTATTTCCGGCAGTTTCAAGCTGCAGGACGGCACGCCATTGGTGATGGGCGGCAAGACCGGTACCGGTGACAACCGCATCGAAAGCTTTGGTGCTGGCGGCCGACTGATCGGCTCGCGCTCGCTGAACCGTACCGCTACCTTCGTGTTCTTCCTGGGCGACAACCATTTCGGCACCTTGACCGCATTCGTGCCGGGGCGCTCGGCAGAGGCCTTCAAGTTCACCTCGGCGCTGCCGGTGCAGGTGCTCAAGGGCATGGCTCCGATTCTCATGCCTTACCTGCAACCGGGCAATCCGAACGAGTGCAAGCCGCCGCAGGTTGCCGTGCATACAGCCACACCGCAAGGGGACACATCGAACGAATAGATGATAATCATCTGCAATTGAGGGCTTGTCTTTAGATATATCTTGAGTAATATCTTACGATATATCGCAAACGACGGAGCCCTGCCCCCATGCGCGAACATACCCCCCATGACCCCTTCGAGCGGCGCCCAGGTCGTGGCGAACGCGGCCCGCGCGTCTTCGCTCCCGGCGACCTCAAGCTGCTGATGCTGGCCCTGCTCGCCGAGCAGCCAGGCCACGGCTACGACCTGATCCGCCAGATCGAAAACCTGTTCGACGGTAGCTACAGCCCAAGCCCCGGGGTGATCTACCCCACCCTCAACTTCCTCGAGGAGGCCGAACTGATCAGCGGCCAGGTGCAGGGCAGCAAACGCCTCTATGCCATCACCGAAGCCGGCCGCACCGCCCTGGCCGAACAGGCCGTCGCGCTGGACGGCGTGCGCATGCGCATCGAAGTCAGCAAGCGCGCCCTGCGCGGCCACGACCGCCCACCAGAGATTCATGAAGCGGTCGGCAACCTGCGCCACGCACTGCACATGCACAGTGGCCGCTGGGCTCCGGAAGAAATCGAGCGGGTCCGCGACCTGCTCAACCACACCGCCAAGGCCATCGCCTCCGGGCCGGCCGAACCTGTCCCGGAGACACCCCATGAGTGACACCATTCACCGCGTCAACCACGAAATCCGCCAACGCCGCCTGCAGGTGCTGCGGGTCACCGAACTGACCCCGCGCATGCGCCGCATCACTCTCGGGGGTGCCGAGCTGCAAGGTTTCACCAGCGTGGGCAGCGACGACCATATCAAGCTGCTGTTCGCCGAAACGCCGGAGCAAAAGCAAGCCATCGAGGCTCGCAACCTGGGCCGAGAAGGTGGCGCACGGCCTACCATGCGCGAATACACGCCACGGCGCATCGACCTGGTGGCCAATGAACTGGACATCGACTTCGTGCTGCACGGCGATGGCCCTGCATCCACCTGGGCCGCCCAGGCCGCACCCGGGCAAACCCTGAACATTGCCGGGCCGCGGGCTTCGATGGTGGTGCCGGACATCTTCGACAGCTACCTGCTGATCGGTGACGAAACTGCCATCCCGGCCATTGGCCGCCGCCTGGAGGAGTTGCCTGCGGGCCGTCAGGTGCTGGCGGTTATCCAGATCGAAGACGAGCAGGAACGCCAGCCACTGCCGAGCAAGGCACAGGTTGAGGTGATCTGGGTACGTCGCCAACAGGAGGACTTGCTGGCACTAGTGAAGAACCTGACCTTGCCGCAGGGCCGGTTGTACGGCTGGGTGGCACTGGAAAAAGCCCTGAGCCGGCAGGCCAAGGCACTGTTGCTGGAGAAAGGCTTGCCTGAGGATGCGCTCAAGGCTGTGGCCTACTGGCGTGCCGACGGGACTGCGGACGACGAATGATTGTTTATTGCCTGCATGGGCCCTATCGCCGGCAAGCCGGCGATAGGGCCAGTGCAGGTCAAGCCAATCTGTGCAGCCCCCGCCACCGATCCAGCCCCAGCAACACCAGCCCAATACCCCAGAACCCCGCCAACACCCCCACGGCATTGAGCACTACCTGCCCATACCCCAGACTCGCCACGTCGATGAACGGGTAGGCATACACGCCAATCTCGCTCCCACGCCAAAGCGCGTAGGCAAAATACGTCGCCGGGTAAACCGCCCAGACCAGCAGATGCCATAGCCGCAACCTGCCCTTGGGCACCTCGCACCACCAGTACAAGGCATATAGCACGGGCATCACATCGTGCAGCAACTCGTCCGCCAGCCATTGCCAGCCCTGCGGTTGCCACAAGTGACGCAAAAGCACGCTGTAGGCCAATGCCACCAGCACGATGCTGGCAGCCACTGCGGAACTCACCGAAGGCGACAGGAAAAAGCGTTTGGCACGGCCTTCCCGGCCAAACGCCGCATAACTGAGCACCGTTGCCACCAAGGTGTTGGTCAACACGGTGAAATACCCGAACACATTGATCAGGCCACCCACCAGGCTGGCCTGCTCCTGCCAGCGCGCCAGCAGCACCAGATACACCTGCACGGTCAGGCCGAACCAGCCCAGCACGGCCATGCCGGTCAGCCAGGGGCGACTCGGCATGTCAGGCCTGACGCTGCAGCTTCACGTACAGCTGCTCGACCTTTTCCCGTGCCCACGGCGTCTTGCGCAGGAAGGTCAGGCTCGACTTGATGGTCGGGTTGCTTTTGAAGCAGCGCACATCGATGCGCTCGGCCAGGCCCTGCCATTGGTAGTGCGCCACCAGCTCGGTGAGGATCTGTTCGAGGGTCTTGCCGTGCAGCGCGTTGTGTTGGGCCGTGCTCATGCCAGTGCTCCGTAGGAAAGATGCGCACCTTACACGAGTGTAGTGGTGGGTGGGATCAGGTGAGTCAACAGAAAAACCGCTGGCCAGGCGCAAAACCTCTGTGCTGAAATAGAGATGTTATATTGTAACAATAAAAAAGCATCTGCCAAGGAACGCCCCATCCCCATGCTGTACACACCGCTTCGCCTCTCTCCCCTCGCCGTCGCGCTCTGGCTTGCCGCACCACCCAGCCAAGCGGTGGAGCTCGAACCCCAGGTCATCACCGCCAACCCTTTGGGTAACAGCCAGCTGGCCGCCCCCAGCACCGTGCTCGAAGGCGACAACCTGCTGCAACAGCAGCACGGCAGCCTCGGTGAAACCCTGAACAAGCAGCCCGGAGTCGCCTCCACCTGGTTCGGCCCTGGCGCCAGTCGCCCGGTAATTCGTGGCCTGGATGGCGACCGCATTCGCATCCTGCGCAATGGCGTCGGCGCCCTCGACGCTTCATCACTATCCTACGACCACGCCGTGCCGCTGGACCCGGTGACCGTCGACCGTGTCGAGATCGTCCGTGGCCCAGCCGCCCTGCTCTACGGCGGCAACGCCATCGGCGGCGTGGTCAATACCTTCGACAACCGCATCCCGGATGCCCCCATCGAGGGCATCCACGGTGCCGGTGAACTGCGCTACGGCGGCGCCGATACCACCCGCAGCAGCGCTGGCAAGCTGGAAGCCGGCAACGGTGCCTTCGCCCTGCACCTGGATGCCAACAGCCGCCAGTTCAACGACCTGCGCATCCCCGGTTACGCGCGCAGTTCCAAGGTGCGCGATGCCGACGAACCCGGCAGCAAGCACCGCCTGGAAAACAGCGATGGCCGCCAGGACGGTGGCGCCCTGGGTGGCGCCTACCATTGGGACCACGGTTACGCCGGCCTGTCGTACAGCCGCTACGAAAGTAACTATGGCTCGGTGGCCGAGCCAGGTGTGCGCCTGGACATGAAGCAGGACCATTACGCCTTCGCCTCCGAGCTGCGCGATCTGGACGGCCCGCTCACTTCGATCAAGGTCGATGCCGGCTACACCGACTACGAGCATCGTGAAGTCGAAGAAGGCGAGGTCCACACCACCTTCAGGAACAAGGGCTATGAAGCACGTATCGAAGCTCGCCACCAACCGCTCGGGCCGGTAGAAGGCGTGATCGGTGCCCAGGTCAGCCGCAACGAATTCTCCGCGTTGGGCGAGGAAGCCTTCGTCCCGCACACCGACACCGACAGCCTGGCGCTGTTCATGCTGGAGCAGTGGCAAGCCACCGAGCGCCTCAACCTGAGCCTGGGTGCACGCATGGAGCACACCCGGGTCGATCCGGATGCCAAAGGCAACGAGAACTTCGCCGACGCCGACAGCGCCAGCAGTTTCAACGCCTTCAGTCTGTCTTCCGGGGCGGTGTACCAGCTCGACCCGGTCTGGTCGCTGGCCGCCAACCTCGGCTACACCGAGCGCGCCCCGACCTTCTACGAGCTGTATGCCAATGGTGCCCACGTGGCCACCGGAGCCTTTGAAGTCGGCGATGCCAGCCTGAACAAGGAAAAAGCCGTTTCCGCCGACCTGGCCCTGCGTTTCGACAACGGCACCCACAAGGGCAGTGTCGGGGTGTTCTACAGCCACTTCCGCAACTACATCGGCCTGATCAGCACCGGCAACAACCGCGAGGGGCATGACCACGATCATGATGAGGATGACCACGACCATGATCACGATCATGACCACGGCGGTTTCCCGGAGTACCAGTATCAGGGCGTGCGGGCGCGATTCTATGGCATCGAGGCCCAGGATCGCTGGCAGCTGGCCGAGAACCGTTACGGCAGCTTCGCGTTGGAAGTGTCTGGTGACTACACCCGGGCCAAGAACCTGGACAGTGGCGAGCCGCTGCCCCGCATAGCCCCGCTGCGCCTGAACAGCGGCCTGGTCTGGGAGCTGGACCGCTGGCAGGCGCGGGTCGACGTGCAACACGCTGCGTCTCAGCATCGCAAACCGGCCAACGAAACCAGCACTGATGGCTATACCACGCTAGGGGCCAGCGTTGGTTACCGCTTCGAAGTTGGCCAGAGCCAGTGGATGGCGTTTGTGCGCGGCGAAAACCTGACGGACCAGACCGTGCGCTATGCCAGTTCGATCCTGCGCGACATCGCCCCGGCGCCGGGGCGTAGTGTGGAAGTGGGTCTGCGTACCACCTTCTGATTGCAAATCAGTATCTGTGGGAGCGGGCATGCCCGCGAAGAAACCGACGCGGTGGATGACCGGCTCCGCCGGTGTTCGCGGGCGCGCCCGCTCCCACAAAGAGCTCGCAAGCTCTGGACTGTTGCCATATCAGCAACAATTCACTGCGACAATTTGTCTTTTTTTCTTACAACTTCCCCTATATCCTCCCCGCCGCAAGCTGAATCGCTTCATCGAAACCATCTTGTCGCCATATTCATTGAGGGGCCCGCCCTTCGATGCGCCTGCCGTTTATTCAATAATCAAAAGATAGCGCTATCTCATGCTCCAACTGCCCAAAACCTGTTACATCGGCCTTGCCCTCAGCGCCCTGGCGGCTCCCAGCAGCGCCAGCGAGATGTTCGCCAGCGATTCGCCATGGATGCTCGGCGACTGGGGTGGCACCCGCAGCGAACTGCTGGAAAAAGGCTACGACTTCACCCTCGGCTACACCGGCGAGATGGGCAGCAACCTGCACGGTGGCTACGATCACGACCGCACCGCGCGCTACAGCGACCAGTTCACCTTCGGCAGCCACCTGGACCTGGAGAAGATCCTCGGCTGGAACGACACCGAATTCCAGCTGACCATTACCGAGCGACACGGCGACAACATCAGCAACGACCGTATCAACGACCCGCGTGTCGGCGGCTTCACCTCGGCCCAGGAGGTCTGGGGCCGTGGCGAAACCTGGCGGCTGACGCAGATGTGGATCAAGCAGAAGTACTTCGATGGCGCACTGGATGTGAAATTCGGCCGTTTCGGCGAAGGCGAAGACTTCAACAGCTTCCCCTGCGACTTCCAGAACCTGGCCTTCTGCGGCTCGCAGGTAGGCAACTGGGTAGGTGGCATCTGGTACAACTGGCCGGTCAGCCAGTGGGCCCTGCGCGTCCGCTACAACCTCAGCGATGCGCTCTACGCCCAGGTCGGCGTGTACGAGCAGAACCCCTCCAACCTGGAGTCGGGCAACGGCTTCAAGCTCAGCGGCAGCGGCACCCAAGGCGCGGTAATGCCGATCGAACTGGTATGGAGCCCACAGGTCAATGGCCTGAAAGGGGAATATCGCGCCGGCTACTACTACAGTAATGCCAAGGCACAGGATGTTCTCAAGGACAGCAATGGCCAGCCGGCAGCCCTCAGCGGCGCCGCCTACCGCAGCAGTTCGAGCAAGCACGGCTTGTGGCTCGGCGCCCAGCAGCAGGTGACTTCGCTGGCGTCCGACCAGTCGCGTGGCCTGAGCCTGTTCGCCAACGCCACGGTGCACGACAAGAAGACCAATGCCATCGACAACTATGTTCAGGCAGGACTGGTATACAAAGGGCCATTCGACGCCCGCGCCAAGGACGACATCGGTTTCGCCCTCGCCCGCGTGCACGTCAACCCTGCCTATCGCAAGAACGCGCGTCTGGTCAACCAGGCCGCCGGCATCGACGACTATGACAACCCCGGTTTCCTGCCGGTACAGGACACTGAGTACAGCGCCGAGCTGTATTACGGCATCCACTTGGCCGACTGGCTCACGGTACGCCCCAACCTGCAGTACATCCGCCACCCGGGCGGGGTGTCGCAAGTCGATGGCGCCCTGATCGGCGGCCTGAAGATCCAGAGCAGTTTCTAACCCCTTTCTTGACCTGACGGAGAACCTACGATGAGCACTGAAGGTGCCAACAATGGAAGCCGCTGGCTACCGCGCCTGATCGGCGCGCTGCTGTTGCTGATGGGCCTGGCCCTGCTGGCTGGCGGCATCAAGCTGAGCCAGCTGGGCGGATCGCTTTACTACCTGATCGCCGGAATCGGCTTTGCCCTGTCGGGTATCCTGCTGCTGGCCCAACGCCGCATCGCCCTGGGGCTGTACGGCCTGGTACTGCTGGGCAGCACCGCATGGGCCCTGTTCGAAGTGGGCCTGGACTGGTGGCAACTGGTGCCACGCCTGGCCATCTGGTTTGCCATCGGCGTGGTCCTGCTGCTGCCTTGGGCGCGTCGTCCGCTGGTCGGCCCGGCCAGCAAGGCCAACACTGCGCTGCTCGGCGTTGCAGTGGTAGCATCTGGCGCTTGTGCCCTGGGCAGCCAGTTCACCCACCCCGGTGAAGTGTTTGGCGAACTGGGCCGCGACAGCAGCGAAATGGCCAGCGCCGCCCCGGCCATGCCCGACGGTGAATGGCAGGCCTACGGCCGCACCGAGCACGGC
Organism: Pseudomonas sp. PNPG3; assembly: GCF_023093815.1. Classification (NCBI taxonomy): domain Bacteria; kingdom Pseudomonadati; phylum Pseudomonadota; class Gammaproteobacteria; order Pseudomonadales; family Pseudomonadaceae; genus Pseudomonas; species Pseudomonas sp. PNPG3. The sequence continues at coordinate 13,718 of NZ_JALLKV010000072.1, forward strand.
GACCGCTATTCGCCACTGCGCCAGATCACCCCGCAGAACGCTTACCGCCTGGAAGAGGCCTGGCGCATCCGCACCGGTGACCTGCCGACCGAAAACGACCCTGTGGAGCTGACCAACCAGAACACCCCACTGAAGGTCAACGGCATGCTCTATGCCTGCACCGCGCATAGCCGCTTGCTGGCCCTGGACCCGGACACCGGCGCGGAAATCTGGCGCTTTGATCCACAGGTCAAGAGCCCCGTCGGCACCTTCAAAGGCTTTGCCCACATGACCTGCCGTGGCGTTTCGTACTATGACGAAAACCGTTACGTCAGCCGCGACGGCAGCCCGGCACCGAAAATTACCGACGCCGGCCAAGCCGTGGCCCAGGCCTGCCCTCGCCGCCTCTACCTGCCGACTGCGGACGCCCGCCTGATCGCCATCAATGCCGACAACGGCAAGGTCTGCGAAGGCTTCGCCAACCAGGGCGTGATCGACCTCACCACCGGCATCGGCCCGTTCACCGCTGGCGGCTACTACTCCACCTCGCCTGCCGCGATCACCCGCGATCTGGTAATCATCGGTGGCCATGTCACTGACAACGAGTCGACCAACGAGCCATCCGGCGTGATCCGCGCCTACGATGTACACGATGGTCACCTGGTGTGGAACTGGGACAGCAACAACCCGGACGACACCCAGCCACTGGCCCCCGGCAAGATGTACAGCCGCAACTCGGCCAACATGTGGTCGATCGCCAGCGTCGACGAAGACCTCGGCATGATCTACCTGCCACTGGGCAACCAGACCCCGGACCAGTGGGGCGCCGACCGCACCCCGGGCGCCGAGAAGTACAGCGCCGGCGTGGTCGCACTCGACCTGGCCACCGGCAAGGCTCGCTGGAACTATCAGTTCACCCACCACGACCTGTGGGACATGGACGTCGGCAGCCAGCCGACCCTGGTCCACCTGAAGACCGACGATGGCGTGAAGCCGGCAATCATCGTGCCGACCAAGCAAGGCAGCCTGTACGTGCTCGACCGTCGCGACGGTACGCCGATCGTGCCGATCCGCGAGATCCCCACCCCTCAAGGTGCGGTGAAGGGCGACCACACCTCGCCGACCCAGGCCCGCTCCGACCTCAACCTGCTCGGCCCTGAGCTGACCGAACAGGCCATGTGGGGCGCCACGCCGTTCGACCAGATGCTGTGCCGCATCCAGTTCCGCGAACTGCGTTACGAAGGCCAATACACTCCACCGTCCGAGCAAGGCTCGCTGGTCTACCCGGGCAACGTCGGTGTGTTCAACTGGGGGAGCGTGTCGGTCGACCCGGTGCGCCAACTGCTGTTCACCTCGCCCAACTACATGGCCTTCGTGTCGAAGATGATCCCGCGTGAGCAGGTGGCCGAGGGCAGCAAGCGCGAAAGCGAGACCAGCGGCGTGCAGCCGAACACCGGCGCACCGTACGCAGTGACCATGCACCCGTTCATGTCGCCCCTGGGCGTACCGTGCCAGGCCCCGGCCTGGGGCTATGTCGCCGCCATCGACCTGTTCACCAACAAGGTAGTGTGGAAGCACAAGAACGGCACCACCCGCGACAGCACCCCGGTGCCGATCGGCCTGCCGGTTGGCGTGCCGAGCATGGGCGGTTCGATCGTCACCGCTGGTGGCGTCGGCTTCCTCAGCGGTACCCTGGACCAGTACCTGCGCGCCTATGACGTGAACAACGGCAAGGAACTGTGGAAAGCCCGCCTGCCCGCGGGTGGCCAGGCCACGCCGATGACCTACACCGGCAAGGATGGCAAGCAGTACGTGCTGGTGACTGCCGGCGGGCATGGCTCGCTGGGCACCAGGATGGGCGACTACATCATCGCTTACAAACTGGCTGAGTAATCCAGAGATGCGGCAGTGAACCTGCTGCCGCATTCGCGGGTAAACCCGCTCCCACAGGTACGGCGCTGCCCCCAAGTTCGGCGCCGTACCTGTGGGAGCGGGTTTACCCGCGAAGAGGCCGGTACAGGCATCACTCCTCTCTGCACCCTTCAACTACCATTGAAACCCATCCCCCCGCGCCCCATCTAAGCACCATAGTCATTCACGCAGGTGCCCCATGAGCGACCAGCAGGATTTCCCGGAACATCCCGACGAACACAGCGAAGTCGAACACACCACACCCCAGGCCGAAACCGGCCACGCCCTCGCCCTGCCCGGCCAGCAGCTGCCGGACAAGGTCTACGTGATCCCGATCCACAACCGTCCGTTCTTCCCGGCCCAGGTGCTGCCGGTCATCGTCAATGAAGACCCTTGGGCAGAAACCCTGGACTTGGTAGCCAAGTCGCCGGACCACAGCCTGGCCCTGTTCTTCATGGATACCCCGCCAGAAGACCACCGCCACTTCGATACCTCGGCGCTGCCGCAGTACGGCACGCTGGTAAAGGTGCACCACGCCAGCCGCGAAAACGGCAAGCTGCAGTTCGTCGCCCAGGGCCTGACCCGGGTGCGCATCCGTACCTGGCTCAAGCACCACCGCCCGCCGTACCTTGTAGAGGTCGAATACCCGCGCCAGCCCGCCGAGCCGACCGACGAGGTCAAGGCCTATGGCATGGCGCTGATCAACGCGATCAAGGAACTGCTGCCACTCAACCCGCTCTACAGCGAAGAGCTGAAAAACTACCTCAACCGCTTCAGCCCCAACGACCCCTCGCCGCTCACCGACTTCGCCGCCGCCCTCACCTCGGCCACCGGCAACCAGTTGCAGGAAGTGCTCGACTGCGTCCCCATGCTCAAGCGCATGGAAAAGGTCCTGCCGATGCTGCGCAAGGAAGTCGAGGTCGCGCGCCTGCAGAACGAGATCTCGGCCGAAGTCAACCGGCAGATCGGCGAGCACCAGCGCGAGTTCTTCCTCAAGGAACAGCTCAAGGTCATACAGCAGGAGCTGGGCCTGACCAAGGACGACCGCAGCGCCGACCTGGAGCAGTTCGAGCAGCGCCTCGAGGGCAAGACCCTGCCGGACCAGGCGCGCAAGCGCATCGACGAAGAGATGGGCAAGCTGGCCATCCTCGAAACCGGCTCGCCCGAATACGCCGTCACCCGCAACTACCTGGACTGGGCAACCGCCCTGCCCTGGGGTGTGTACGGCAAGGACAAGCTCGACCTCAACCACGCGCGCAAGGTCCTCGACCAGCACCACGCCGGCCTCGATGACATCAAGGAGCGCATTCTCGAGTTCCTTGCCGTGGGCGCCTGGAAAGGCGAGATCAGCGGCTCGATCGTGCTGCTGGTGGGCCCGCCCGGGGTAGGCAAGACCAGCATCGGCAAATCCATCGCCGAATCGCTCGGCCGGCCGTTCTACCGTTTCAGTGTCGGCGGCATGCGTGACGAGGCCGAGATCAAGGGCCATCGCCGCACCTACATCGGCGCCCAGCCCGGCAAGCTGGTGCAGGCCCTGAAGGACGTCGAAGTGATGAACCCGGTGATCATGCTCGACGAGATCGACAAGATGGGCCAGAGCTATCAGGGCGACCCGGCTTCAGCGCTGCTGGAAACCCTGGACCCGGAGCAGAACGTCGACTTCCTCGACCACTACCTCGACCTGCGCCTGGACCTGTCCAAGGTGCTGTTCGTGTGCACCGCCAACACCCTGGACTCGATCCCCGGGCCGTTGCTCGACCGCATGGAAGTGATCCGCCTGTCCGGCTATATCACCGAAGAGAAACTGGCCATCGCCAAGCGCCACCTGTGGCCAAAACAGCTGGAAAAGGCTGGCGTGGCCAAGACCAGCCTCGGCATCAGCGACAGCGCCCTGCGCGCGGTGATCGAAGGCTATGCCCGCGAAGCCGGGGTACGCCAATTGGAGAAACAACTGGGCAAGCTGGTGCGCAAGGCAGTGGTCAAGTTGCTGGACAACCCCGAAGCCAAGCTGAAGATCGGCACCAAAGACCTGGAAACTGCGCTCGGCATGCCCGTGTTCCGCAGCGAGCAGGTGCTGGCCGGCAAAGGCGTGATCACCGGCCTGGCCTGGACCAGCATGGGCGGCGCCACGCTGCCGATCGAAGCCACCCGCATCCACAGCCTCAACCGCGGCTTCAAGCTGACCGGCAAGCTGGGTGAGGTGATGAAAGAGTCGGCCGAAATCGCCTATAGCTACGTCAGCTCCAACCTCAAGCAGTTTGGTGGTGACCCTGGTTTCTTCAACGAAGCGTTCATTCACCTGCACGTGCCCGAAGGCGCCACGCCCAAGGACGGCCCGAGTGCCGGTATCACCATGGCCAGCGCCCTGCTATCGCTGGCCCGTGACCAGGCGCCGAAAAAAGGGGTGGCCATGACTGGCGAGCTGACCCTGACCGGGCAGGTCCTGCCGATTGGCGGTGTGCGCGAGAAGGTGATTGCAGCACGGCGGCAGAAGATCTTCGAGCTGATCTTGCCGGAGCCTAACCGTGGGGACTATGAGGAACTGCCGGACTACCTGCGCGAAGGCCTGACCGTGCATTTCGCCAAGCGCTTCGCCGATGTAGCCAAAGTGCTGTTCTAGCCAGCACCGGCCCCTTCGCGGGTAAACCCGCTCCCACAGGGATAGCGCAGGGCTTGAGCCCAGTGAGATCACTGTGGGAGCGGGTTTACCCGCGAAAGGGCCGGCACAGGCAACACAAATTTCCTCGATCATCGGTTATCCTCAGGCCATCGCCAGCCTCCGGAGCCAACATGACCGCCCCTCGTCTGCTCGTTCCCCTGAGCTTCGCCCTGATTTCCGCCTGCGCTCAACAGCCTACGCAACCCGTCGAACTGGACGCAGAAAGCGAATGCCCGACACGCCTGCAGGTTGGCCAGGTGCTGACACTGACCCTGCCCAGCAACCCATCCACCGGCTATCGCTGGCGCGTCGAAAACCCCGCCGCCAATGTACTGCGCAGCCTTGGCCCGGAGGTGTACAGCGCTCCCGAGGAGGAAGACCTGGTCGGCAATGCCGGTGTCTCCACCTGGCGCTACCAGGCCAGTGGTACCGGCGATGGCCAGTTGGTGCTTGTGTACCAGCAGCCGTGGGCCGCAGATATTGCGCCCGTACAAACCTTCGACTGCAAGATCATCGTCCGCTAAAGGCCGCAGCTCCGTCCCGGGCAACCTGAACGGCCACTTGTTAGGGGCAGAGGCCCCTCGGCGCCCCGCCCCTGAAGCGCTGCCATGGCAAGAATCGCGGCCTTTGGCTAAAATGCGCCTCCGTTTCACCCTGTATCGAGCCCTCCCGTGAGCAAACAACCCGACCGCCTTTTCGCCCAGCCCCTGGAGCAAGTGCCCGACTTCGTCTTCAACGAGGATGTGGTGCGCGTGTTCCCGGACATGATCAAGCGCTCGGTGCCAGGCTACCCGACCATCGTCGAGAACCTCGGCGTGCTGGCCGCGCGCTTCGCCCAGCCGCACACCGCGTTGTACGACCTCGGTGCCTCGTTGGGTGCCGTTACCCAGTCGCTGCGCCGCCATGTGCGCAGTGATGGCTGCCGGGTGATTGCCGTGGACAACTCCGCGGCGATGGTCGAGCGTTGCCGCCAGTACCTCACTGCCCAGGACTCGATGTTCCAGGAACTGCTGCCAGTGCAGGTGCTGGAAGCCGACATCCTGGCCCTGCCATTCGAGCCCGCCTCGGTGGTGGCGATGAACTTCACCCTGCAATTCGTCGCCCCCGACCAGCGTCTGGAACTGCTTGGCCGCATCCGCCAGGCGCTTTTGCCCGGTGGTGCGCTGATCCTCTCGGAAAAACTGCGCTTCGCCGATGCGGAACAGCAGGACCTGCTCAATGAACTGCACCTGGACTTCAAACGTGCCAATGGCTACAGCGAACTGGAAATTGCCCAGAAGCGCAGCGCCATCGAGAACGTGATGAAACCCGACACCCTCGAAGCCCACCAGGCACGCCTGCGTGCAGCCGGTTTCTCGAAGGTGGTGCCCTGGTTCCAATGCCTTAACTTCGCCTCGTTGATTGCCCTGCCATGATCGATCTGTCCCCCCTCGTCCGTCGCCTGGCGGGCACGCCCCTGGCTTCCTGGTCGCAAGGCCTGCAAGCGCAACTGGAAGCCAAGCTGGAGAAGGGTCACGGTGACCTCGACCGCTGGCGCGGTGCGCTGGAGGCCCTGCCCGCCCTACAGCCGAGCGAAGTCGACCTGGTCAACGGGCTGCGCCTGGACTGCGATTGCGACGACGCGACCCGCGCGCAGATGCATCAGGCACTGATGGGCCTGTCGCCTTGGCGCAAAGGCCCCTTCGACCTGTTCGGCGTGCATGTGGACACTGAATGGCGTTCGGACTGGAAATGGTCGCGGGTTGGACCGCACCTGGACCTCAAGGGCAAGCGCGTGCTCGACGTGGGCTGCGGCAACGGCTACTACCAGTGGCGCATGCTCGGTGCCGGTGCCGACATGGTGATTGGCGTCGATCCCAACTGGCTGTTCTTCTGCCAGTTCCAGGCCGTCCAGCAATACCTGCCAGAGCTGCCCGCCTGGCACCTGCCGTTCGCCCTGGAAGACCTGCCGGCCAACCTTGAAGGTTTCGACACGGTATTTTCCATGGGGGTGTTCTATCACCGTCGCTCGCCCATCGAGCACCTGCTGGCGCTGAAGGACTGCCTGGTAAAAGGCGGGGAACTGGTGCTGGAAACCCTGGTGATCGAGGGTGACGAAAACCAGGTACTGGTACCTGAGGACCGCTATGCACAGATGCGCAACGTCTGGTACCTGCCGTCGGTACCGGCCTTGGAGCGCTGGTTGCGCCGCGCCGGTTTCAGCGATGTGCGATGCGTCGACGTGAGCGTGACCAGCGTCGAGGAACAGCGCAGCACCGAGTGGATGCGCTACCAGTCGTTGGGCGATTTCCTTGACCCGAACGACCACAGCAAGACCATCGAAGGCCTGCCGGCTCCACGCCGCGCCACCCTGCTGGCACGCAAATGAAAAAGGCGCCCGGTTGGGCGCCTGAATATACCTGCGCCGAGGAGCTGTCGCGGCGCAGGTGGTGTTACCTCAATCCTTGGCCAACTCGCGGGCCTTCTCCTGTGCCTTGCGCTCACGCTCTGCGACGGCCTGTTGCTTGTCGTCGTACAGGCGCTGCTGGTCTTCGCGGAACGCTTGCCAGAATTGTTTCGAACGTTCCGCACCGCCCTCGGCGTGAACACTGGCGCTGCCCAGGGCAAGGGTGGCCAACAGCAGGAATTTGGTCAGGTTCATCGTGGTTGCCTCGTGATAACCGATCAGACAGGGCCATCCTAGCGAGGGCCAGCTAACGGCAAGGTGAGGCGGGGATTACAGTCTTGCAATGTGGCCCTGTGTTGTCTGTGCTGGCCCCTTCGCGGGTAAACCCGCTCCCACAGGAACTGCAGGGATTTCAGCGTCTGTGAAAATCCTGTGGGAGCGGGTTTACCCGCGAAAGGGCCACAACAGACAGCCAGATAACAGCAGGATTACAAATCCGTTATCTGCGCCGCGCGCCTTTTCGCATGCCGTACCATCCTGCGCCTTGACCCTGATGCCACTACAGGGTCGAGAATCGCCCCCTTTCATCACACCGAGCCCATCCATGCGTCTACTGATCATCGAGGACGAACTGCGCACCGCCGACTACCTGCAGCAGGGCCTGCGCGAGAACGGCTACGTGGTCGACTGCGCCCACACCGGCACCGATGGCCTGCACCTGGCCCGCCAGCAGCCCTACGACCTGGTCATCCTCGACGTCAACCTGCCCGAGCTCGATGGCTGGACCGTGCTGCAGCGGCTGCGCGCCGAATCGGCCACGCGCATCATGATGCTGACCGCCCATGGCCGCCTGGCCGACCGGGTCAAGGGCCTGGACCTGGGTGCCGACGATTACCTGCTCAAGCCCTTCGAGTTTCCGGAACTGCTCGCCCGTATCCGCAGCCTGCTGCGCCGCAACGACCAGCAACTGCAGCCCAGCACCCTGCGCGTTGCAGATCTGGAGCTGGACCCCGGCCGCCACCGTGCCTACCGCGCCGGGCAGCGTATCGACCTGACCGCCAAGGAATTCGCCCTGCTGCACCTGCTGATGCGTCAGACCGGCGAGGTGCTGTCGCGCACCCAGATCATCTCGCTGGTGTGGGACATGAATTTCGACTGCGACACCAATGTGGTCGAGGTTTCGATCCGGCGCCTGCGGGCCAAGATCGACGACCCGTTCGACAACAAGCTGATCCATACCCTGCGTGGCGTCGGCTACGTGCTCGAGGCACGCTTTTGAAAAACGCCAGCCTGTCACTGCGACTGGGCCTGAGCGTGACGCTGATGGGCGCCGCACTGGTACTGCTGCTGGCCTGCCTGGCCGTGTTCGCCCTCGATCACGAACTGGACAGCCGCGCACGCAAGGACCTGGCGCGCAAGATGCTGCAGGTCGAGCACAACCTGCGCGTCGACCTGCGTAGCGAAGACCTGGGCAGCCGCGCCCATCCCTTGCTCGACCTGGTGATGGGGCATGACAACCTCAGCCTCAGCGTGCTGGCCCTCGAAGGCCGCCATCCGCACCTGCTCAGCCTGGGGCCAGCGCTGGAATCACAGGTAGGCGATCTGCGCACCGATGCCCGTCTGGCCTTTCATGCGTGGCGCGACAGCAATGGCAACCAGATACTCACCGTGACCCAGCTGATGCGCCTGCGCGACGACACCCCGGTCAAGGTGATGATGTCGCTCAACCGCGCCGACGACAACGCCCTGCTGCAGGCCTACCTGCACTCCACCTTGCTCGCGCTGCCGTTGCTGCTGTTGCTGATCGGGGCCGGTGCCTGGTGGCTGATGCAGCGCGGCCTGAGGCCACTGCGGCACTTCCGGCGCATCGCCGGGCGGGTGTCGGCCCAGGACCTGCAACATCGCCTTCCCGCTACCGGCCTGCCGCTGGAACTGGCAGAGCTGGCCAGCAGCATCAACGTGATGCTCGACCGCCTCGATCAGGGCGTCAGCCAGCTGTCGCAGTTTTCCGATGATCTGGCCCATGAACTGCGCACACCATTGAGCAACCTGATGGGCAAGGCGCAAGTGACGCTGGCCCGCGAACGGGACAACGCGAATTACCGCGAAGTGCTGGAAGACAGCATCGAAGAACTGACTCGGCTCAACCGCATCATCAATGACATGCTGTTTCTCGCCCAGGTCAGCCAACCCCAGGCCCAGGTCGCGCTCAAGCCCATGGCATTGGCCGACGAGACGGCGCGGGTTGTCGAGCTGTTTGCGTTCAGTGCCGAGCTGAAAGGGGTTGAGTTGCGTGTGCAAGGCTGGGGGACGGCGCAGGGTGATCGGCTGATGTTTCAGCGGGCACTGTCGAACCTGTTGAGCAATGCCATTCGGCACTGCCCGGATGGCAAGCCTGTGGAACTACGTATCGAGCGCGTGGGCAGCGAAGTTCGGCTTTCGGTGGAAAACCAGGGGCCTGGTATTGCTGAAGAACACCAGTCGCGCTTGTTCGAGCGATTTTACCGGGTGGGCTCGGGGCGCTCGCGGCTGGAGGGAGGGACCGGGTTGGGGCTGGCGATCGTGAAATCGATCATGCAGTTGCATGGCGGGCGGGTCGAGGTCAGCAGCAGGCCCTTGGGGCCTACCCGGTTTACCCTTGTGTTTCCTGCCGAGTAATACATCGCTTGTGCCGGCCTCTTCGCGGGTAAACCCGCTCCCACAGAAATTGCACAAGCCTCAAGGCCTGTGGGGTACCTGTGGGAGATTCTATGGTTTTCAGCAAGCCAGTTTCGCGCCTTTAGTGAC
>NZ_JALLKV010000073.1:0-23257 GCF_023093815.1 Pseudomonas sp. PNPG3
TATCGGTCAAAAGCCGCTTAAAAAACTTCCCTAAAACCATAGAATCTCCCACAGAGACCGCACAATGCCTGAAATTTTCATGGGCAGCGACGACCCGCGCCGCCCACTAGTGTGGATCAGTGAGCTGGCCAGCCCCAAGGAAATGATTACAATGCATGCCCCAACCTGAAATATGTTTTTCCCATGAAATCACTGCTTTACGCCGTATCCTTACTGTTTTCCTTCACCCTCCCTGCCCTGGCCAGCCCGCCGGCAACCTTCACCGAGGCCAAGGTGGTGGCCAAGCAGAAGGTGTACATGGACCAGGCCAGCAGTGCCATGGGCGACCTGTACTGCGGTTGCAAATGGGCCTGGGTGGGCAAGTCTGGCGGGCGTATCGATGCCGCCTCGTGCGGCTACCAGACCCGCAAGCAGCAGAACCGCGCCGAACGCACCGAATGGGAACACATCGTGCCGGCCTACACCTTCGGCAACCAGCGCCAGTGCTGGAAGAATGGCGGCCGCGAGCATTGCGTGGATGACGACCCGGTGTTCCGCGCCATGGAGGCCGACCTGTTCAACCTGTACCCGGCAGTGGGCGAGGTAAACGGTGATCGCAGCAATTTCAACTACGGCATGGTTGCTGGCAATGCAGGGCAATACGGGCAGTGCACCACCAAGGTGGACTTCGTGCAGCGTGCTGCCGAACCACGCGACGAAGTGAAAGGCCTGGTCGCCCGCACCACCTTCTACATGTACGACCGTTACAAGCTGAGCATGTCGCGCCAACAGCAGCAGTTGCTGATGGCCTGGGACAAACAGCACCCGGTGTCGGCCTGGGAGAAAGAGCGTGACCGGCGCATTGCCGCGATCATGGGGCATGCCAACCCCTTCGTGACCGGGGAACGCAAATGGACCGCCAACTACAAGCCGGTCGGCAGTGGCGTAGTGCAGGCGGTGCCAGAAAAGGCCGCCAAGCCCGAATCCAAGCCGAGCCTGGCCAGTGCCGGGTCGGTGGGCGCGGTGCTTGGCAACCGCAACAGCCATGTCTATCACCTTTCCGTTGGTTGCCCGGGCTATACCCAGGTTACCGCGAAGAACCAGGTCACCTTCGCCACAGAGGGTGAGGCGCAGGCAGCGGGTTATCGCAAGGCGGGCAACTGCCGCTGATCGCCTTCCTCGGGGCCTGCGCGGCCCCCTTGCAATCGAGCGGGCTGCACAGCAGCCCGCAACAATGACCATCCGTCGCCCAGACGGCACCCCACTCCCCGCCCCCAGCCCAACGAATGACAGATCATCCGCAAAGGAGACGTTCCATGATCCGCATTCGCCCACTCTCACTCTGCCTTGCCCTTGCCCTGGCCAGCGTCACTGGCACCAGCTTCGCCGCCACCGACACAGCCACCGACAGCCGCCCGCAAACCGACCAGCACGGTGGCAAGACCGCCGGTGAAGACAGCAGCGTAAACAGCCCAGGCAGCAGCAAAACCAATGACAGCAGCGACACCGGCAGCAACAGCGATGCCGCCGACGGCGCCGCTGGTGGCTCGAACAGCACCGGCGAAGCAACCGGCTCCGGCGCCGGGCACACCGGTGGCACCGCCGAGGACCAGGACAGCCATTGAGGCCGGCCTGGGCTACACTGCGCCGGAACGCCCTGCCAAGGATTCACCATGAACCTCAAACCCTGGCTGCTCGCCGCCCTGCTGCCTTGCAGCGCCTTGGCCGTCGCTGGCAGCCAGGGCGCGCTGTCGATCAGCTCATCGTCGTTCACCGATGGCGGCGTGATCGCCTTGCAGCAGGTTGGCCCGGACCCGGCCTGTGGTGCTGGCGAAGAGCGCACCCCGCAACTGAGCTGGGACAACCTCCCCGCAGGCACTCAGTCGCTGGCACTGATCATGTTCGATCCGGACGGCGGCAAGGGTATTGGCGTGGTCCACTGGATCGCCTACAACATCGACCCGGCCCAGGATGGGCTGAAGGAAGGCGTCGCCGGGCTGACCGGGCAAGGCGTGACCGTGGGGCGCAACTCGCGGGGTACGCTCAGCTACCGCGGCCCCTGTCCACCCGCCGGCGACAACCCGCACCACTACGCGCTGACGCTGATCGCCACCGACCTGCCATTGGGTACCCTGCCCGAAGGCCTGGATCGCAGCGGCTTGCTGCAACTGCTGCAAGGCCACGCGCTGGGGGCGCAGAGCCTGGTCGGGCGCTATGGCCACTGAGCCTGGCCGTACCGGAACAATTAAACACCCCCATAGCATTTATCCATTGAATGGCCCAGTCGAACTGAAGTAAGCTCGGGCTCATTCACTGGAGAGCAACATGCCGAAACACACCCGCAACCACGCCAACCACACCGGTCGCACCCTGCGCCCTGTGCTGGCCGTTGCCGGCTGCGTGGCACCTGCCAGCTATTACTTTGGGTATTGGTTTAGCCACTAGGCGCCGATACCCACACGGCGCCCACCTTCGAGGGGCCGCCGAACATGAGAATACTCAAACCCCCGGTCGGCTCCCCGACCGGGGGTTTTGCTTTTCAGGCCTTTGAACAACACCGATTCACATTGAGGACAGATTCATGAACTACGCCACTTATTACTACGCAAACACCTACGCCTGGCGATTTAGCCAATCCCGTTCGGGCCAGCCTGCCGCCTCCGTTCGGTCTTCCACAGGTGGCAATGCAGCAGCCAATACGAATTCAACGATTTGTCGAACACCTCGATAGGGCCGACGACGCGGGCCAGAACCCGCCGTCCGCCCAGGGAAAAAATGCCATGCACGCTTCCAGCCTCGCCCTGACCCAGCCGCAAGCAGCCAACACCACCGTCAGCCAGCGCCTGCCCAGCCCGCACCTGCTCAAGCAGCAAATGCCGCTGTCCAGCGAACTTACCCAGCAAGTCCATGCCCACCGCCAGGCCATCCGCGACATCCTCGAAGGCCGCGACCAGCGCCTGCTGGTGATCGTTGGCCCGTGCTCGATCCACGACCCGCGCTCGGCCCTGGAATACGCCGACCGCCTGGCCGCCCTCAGCCGCGAAGTCGACGACAAGCTGCTGCTGGTGATGCGCGCCTACGTCGAAAAACCCCGCACCACGGTCGGCTGGAAGGGCCTGGCCTACGACCCGCACCTCGATGGCAGCGACGACATGCACGCCGGCATCGCCCTGTCCCGCGGGCTGATGCTGAACATGATCGAACGCGGCCTGCCGGTTGCCACCGAACTGCTGCAGCCAATGGCCGCCGGCTACTTCGATGACCTGCTGGCCTGGGCCGCGATTGGCGCGCGCACCACCGAATCGCAGATCCACCGCGAAATGGTCAGTGGCCTGGAGCTGCCGGTCGGCTTCAAGAACGGCACCGACGGCGGCATCGCCATCGCCAGCGACGCCATGCGTAGCGCCGCCCACTCGCACCGCCACTTCGGCATGGATGCGCAGGGCTACCCGGCCATCATCGAGACCTTGGGCAACCCGGACACCCACCTGGTGCTGCGCGGCGGCCACAAGGGCCCGAACTTCGACGCCAACAGCATCGCCATGGCCCGCCAGGCGCTGGCCAAGGCCGGGTTGCAGGCGCGGATCATGGTCGATTGCAGCCATGCCAACAGCGGCAAGGACCCGGCGCGTCAGCCGGCCGTTTTCAACGATGTGCTGGAGCAGCGCCTGGCCGGCGACCGCTCGATCGTCGGCGTGATGATCGAAGGGCACCTGTTCGACGGCTGCCAGGCGCTGGGCAAGGGCGCGCTGAAATACGGCGTGTCGATCACCGACGGTTGCCTGGGTTGGGCCTCGACCGAAACCCTGTTGCGCGAGGCGGCACAAAAACTCTAGGTAGCGGGACGCAAGCCTGGCGAGACATACCCTGGACAAGTGCGCTAGGCTTGCCTTTTTTACCCCAAGGAGCAGTACCCATGGCCCGTGCAACCGCCCGCCACATCCTGGTCAGCAGCGAAGAGAAATGCAACGAACTGAAAGCCCAGATCGAAGCAGGCGCCGACTTCGCTGAAATCGCCAAAGCCAACTCCACCTGCCCGTCCAGCCGCCAGGGCGGTGACCTGGGCTCGTTCGGCCCGGGCCAGATGGTCAAGGAGTTCGACACCGTGGTGTTCAGCGCCCCGGTCAATACCGTGCAAGGCCCGGTCAAGACCCAGTTCGGCTACCACCTGCTGGAAGTGACCAGCCGCCAGGACTAAGTAGCCAGTAGCTGCTCATGTCCCCTGTGGGAGCGGGTTCACCCGCGAAATCGCCAGATCAGGCAACGACGTTGCGTGAACGGACGCATTCGCGGGTGAACCCGCTCCCACAGGCCCTGTGTTACCTTTTTCTGCTTTGTTTTTCCTTCAATAGCCAGGCTGCACCCACCCACGCCCTCACCGTCTACGGCGAAGCCCCCCGTTACAGCGCCAGCTTCCAGCATTTCGACTACGTCAACCCCGACGCCCCCAAAGGCGGCATCCTGCGCCGCTCGGCCATCGAGATTGGCCAGTTCGACCATATCCTGCCGTACATCGACAAAGGCATCGGTGTCAGCGAGGTCGATGGCCTGCTGTACGCGCCACTGGCCGTGCGCTCGTTCGATGAACCCTACACCGTCTACGGCCTGATCGCCCGGCGCATGGAGCGCGGCCCGGAGGATGCCTGGCTGCGCTTCGAGATCGACCCGCGTGCCACCTTCGCCGACGGCAAGCCGGTGCGCGCCGAGGACGTACGCTTTACCTTCGAGCTGCTGATGAGCAAGGGCAGCCTGAGGTATCGCACCCAGTTCGCCGATGTTGCCGCCGTCGTGGTGGAAAGCCCACACAGCGTGCGCTTCGACTTCAAGCCTGACCACGGCCGCACCCTGCCACTGGACCTCGCCAGCCTGCCGGTTCTGCCCGAACACGACTGGCAGCAGCGCGATTTTGCCAACGGCGCCGGCTTCGACAAGCCGGTCGGCAGCGGGCCGTACCGTATCGGGAGCATCGACAACGGCCGCAGCATCACCTTCCAGCGCGACGCCAACTGGTGGGCGCGCGATCTGCCGGTCAGCCGTGGCCGCTACAATTTCGACAAGCTGCGCATCGAGTACTTCGGTGATACCGAAGTGGCGCGGCAGGTGCTCAAAGGCGGCGGCTACGACTACAACCGCGAATTCTCCGCCACCGCCTACACCCTGGGCTACAACGGCGCGCAACTGGACGACGGCCGCCTGCAGCGCGCCCACCTGGGCCCGGCCAAACCGCAGGTGGCCCAAGGCTTCGTGTTCAACCTCGACCGGCCGCAGTTCAATGACCGTCGCGTGCGCCAGGCGCTGGGCATGCTGTGGGACTACGAGTGGAGCAACCGGCAGATGATGCGCAACATGTACATCCGCCAGCAGAGCGTGTTCTCCAATACCCCGCTGGCCGCCCGCCAACTGCCGGATGCCGGCGAGTTGAAACTGCTCGAACCGTTGCGCGGCAAGGTGCCGGACGAAGTCTTCAGCACCGTGTTCACCGCCCCGGTCACCGATGGTTCGGGGATCATCCGCAAGCAGCAGCTGCAGGCACTGGCGCTGCTCGAACAAGCCGGCTGGCGCCCCGAAGGCGACCGCCTGGTGAACAGCCAGGGCACGCCGCTGGCGTTCACCTTCCTCAACGGCCAGGCAGGCATGGAGCGCCTGCTGCTGCCGTGGAAGCGCAACCTGGCCCAGATTGGCGTGACCCTGGACATCCGCAACGTCGATTCGGCCCAGTACGTCAACCGCCTGATGGCACGTGACTACGACATGATCGTCACCGGCTACCCGGTCACCCTGTCGCCTGGCGCCGAGCTGTACAACTATTTCGGTTCGGCGGCGGCCCACGACCCTGGGTCGAACAACCTGATGGTGCTGCAGGACCCTGCCGTGGACCGCCTGATCGACGGCCTGGTGCGCGCCGACACCCAGGCCGACATGCTGTACCACGCCCATGCCCTGGACCGGGTGCTGCAATGGAACTACTACTGGATCCCCAACTACTACCCACCGGGCAGCTCCACTGTCTGGTGGAACCGCTTCGGCCTGCCCAAGGTCCAGGCTGCCTATGACGAAGGCCTGGACACCTGGTGGGAAGTCAGCCCTGCCGCGCTGACCAACGCGCAAATGGCCGACCGCCGGAAATCCTCGCCATGACCACTTACATACTGCGCCGTCTGCTGCTGATCGTCCCGACCCTGCTGGCGATCCTGTTGGTCAACTTCCTGATCGTCCAGGCCGCACCGGGAGGCCCGGTGGAGCAGGCGGTGGCACGCCTGCAAGGTATCGGCGGTGGCGCTCCCGGTGCCCGGGCCGAGGTGGTGCACGGCGAGTCACGTGCCACCCGTGGCCTGGACCCGAAACTGATCGAGGAGATCAAGCGCCAGTACGGCTTCGACAAGTCCGCCCCCGAGCGCCTGTGGCTGATGCTGGGCCAGTACGCCCGGCTGGACTTCGGCAACAGCTTCTTCCGCGGCGCCAAGGTCACCGACCTGATCCTCGACAAGTTGCCGGTAACCCTGTCGCTGGGCTTCTGGGCCACGCTGATCACCTACCTGGTGTCGATCCCGCTGGGCATCCGCAAGGCGGTGCGCCATGGCAGCCGCTTCGATGCCTGGAGCAGTGCACTGATCGTGGTCGGCTATGCCCTGCCCTCGTTCCTGTTCGCCCTGTTGCTGATCGTGCTGTTCGCCGGCGGCACCTCGCTCAGCTGGTTCCCGGTGCGCGGCCTGGTCTCGGACAACTTCGACGAGCTCAGCCTGCTGGGCAAGGTCGCCGACTACTTCTGGCACCTGGTGCTGCCGGTCGGTGCCCTGGTGATCGGCGGCTTCGCCACCCTGACGCTGCTGACCAAGAACGCCTTCCTCGACGAGATTTCCCGGCAATACGTGGTTACCGCCCGCGCCAAGGGCCTGAGCGAACGCCGGGTGCTGTATGGCCACGTGCTGCGCAATGCCATGCTGCTGGTGGTAGCCGGGTTGCCGCAGGCATTGATCACGGTGTTCTTCGCCGGCTCGTTGCTGATCGAGGTGATCTTCTCGCTCGATGGCCTTGGCCGCATGAGTTACGAGGCGGCCGTGTCGCGGGATTACCCAGTGGTGTTCGGCACGCTGTTCATCTTCACCCTGGCGGGCCTGCTGATCCGCCTGATCGGTGACCTGTCGTACACCCTGCTCGACCCGCGTATCGACTTCGACGCGAGGGCACACTGATGCTTTCGCCGATCTCGCGTCGCCGCCTGCAACGCTTTCGCCGTAACCGCCTGGGCTGGGTTTCGCTGTGGCTGTTCACCGCCCTTTTGCTGCTGAGCCTGTGCGCCGAGCTGGTGGCCAACGACAAACCGCTGCTGCTGGGCTACAAGGGCGACCTGTACGTGCCGGCGCTCAAGCGTTACACCGAGCAGCAGTTCGGCGGCCAGCTGCCGTTCCAGCCAGACTACCGCAGCGCGTATGTACGCCAGTTGATCGAACAGCAAGGTGGCTGGATGCTGTTCGCCCCCATCCCGTTCAGCGCCGATACCCCCAACTACGACCTGCAGGTGCCCACCCCCAGCCCGCCGAGCGCGAGCAACTGGCTGGGTACCGACGACCAGGGCCGCGACGTGCTGGCCCGGGTGCTATATGGCACGCGGGTATCCTTGCTGTTCGCCTTCGCCCTGACCGTGGTCAGCGTGCTGATCGGGGTGGCGGCCGGGGCCCTGCAGGGCTACCACGGTGGTTGGGTCGACCTGGTCGGCCAGCGCCTGCTTGAGGTGTGGTCGGGGTTGCCGGTGCTGTACCTGCTGATCATCCTCAGCGGGTTCGTCGAGCCGGACTTCTGGTGGCTGCTGGGGATCATGGCGCTGTTCTCCTGGCTGACGCTGGTCGACGTGGTGCGCGCAGAGTTCCTGCGCGGTCGCAACCTGGAGTACGTCAAGGCCGCCCGAGCGTTGGGGTTGCCAGACAGCCAGGTAATGCTGCGGCACATCCTGCCCAATGCCATGAATGCGACCCTGACTTATGTGCCATTCATGCTGACCGGGGCGATCACCACCCTGACTGCGCTGGATTTTCTCGGTTTCGGCATGCCGGCCGGGAGTGCTTCGCTGGGAGAGCTGGTGACCCAGGGCAAACAGCACCTGGAGGCGCCGTGGCTGGGCTTTACCGCGTTCTTTGTGCTGGCGGTGATCCTGTCGCTGCTGGTGTTTATCGGGGATGCCTTGCGCGAGGCGTTCGACCCCAGGGGATAGGTTTTCAGGTCTGGCCTCTTCGCGGGTAAACCCGCTCCCACAGGGTCACCACAAATCCTGAGGCTGTGGGGTACCTGTGGGAGCGGGTTTACCCGCGAAGAGGCCGGCCCTGCTTTTACAGATTTCAGGATTTCTACCCATGCACGACAGCGACAGCCTCAAGGACTACCCCCAGGTACGGCAACTGGCGATCCGCTCGCTGTTCGAGATCATCGAGCAGTCCAGCGAGGGCACGGTAATCGTCGACCGCCAGGCGCGCATCGTCTGGATGAACGAGCGCTACGCCCGGCGCTTTGGCCTGGCCGACGCCGCCAGTGCCATCGGCCAGCCATGCGAGGCGGTGATCCCGGGCAGCCTGATGCGCGAAGTAGTGAACAATGGCCGGCCAATCCTGCTGGACATGCTCGATACCCCTAACGAGCCGCTGGTAGTGATGCGCCTGCCCATCCACGACGACCAGGGCGCGCTGATCGGTGCCATCGGCTTTGCCCTGTTCGATGAATTGCGCAGCCTGTCGCCGCTGCTCAAACGCTACTCCAGCATGCAGCAGGAACTGGCCTCGACCCGCTCGCAGTTGCGCGCTCGCCAGGCCAAGTACAGCTTCGCCCAGTTCGTCGGCAGCAGCGCCGCCAGCCTGGAGGCCAAGCGCCGCGCCCGGCGTGGCGCGAGCAGTGATTCGCCGGTGTTGCTGCTGGGCGAAACCGGCACCGGCAAGGAACTGCTGGCCCATGCCATCCATGCGGCGTCGGCGCGGGCGCACAAGGCGTTTGTCAGCATCAACAGTGCGGCGATCCCCGAAACACTGCTGGAAGCCGAATTCTTCGGCACCGCCCCCGGCGCCTTTACCGGCGCCGACCGCAAGGGCCGCACCGGCAAGCTGCAACTGGCCGAAGGCGGCACGCTGTTCCTCGACGAGATCGGCGACATGCCGCTGGCCCTGCAGAGCAAGCTGCTGCGGGTGTTGCAGGAAAAGGAATACGAGCCGGTAGGCTCGAACCAGATGCTGCGCAGTGATGTGCGCATCATTGCCGCCACTTCCATCGACCTGCAGGCCGCCATCGCCCGAGGGGCATTCCGCGCCGACCTGTATTACCGGCTGAATGTGCTGCCGATCGAGGTGCCACCACTGCGGCAACGGCTGGAGGACCTGCCGGCGCTGTGCGAGGCCATCCTGGGCGAACTGGGCAGCCAGTATGAGCTGGAGGCCGAAGCGCAGCAGCTACTGGCGCGGCATGCATGGCCGGGAAACATTCGCGAGCTGCGCAATGTGCTAGAGCGGGCCACGCTGCTGGCGGATCAGCCGCGGCTGGGGGTGGCGGATCTTCGGGCGGCATTGGGGCCGTTGAGCCCGGTGGCGGGTGAACCTATGCGGCAGACTTACCGTGAGGCCTGTGAGGCATTTGAGCGCGAGCTGATTGTTGGGGCACTGGCCGAACATGGGGAAAATGTGCCGGAAGCTGCGTCGGCGTTAGGACTGGGGCGGTCAACGCTGTATAAGAAGATGGTAGCGCTCGGTCTCTGAGTGGAGACTTTTGTTTCCATTTCGAGACTGTCGCGAGGGCTTTGCCCTCGATCGCGACACAAGGCCGCTCCTGCAGGAGATCGCGGTGCACATGTAGGAGCGGCCTTGTGTCGCGAGGGGCCGCAAAGCGGCCCCAAAATCTCAAGACAGAGACAAAAATTCAGAAGAAAACAAAATACCTATATAAATCAGTGAGTTAAAAACTGGCACGATTCCCGCTATCTCCTGCTCACCGATAAAAACAAGACTCACCCAGGAGACCCACCCCGATGACCGTGCTCATCGCCCTCGCCGCTCTGGCCCTGCTGATGCTGGCTGCCTACCGCGGCTACAGCGTAATCCTCTTCGCCCCCATCGCCGCCCTCGGTGCGGTACTGCTCACCGACCCGTCCGCCGTGGCCCCCGCATTCACCGGGGTATTCATGGAGAAAATGGTCGGCTTCATCAAGCTCTACTTCCCGGTGTTCCTGCTGGGCGCCGTGTTCGGCAAGCTGATCGAGCTGTCCGGTTTCTCGCGCTCGATCGTCGCCGCCGCCATCCGCGTGCTCGGCACCCGCCAGGCGATGCTGGTGATCGTGCTGGTCTGCGCGCTGCTCACCTACGGCGGCGTTTCGCTGTTCGTGGTGGTGTTCGCGGTGTACCCGTTCGCCGCCGAGATGTTCCGCCAGAGCAATATCCCCAAACGCCTGATTCCGGCAACCATCGCCCTGGGCGCGTTCTCGTTCACCATGGATGCCCTGCCCGGCACCCCGCAGATCCAGAACATCATCCCCAGCACCTTCTTCAACACCACCGCCTGGGCCGCGCCATGGCTGGGCCTGATCGGCACACTGTTCGTGTTCTGCGCCGGCATGGCCTACCTGCAGCGCCAGCGCAACAAGGCCCAGCGCGCCGGTGAAGGCTATGGCAGCGATTTGCGCAACGAACCGGAGACCGCTGCCGACCTGGCGCTGCCCAACCCTTGGCTGGCCCTGTCACCGCTGCTGCTGGTGGGGGTGATGAACCTGCTGTTCACCCACTGGATCCCGCAGTGGTACGGCCCAAGTCACAGCCTGCAACTGCCCGGCATGAGCGCACCGGTGCAAAGCGATGTGGCCAAGCTCACGGCCATCTGGGCGGTGCAGGCAGCGTTGCTGGTGGGCATCCTGATGGTGCTGGTGTGTGCCTTCGGCGCCATCCGCACCCGCCTGGCCGAAGGCACCAAAAGCGCCGTGGGCGGTGCCTTGCTGGCGGCCATGAACACCGCCTCGGAATACGGCTTTGGCGCGGTGATCGCCTCGCTGCCGGGCTTCCTGGTATTGGCCGACGCCCTGCGCGGCATCCCCAACCCACTGGTCAACGAAGCGATTACCGTGACCTTGCTGGCCGGCATCACCGGCTCTGCCTCGGGCGGCATGAGCATCGCCCTGGCGGCCATGGGCGACACCTTCATCGCCGCCGCCAATGCCGCCAACATCCCGCTCGAAGTACTGCACCGCGTGGCCGCCATGGCCAGCGGTGGCATGGACACCCTGCCGCACAACGGTGCGGTCATCACCCTGCTGGCCGTGACCGGGCTGACCCACCGCGAGGCCTACAAGGACATTTTCGGTATTACCCTGATCAAGACCCTGGCGGTGTTCGTGGTCATCGCCACGTTCTACGTCACCGGCATCGTCTAAGGAGCTTTGCATGACCCTCGAAGGCAAGACCGCACTCGTCACCGGTTCCACCAGCGGCATCGGCCTGGGCATTGCCCAGGTACTGGCTCGCGCAGGCGCCAACATCGTGCTCAACGGCTTCGGCGACCCTGCACCGGCGCTGGCGGAGATCGCCCGGCACGGGGTGAAGGTAGCCCATCACCCGGCCGACCTCTCGGACGTGGCCCAGATCGAAGCGCTGTTCGCCGTGGCCGCGCGCGAGTTCGGCGACGTCGACATCCTGGTCAACAACGCCGGTATCCAGCACGTGGCGCCAGTGGAACAGTTCCCGCTGGAAAGCTGGGACAAGATCATCGCCCTCAACCTGTCGGCCGTGTTCCACGCTACGCGACTGGCCCTGCCCGGCATGCGCACGCGCAATTGGGGGCGCATCATCAACATCGCTTCCGTGCACGGCCTGGTCGGCTCTACCGGCAAGGCGGCCTATGTGGCGGCCAAGCACGGCGTGGTCGGCCTGACCAAGGTGGTGGGCCTGGAAACCGCCACCAGCAACGTCACCTGCAATGCCATCTGCCCTGGCTGGGTGTTGACCCCGCTGGTGCAGAAGCAGATCGACGATCGTGCTGCCAACGGTGGCGATCCGCTGCAAGCGCAGCACGATCTGCTGGCAGAAAAACAACCGTCGCTGGCCTTCGTCACCCCCGAGCACCTGGGTGAGCTGGTACTATTCCTGTGCAGCGAGGCCGGTAGCCAGGTTCGCGGTGCCGCCTGGAACGTCGATGGTGGCTGGTTGGCCCAGTGACGAGCGGCCTGGGCCTGGCGGCGGTCTTGCATTCGTTTATCTGCAAGGAGGCCCTATGCGCCCAACCCCGATGACCGCGATTCTGGCCCTGACCCTGGCTGCCGCCGCACCCGCGATGGCAGCCAGCCTGAAGGACGTCGCGCCCTACCCCGAGGCGGAAAAAGGCTTTACCCGGCATGTCATCCACCTCCCGGCCCAGGCTGATGAGTCGACCTACCAACTGGAAATCCTCGCCGGCAAGACCCTGAAGGTTGACTGCAATCGTCAGCGCCTGGGCGGCAGCCTGGAGGAACGTACCCTGGAAGGCTGGGGCTACAGCTACTACCGCCTGGACAAGGTCAGCGGCCCGGCCAGCACACTGATGGCCTGCCCCGATGGCAAGAAGACCGAGGCCTTCGTGCCAGTGGTCGGTGAAGGCTTCATGCTGCGCTACAACAGCAAGCTGCCGGTGGTGGTGTATGTGCCCAAGGACGTCGAAGTGCGCTACCGCGTCTGGACCGCGTCGCAGGACGTGCAAAAGGCTAAAGTAGAGTAACGCGCAAGCCCCTGTTGCCAGGGGCTTCTTCGCGGGCGAGCCCGCGAAGGCGCCCTCGAATCCAAATGATCATCTGGAGGTTCGGCATGAACGATGTGCTCTGGCGCCCCTCCACGGCGCAGATCGAGGCCAGCCGGATGGATGCCTTCCGCCGCCGGGTCAACCTGCGTTACAACCTGCAACTCGACGACTACCACGCGCTGCACCGCTGGAGCATCGAGCAGCGCCCTGCCTTCTGGCAAACCGTTGCCGACTACTTCCACGTTCACTGGCATAACCCGCCAAGCCAGGTGCTCAGCGAAGGGCCGCAGATGCCCGATGCCCAGTGGTTCGCCAACGCCACCCTCAACTTTGCCGAACACCTGCTGCGCCGCCGTGACGACCGCCCGGCCCTGGTCGCTGTGCGCGAAGACGGCCAGCGTCAGCTGTTCACCCATGCCCAGCTGGCCGCCCAGGTGGCCGGCCTGCAAACAGCCTTGAAGGCCGCCGGCATCGGCCCCGGCGACCGCGTAGCCGCCATCATGCCCAATACCTGGCAGACACTGGTCGCCATGCTTGCCTGCACCAGCCTCGGTGCGGTGTGGTCCAGCTCCTCGCCCGAGTTTGGCGTGCACGGCATCATCGACCGCTTCGGTCAGATCGAGCCCAAGCTGCTGATCGCCTGCGCCGGGTACCAGTACGCCGGCAAAGCCATCGACCAGGTGGACAAGGTCAACCAGGTGTGCGCGCAGCTGCCCGGGCTGGAACAGCTGATCGTGGTCCCCCACACCCGTAGCGGAACGCGTGTCGACGAATTCCAGGCCGCCAATGTCAGCCTGTGGGACGAGTTCTATCAGCCCGGCGGCGAGCCCCGCTTCACCCCGCTGCCCTTCGACCACCCGCTGTACATCCTGTATTCCAGCGGCACCACCGGCGTGCCCAAATGCATTGTCCACCGCGCTGGCGGCGTGTTGTTGCAGCACCTGAAGGAACATGGCCTGCACAATGACCTGAAAGCCGATGACGTACTGTTCTACTACACCACTTGCGGCTGGATGATGTGGAACTGGCTGGTCAGCGGCCTGGCGGTGGGCGCCACGCTGGTGCTGTATGACGGCTCGCCCTTCCATCCCGGCCCCGAGCGGCTGCTGGACCTGATCGACGCCGAGGATATCCAGGCCTTCGGTACCAGCGCCAAGTACCTGGCGGCACTGGAGCAGGCGGGCCTGGAACCTGCGGCAAGCCACCGCCTGGCGCGCTTGCGCCTGCTACTGTCCACCGGCTCGCCACTGTCGCCACACAGCTACGACTACGTGTACCGCAAGATCAAGGCCGACCTGTGCCTGGCGTCGATGTCCGGCGGCACCGATATCGTCTCTTGCTTCGTGCTGGGCAACCCGACCCTTCCAGTGCGCCGTGGCGAGAGCCAGTGCAAGGGCCTGGGCATGGCGGTGGAGGTGTGGAACGAGCATGGCCAGCCGGTGCTGGGCGAAAAAGGCGAGCTGGTGTGCACGCGCAACTTCCCGTCCATGCCGCTGGGGTTCTGGAAGGACACGGACGGCAGCCGCTATCACGACGCCTACTTCAGCCAGTTCCCGGGGGTGTGGGCCCAGGGCGACTACGCCGAACAGCGTGCCGACGGCGGGCTGGTGATTCATGGCCGCTCCGATGCCGTGCTCAACCCCGGTGGCGTGCGCATTGGCACGGCGGAGATCTACCGCCAGGTGGAAAAGGTCGAGCAGGTGCTGGAAAGCGTGGCCATCGGCCAGGACTGGCAAGGCGATGTGCGGGTGGTGCTGTTCGTTCGCCTGCGTGACGGCCTGCAGCTGGATGAGGCCCTGCGCCAGCACATCCGCCAGGTGATCCGCCAGTTCACCACGCCCCGCCATGTACCGGCGGTGATCGCCCAGGTCGATGACATCCCGCGTACCATCAGCGGCAAGCTGGTGGAGTTGGCGATTCGCAATGTGGTGCATGGTTTGCCGGTGAAGAACACCGACGCCCTGGCCAACCCCGAGGCGCTGGAGCAGTTCCGGGATCGCGAGGAGTTGCGCACCCCGTAATGAAGGTATTCACCGTCATTGTGGGAGCGGCCTTGCGTCGCGAAAGGGCTGCAAAGCAGCCCCGGGATTTCAGCAGCCAAGCATAGATTTCTGGGGCCGCTTTGCGGCCCTTTCGCGACGCAAGGCCGCTCCCACAATGGCCTCCACTCGACTCGATCAGGCATAATGCCGACCTTTTTCGCCCCGAAGCACAGGTACCCCATGAAAGCCCAAGCCCGCCACATCCTGGTCAAGACCGCTGACGAAGCCGAAAAGCTCAAGCAGCGCATCGCCAATGGCGAGGCTTTCGACGTGCTCGCAAAAAAGTTCTCCACCTGCCCTTCGGGCAAGCGTGGCGGCGACCTGGGTGAAATCCGCCCCGGGCAGATGGTCGGCGCCATCGACCAGGTGATCTTCAAGAAGCCCCTGCGCGTGGTGCACGGGCCGATCAAGAGCAAGTTCGGCTATCACCTGGTGCAGACGTTCTACCGCGACTGATAGCCCCGGGCCACCTGACATTTTTGCCAGTTGTCCCCCTACCGTACAAAACATACAACTCAGGCAGTGGCCCCTCTAATGGAGACCTGCCTATGCGCTGCCCTCGCCTGCTTTTGCCTGCCGCACTCCCTCTGCTGACTTTGCCTTTGCTGTCTCATGCCCAATCCCTGACCGTTGCAGCAGGCGAGGACCTGGGCGCCATCGTTCAGACGCCAGCTGCAGATCAGTTCATCATCACCGGCGGCAAGGTCACATCGTTGCAACAAGGCGAGGGGCAGGACACGTTCAACATGTCTGGTGGCGAACTAGGGTCGCTCAATCAAGGCGGTGCCATGGACGATTTCCTCATGACCAAGGGGACCATCAAGGGTGCCTTCGAAGATGGCGATACGGCCCGATTCAAGGGTGGCAGCATTGGCAGCATCGACCTCAAGATGGCTGATAACTTCCTTGAAATGTCCGAAAACCTTGGTGTGGAAACCATCGTTGTTGGCAACGTGGTCAGCGGCCTTGGCAACGATACTTACATCCTGGCTGGCGGCACCATCGGGAGAGATCTCAGTACCAGCAGCGGCAAAGACAAGATCAATGTCGAAGGCGTCAATCTCAAAGGCGAGATACGTGCCGGCCAGGGCGACGATAACTTCAACTGGACGAGCGGAAAGATCGGCAAGAAAGTCGACATGGGCGCCGACAATGACACGGCCACCGTCAGCACACTCGACTTGAGCAGTTCAACAGTGCTGTTGGACGGTGGTACGGGCACGGATACCCTGACGTTTCAGCAAGCCAAGGTCGGTCAGGGTGCCTTGTATGTCAACTGGGAGTCCATCAACCTGAACCAGGGCAGCCAGTTGACCCTGAACGACAGCTTGGCCCTGGGTGACCTGGGCTCCGATCAGAAACCGATAGCCGCAGCCACGGGCACCGGTACCCTGCAAGTCGACGCGACCAGCACACTGACAAGTCGCCACGGCAGCATCGTCAGCATCCAGAATGGCAACAAGGCGTCCGTGGTAAACGCCGGCACCATAGACCTGAGCCGTGGCAACGACGCTCAGGGCCGCCTGACCATCCAGGGCAACTACACCGGCAACAACGGCACCCTGCGACTGAACAGCATGCTGGCCGGCGACGGCGCCGCCTCCGATCGCCTGGTGGTCAGCAGTGGTGCGATTGGCGGCTCTACCCAGCTGCTCATCAACAACCTCAACGGCGCTGGCGCGGCGACGGCGCAAAACGGTATTCAAGTCGTTGAAGCGCGTGACGGCGCGGTCAGCACGGCCACCGCATTTGTCCAGACCCAGACCCTTTCAGCCGGCGCCTACGACTACCGGTTGTTCAAGGGCGGCGTGACTGCAGGCAGTGAAAACAGCTGGTACCTGCGCTCCACCCTGGTTGCGCCACCCGCTCCGGCCCCTGCGCCGGAACCGGGCGAGCCGACACAGCCAACGCAACCGGGCGAGCCAGTGGTCATCGCACCCGCCGCTACCCCGCCTGTCGCGGCCCCGGCGCCCGGCCAGGTCGAGCTGCCTGCCCCGATCCAAGGCGAGAGCCTGCCGCTGTACCGGCCTGAAGTCCCGCTGTACGCCACTGCGCCGAGGGGCGCCGCGATCATCGCCCGCCAGGCCTTGGGCACGTTCCACCAGCGTCAGGGCGACCAGCAGCTGCTGCAGGGTGACGGCGCCGTGCCCGCCAGTTGGGGCCAGGCCTATGGCGGCGCGTTACGTCAGCAATGGAGCGGCACGGTCAGCCCGAGCCTGGATGGCGACCTGTACGGCTTCAAGGTGGGCCAGGACCTGTATGCCAAGGTTGGCGACAGCGGTTATCGCCAGCACATCGGTATCTACGTCAGCCATAGCCGTCTGGACGCCGACGTCAAAGGCTTCGCCCTCGCCGTGGAGAACCGCAGCGTCGGTGACCTGGAGCTTGATGGCGACAGCGTCGGCGCCTACTGGACGCTGGTCGGACCGCAGGGCGGCTACCTCGACGCCGTGCTGCAGTACACCAACCTGGATGGCCGGGCGCGTTCGGACCGTGGTGACAAGCTGAACATCGACGGCCACGCCTGGACCGCTTCACTGGAGTCCGGCTATCCCATCGCTCTGTCCGAACGCTGGGTACTGGAGCCGCAGGCTCAGGTGATCGCGCAAAAAGTCTCGCTCGACAGCGCCAGCGATAGCGTCTCCCACATCAGCCACGACGCCCAGGTCGAGCTGACCGGCCGACTGGGGGTTCGGCTCGAGGGGGCCTTCAAAGGCAGCAGCGACCGCCTGTTGCAACCCTATGCGCAAGTCAACCTGTGGCATGGCGACGGTGGCCGCGACACCTTGACCTTCGATGGCGTCGACAAGATCAAGACCGATTACCGCTATACCTCGGTGCAACTTGAAAGCGGCGTGGTAGCGCAGGTCAACGAAGCGCTGAGCCTGCATGGCGGCGTGCAGTACACCGCCAACCTGGACAGCCGCCAGCAGGAAGCCAGCGGCGTGAACCTGGGCCTGCGCTGGCAGTTCTAGCGCCGCGCAGCCAGCAGCCCGAGGCCGGCGCAGCCCAGCAATGAGGCGCTGACCCGGTTGAACAGCCGGCGTGGGCCGGGCTGGCTGAACCAGCGCTGCATGTACGCCCCCAGGCCGGCGTAGATGGCGATCGCGGCCCATTCCAGCAACAGGAACAACGCACCCAGCCAGAGGAACTGCTCGCTCACCGGAGTGGTACTGCCGACCGAAACGAACTGCGGCAGGAACGCGGTGAAGATCAGGATAGCCTTCGGATTACCAGCAGCCATCCAGAACTCCTGGCGTACCAGACGCCAGGTGCCGTGTGGCTGATCACCTGCAACCGCGGCCTCGCCCACCGGTGCCCGCCACAGTTGCCAGGCGATATAGAACAGGTAGGCCGCCCCCGCCAATTTGATGGCCAGGAACAGGTATTCGCTGGTGTGCAGCACCACTGCCAGGCCCATCGCCGCCAGGGCGATCATGCCGCTGAAGGCGACGATGCGCCCGCCACCGGCCACGCAGGCCGTACGCAGGCCGTAACGGCTGGCATTGTGCAGCGACAGCAGGTTGTTCGGCCCCGGCGCCATGTTCAGGGCGAAACAGGCGGGGATGAAAAGCAGCAGGCTTGAAAGGTCCATTATCGTTTTCCTTTGGCAACAGGCGCCTATTTCGGCGGTTAGCTGGCCTGGTGGTCAAGTTACAGCCAGTGGAAAAAACTGTATGGGTGCGCGGCGCCTGATAAGCTGCCGGGCATATCGAGGACCCTGTGATGCCCCGTTCCCATGCCGCGCTGTGGCGCGACCCGGCCCTGCCGCATGTCGAAAGCCGCCGCGCCTGCCATAGCCGCGCCTGCTACAAGGCCCACAGCCACCCAACGTTTTCCATCGGTGTGGTGGATGCCGGCCACAGTCATTTCACCGGTGCCGGCAACGGCCAGCAACGCCTGACGCCTGGCACTCTGGTGCTGGTCCCGGCCCGCCGGGTACATGCCTGCAACCCCGCGCCCGGGCAGGCGTGGAGCTACCAGATGCTGCATGTGGATGCCTACTGGCTGGCACAGCTGCACCTGGAGTCCGGGCTGGATGGTGCCGGGCCCGGCGAGCCGGCACGTATCTGCCAGGTGCCGGAGGTGTATCGGCAGTTCTGCGAACTGAACAGTCTGCTGTTTTCCAACGCCAGCAATGGTGAGAAGGATGCCGCGCTGATTGCCTTTCTGGGTGACCTGGACTTTGCCAGGCACGCGCCGCTGGCACCGGCACCGGCCCTGGGGGTGACCGCGTTGAGTGGGCTGATTGCGCACATCGAAGGCCAGGACCCGGCGCAGTTGAGCCTGGCGGTACTCGCGCGGGAGGCCGGGCTTGGGCGCTACCAGTTGATTCGCGCATTTCGCGCGGCCACCGGGTTTACGCCGCATGCCTACCTGCTCAATGCCCGGGTCAACCGTGGGCGCCAATTGTTGGGTGAAGGGCAGGCCCTGGCGGAGGTGGCCTATCGGCTCGGTTTTGCCGACCAAAGCCATTTCCAGCGGGTGTTCAAGGCCCATGTGGGGGTGACACCGGGGCAGTATCGGGACTTGCACAGCCTCTGAGACCATGGGGGCGCTGTGCGCCCCTTTCGCGACACAAGGCCGCTCCCACAAGGTGCTGCGTACGCCGTTCAATGTGGGAGCGGCCTTGTGTCGCGAAAGGGCTGCGCAGCAGCCCCGGCAATGGGCCTGCAATATTGTTCAATACGGCATGAGCGCCGAAGGGCAGAGTCAGGCTTTTCCTCCAGAGCAGCCTCACCCCAATGCAACAGTTCCTGATCATCGCCCTCGCCCACTTCCTCGCCCTGCTCTCTCCCGGCCCGGACTTCTTCCTGGTCGCACGCACTTCGGTCAACGCTGGCTGGCGCGTCGCGAGCGGCGCCTGCCTGGGTATCGCCCTGGCCAATGGCGTGTTCATCGCCATGGCTTTCACCGGTTTGTCGGTGCTGCAGGAAGGCAGCCTGCTGTTCACCGCCCTGCAACTGGCCGGCGCCGGCTACCTGCTGTACATCGGCACCCTGTTCCTGCGCCATGCCGGGCAAACCAGCCTGGGCACAGTCGCTGGCAAACAGACCGCCCATGGGTGGTGGCGGGGATTGGGCATGGGGTTCCTGTCCGGCATCCTCAACCCCAAGAATGCGCTGTTCTATGCCAGCCTGGTCAGCATGGTCGCCAGCGCCAGCTTTGCCTGGAAAGCAACCTGTGCCCTGTGGATGTTCAGCATTGTGCTGCTGTGGGACTTGCTGGTTGCCGTGGCCATCGGCAACTCGCTGGTGCTGCGGCGCTTCGCCCGCAGCCTGCCCTGGCTGGAACGGGCCTCCGGGGCCATGCTGGTGCTATTGGCTATGGCACTGTTGTTTCACCTGGCCTGGGGCTGACCAGTTGCAGGGTGCGCATGTCCATCAAGGTGAAATGGCCACTGGCCCAGCCGCCAGTGTCCAGGTGCCAGACGTTGCCAAGCAGCTTGGCCTCCAGCACCGGTGTGTGGCCCACCAACAAGGCACGCAGGCCCTGCACGGGCGCGGTATCGCCTACCTTCAGGCGCCGCCGCGACCATTGGCACACCTCCCGTACCTGCGGGTCGTCATCCAGTTCCAGCCAGGTCCTCAACACCGTC
Source organism: Pseudomonas sp. PNPG3 (assembly GCF_023093815.1). Taxonomy (NCBI): domain Bacteria; kingdom Pseudomonadati; phylum Pseudomonadota; class Gammaproteobacteria; order Pseudomonadales; family Pseudomonadaceae; genus Pseudomonas; species Pseudomonas sp. PNPG3. The sequence goes on from NZ_JALLKV010000073.1 coordinate 20,350, forward strand.
CAGTCGGCGTACGGGCTGTCGGCATGTAGCAGGCCTACCAGGCCGGCCGCGCTTTCAACCTCTATCGCGATCGGCAGCTGCTCGAAGCGCTCGACGAAACGTAACTGCCGAGCCCTCGGCAGGTCCAGAAACCAGCCCCCCCCGGCGGCGCGATACATGTCCAGATCGAGCCGCCCGCCGCGCACGCGGGTAATCGCCAGGGCCTCATGATTACCTTGCACGGCATGGAACCAGGGCTGCGCCAGCCAATCCAGCGCCGCCTCGCTGTCCGGGCCACGGTCGACCAGGTCCCCAACACTGAACAGGCGGTCCACGGCCGGATCGAACCCCACCCCATCCAGGCATTGCTGCAGGCGCTGGAAGTGACCATGGATATCGCCCACCGCCAGGTCACGCCCACGCAGGTTGGCAATCAGACGCCGAAACCGTGCCATTACAATCTTCCTCTGCTGGTGCCGCCATGCCAGGGGTAAAATGGAGGCACACACAATCTGCCCCGGAGGTGCATCATGCGTACCGCCCTCGTGTGTGCCGTGCTCATGGCGCTGTCTCTGGACAGCATGGCACAAGGTGCCCCGGCCGCGCAGGTCGAGGTACGTTTCGAGCATCCGGAAAAATTCCGCGATGCCAGCCTCGACAGCCACGGGTACGAGCGTGGCGCCGACGCCTATGTGATGAAAACCCTGACCCAGTACCTGCAGAAGCTTGGCCAACGCTACCTGCAACCTGGCCAGCAACTGGTCATCGACATTCGCGACATCGACCTGGCCGGGCGTTTCGAGCCCTGGCACAGCCAGGCCTACGATGTACGCTTCATGCGCGAAATCACCTGGCCGACCATCGACCTCAGCTACACCCTCAGCCAACCGGGCAAACCCGACCAGCAGGCGCAGGAACGGGTCAGCGACAAGATGTACCTCAGCCGCCCGGGCCGGGTCACGAGCAGCAGCGACCGCCTGTATGCAGAAAAGGCCATGCTCGACGACTGGTTCCGCCAGCGTTTCGCCGTCCACCCGGCATCCTGAAAATCCCTTCACTGGTACAGGCGTTGGTGCCGGTAGTATGCTCGGCCCTTCAACCTGTACCAGGGAAGGGTTTTTCATGAAGTTGTGCGCCGTGCAACTGGCGTCGCTCAAGGGCGATGTGCAAGCCAACCTCGAACGCCACCTGGCCTGCATCGAACAGGCCGCGGCCCTTGGTGCCGAACTGGTGGTATTTCCCGAGCTGTCGCTGACCGGCTATGAACCAACCCTAGCGCGCCAGGCCGCCCTGCCAGTCAGTTCGGCACGGCTGGACCCGCTGCAGGCAGCCTGCGACCGGTTTGGTATCACTGTCGCAGCGGGCCTGCCACTGCCGACCCCTGATGGCATTCGTATCGGCATGCCAATCCTCAGCCCCGGTGTACCGCGCCAGGCCTATGCCAAGCGGCGCCTGCATGATGATGAACTGCCCTGGTTCACCCCAGGCGATCAAGCCTTGCTGCTGCAGGTGGGCGCGCACCGGGTAGCGCCTGCGATCTGCTACGAATCGATGTTCATGGCGCATGCGGCAGCCGCGCGGGAACACGGCGCCGACCTGTACCTGGTCAGTGTGGCGAAAACTGCCAAGGGCATTCGCGAGGGTTACCTGCACTACTCCGAGGTGGCTCGAGAGCTGGGCATGGCAGTGTTGCTGGCCAACTGCGTGGGGCCGGCCGACACCTTCATCGGCGCTGGCGGCTCGGCGGCGTGGGACAGCCAGGGACGCTTGCTGGCCAGCCTGGACGACCACAGCGAAGGGCTGATCGTACTGGACACCGCCAGCGCCAGTGCCATGGCGGTGTCCTTGGCCCCGCACCCGTCATGATCTATCTGTTCCTGGCATTGCTGAGCTACGCCTGTACCTATTACCTGACGGGGCTGCTCATCCATGGGCAACTGGCCGATGTAGCCGAGGGTTTGCGCCACCGGCCTGATGCGCCGACACCCGGCGAGTATCTGCGTGCAGTCAAGCCACATGCGCGCCGGGCCCATCGGCAGTACACCCTAATGGCCGGCTCGGCGTTGGCCCTGCTGGTCTGCCTGGCCGCCAGCTGGTTCTGCTGACATCTACAGGTCCAGTGCCAGGCTTTGCCGGCCTTCCAGCGCCAGCAGGTACTGCTTTGCCGCAAGGCCACCGGCAAAGCCGGTCAGGCTGCCAGATGCACCGATTACCCGATGACACGGGGCGATGATCGAAATCGGGTTGCGGCCATTGGCGGCGCCTACCGCACGCACCGCGCTGGGGTTGCCGATCTGTCGGGCGATGTCGCTGTAGCTGCGGGTTTCGCCGAACGGAATCGCCAACAGCGCAGCCCACACCTGACGCTGGAATTCGGTACCGGCAAAATCCAGCGCCAGGTCGAAGCGCTGGCGCTTGCCGGCAAAGTACTCGCCGAGCTGGCGAGCGGTTTCCAGCAGTACCGGGCACTGGTCATCACGGTGCAGGGCACCAAGGCGCACGCGGTTTTCCCGCTCCTCTTCCCACAGTACGGCTGTCAGGCACTCGCCACGGGCTACCAGGGTCAAGGTGCCGACGGGTGACTGCATGAAGGTGAATGCGCTGGACATAAGCAGGCTCCTGCCAGGTTGCGATCAACCTACTGTACGCATCCCCAGTTCTGCCTGCATCCGCTTTCTTGCTCAGGCAATCACGCAAGCGGAACATCGGCGTCGGCATATTGCCCGGACCAGAGTGCCCTCCACCGCGTCGCCTGCTTCGCAGAACATGCCCGCTCCCACAGGGACCCCATCAGCTGAAGGAATACGCCATACCTGTAGGAGCGGGTTTACCCGCGAACACCGGCGCAGCCGGTGCCATCCACCGCGTCGCCTGCTTCGCGGGCATGCTGAACTGGCCTAATGATCCCGGACACCTCTTAAGGGCGATA